>NZ_CP139303.1:718368-1077553 GCF_034092465.1 Prochlorococcus sp. MIT 1223
ATGGATCAAGAATCCAAACCCACTCTTTATCTAATAAATCATTATTTGTTGATTTACTCTTATAAGTTTCTTCGCTAAGAATCTCCCAATTAACAAATGGATAAGTTGATTCAAATCCCTTAAGTAACCAATTATTTACAGCTAAATCCGCTGCCGAGACTGGACCATCCTCATTATCTTGTACATTCAATGATTGAGAAAATCCATACGGAGGCTTTTCTCCTCTAGCATATGCCATCAAAATATCAGCACATCCCCAACTAAGCTCTCGAAGTTTTTCTAAAAGATTTTTTAAATCAACATCATTAGGAAGAGAAAGCTCAACAGGCAAAATGAATTCAATCAATTCTAAGAATAATAGCTTTCGTGAAGAGCCAGGTCCATCTGTGCTTTATGTAGTTGGTACACCTATTGGTAATCTTTCAGATCTTTCACCTAGAGCAAAAAAAGTCCTTAGCAATGTCTCATATATCGCATGTGAAGATACAAGACATAGCAAACTACTTTTAAAGAGCTTCGGAGCAACAACTCCTGTCTTCAGCTTTCATCAGCACAATACCAAGCAGCAAATACCTAAAGCATTAGATTTACTTAAGTCAGGAGCAAGTTTAGCTTTAATATCTGACGCTGGCTTGCCTGCTGTTAGTGATCCGGGGGAAGAACTTGTCTATGAAGCCAAAAATGAAGGTTTTGAAGTAATTTGCATCCCTGGTCCATGTGCAGCTCTAACAGCATTAGCTTCAAGTGGTTTACCTAGTAAAAGATTTTGTTTTGAAGGGTTCTTACCAAGAAAAAAGTCAGATCGTAAAAAATTAATTGAAACTATTTCCAAAGAAGAAAGAACGGTTTTGCTATATGAATCTCCACATAGACTTATTAAACTTTTAGAAGAGCTAGGAGAAGCATGTGGATATGAACGACCACTTCATTTAGCGAAAGAAATGACTAAACGTTTTGAACAAAGTTTTGGGCCAACTATTTTAGATGCTATAAATTATTTCAAAGAAAATAAGCCTCAAGGTGAATTTACTCTTGTATTAGGAGGATCCCCCCCCCCAATAACAATCAAAATGTAGTTAATAGTGATTTAGTAAACCAGATGTTTTCTCTAATAGACAAAGGTGATACTGCTCGTGATGCAGTGAGAAAAGTTTCTACAGAAAGTGGTTTATCCAAGCGCTTGCTATATTCACTGCTTAATAAAGAGAAGTAGAATATGAATTTATCCATTATTATTGAAATAATGGTATTTATTTTAGGTGAAAATGCTTTTAAGAATTCGCTTATTAACCATGTCTATTTCCATAACTGGTTTATTAGTTTTTGTTCTATGCATTGGATCACAAAATTTAAGAGATCGAAAAAATATAGAGTTAGGAATAACTTCTACAGCTCCTTTCCCAACAGGCTTTATAGTAGGTTCATCTATTGTACTAGGTTTCCTTAGTGGAAGCACAACTGCTATATCTCTTATGCCTAAAGAAGTTAAAATTAATAAAAATTCTCTAGATTAAGATTTATCTAAAGCAATCAATTGCTCATCAAAAATAATTCTTGTAATCCCTTTTGATATCAAGAAAGGTATGGTTCTAAGTAACATTTTTGAATCTGGTATTTTTATTACTTTTTGCCCTCTAGAGCAACTTCTCTTTGCTGATCTCTGATTATCAAATAAAGATATTGAATTACGGTCTTTTTCTTCTGATGGCAAAAAATTCCATTCTGGAAATTCCTTTAATGGTGTAGGCTCTATTTCAATCTTTTGGTTAACGAGCAAATAAACAGTTTCGGGAAGTAATTTATCATCCAAATTCTTTAAAGCAACTTTTTGGACATTATTTTCAAATCCAAAATCTGCTGAGAGAGGAACAACTTCCTTGAATATATTTGAATTCCGAATAGAAAGATCTTCTTCAAAACCAGCTTTTAAATCAAATTCATTATCGCTTTCAATAGGAGTGCATGCTGTTTCTATAGACTCTAGTGATTTAATTTCTGCCTCATTTTTGCTCTGGGATATGGAATCAATAGATTCCTCTCTTGATTGAGATTTATGTTTTAGCTTATCAACTTCTGCTGAAATCTCTGAATTTATTTTTTCTTTAGCGGGAATTTCCTTTCCTCGACTCTTTTTTAAAAGAAGGTATTCATCATTAGCAATCAAACTTTTAACAACTCTACTGACAGTATTTGGACTACATCCAAACTCATTGGACAAAATCAAAACGGATTTCCCCGAACGAAAACCTTCTACTAGTTGAAGTTTTTGACTTTCCGTAAGCCTCCTAGCCACTATAACGATAGATTTAGATATTATAAGACTAGTAGGTTATAGAGCATTTACTCGAATTTATTGCTTAATTAGATATCTTGCAAAAATCATTTCCTTAGAAGTGAAGTGATAGCAAGTAATTAAATTTATTTATCAGTAACTTAATCAAATAGCCATCTGATTTATTTCAAACCATATCATACCTAAACCTTTCACTCACTGAGCAACCAAAAAATCAGATGGCTATTTTAGCAAAAATTTAAAATCGTAAAACCTAACACTTATTGAACTAGAATAGAATAGAAATATCAATTCCATCTCGTGTTAGTTAGTTTTATTGTATATTATGATTATTTATTTAGGTCTTCATCAAAATTAAAAGGCTCTTCTTCTACATAAAATCTACAACAAAAAATATTAATCATAATGAACTATGCGTTTCTTATCGACGAGTCTTCATGGGATACTCTTCTAAAAATACTGTTAAAAGAAGAAGTTGTTGAGCAAGATAAAACAAGATTAGACTTTATTGATTTAACAGATAAGGATATAAATAATCGCTGCAAGGAAATAGCTTATCGAATTGTATTTAAAAAGCTTCCATTCTTAAATCGTAATTCTCTTTCACTGATCAAGGATTCGTCATTAGGAAGAATTTCCCAAATACCGCCAGCCTTGCCAAAAACATGGCGAAAAAGACTAAATAGCGAAATAGATAATATACCTTCAACATGGAAAGTATCAAATCTATTATTTAGAATTTTAATTCTTTTCTATCATTTAAATAATGCAAGTCTTATAAGATTTATATATGTTAACCTATTCAAAAGGAAGAGGCCGAAACCTTGTGCTGATTCTCCAATATTATTAGATTTTCCAAAAGAAGCTCAATATATAAATAATAATAAAAGATCTAAGAAGTATTACTCACTTCTCCAAAACCTTTTAGACCATAAATTAATAGATAAAGATAAAAGGATATTCTCCAGATTAAATACAAGTTTACAAACAAGATATCAGTTCCCATACCATTCAATAAAAGCAAGCAGATTCTGGTTTTTCCTCATTAAAGCAATTCGTTATGAATTACTTTTTTTGATATCGATATTCAAGCCTAAAGAGAATAAAATACTTTTCTTAATAGATGATATCATCGAATATATATACCTAAAGTCCGACAATAAAGCACCCTATAGAAATCTATATAAAACAATCAGTTCGCATCATTGTACAAATACTCTATCTCAATTACCAGCCAGATCAAATAATCAGCCTTTAGCTTATACAAATTTAGTTTATTATTCTCAAAACGATAGATTGATTGCTTTCAATTCAGACAAATCATTTTTGTCTTATGATTATGAGTCATTTCCTTATTACAGTGTAATAACATGGACTAAGGAACATGCCTTATTTCTTAAATCAATTTCAAATTATAAACCTATATTTAAATATAGTTATTTAGGATATTTGGATTTTGTTGACAAGTTAATAGAAATTCCATCTTTTGATAATTTAAAAAATAAAGTATTATTATTTCCAGTTGAACCAAAGCTTATAGACTATAGTTATTACTATGGTTTTCCGATGGGTTCAATACATAATTGCAAATCCCATATTACAAGATTTTTAGAAGATCTATGTCAAGTATCTAAAGACTTCGATTTAAATATTATAGTTAAGAATAAAAGGGACGATTTCCCAAATAAAGAATATCTATCAACAAAGTATAACTTTCTCTTCTTACCTCCAGGGGTATCAGCAAGAAGAGCTATTGAATCAATAAAACCTAAGCTTATAATATCTTCACCATTTACTTCAGCGGCTCTTTATGAGCCCAAAAGATCTATATATTACTATCCTAATACTGAAATAAAACTTGGAGCAGGGTATAATCTAGAATCAATTCCTTTCATTGTTGGAAGAAAAAGTTTATATGCCTATATAAGCTCAATTATAGGGAAAGAGTAATTAATAAAGAAATAAGATTTTTACATAGATGAACATACTTATAGATATAGAAAAGAAATTTGAAAGTTTATTATTTGAAAATTCTATAGATAAATTAATACTTTATTACTTGGCTTAGCTTAGAGATGAAGTATATAAATATGATTTCAAGATCTAGATATAATTAAGATTTATATCTCAAAGTCTATAAAATTAACTTCAAAAAGATATTTAAAATATTCTGCTTTATATGATTTACACAAATCTCAATTATTATTGGCTATGCTTTATCTTTTAAATAAATATCCTAGAAAATTAATCTAAAACAAGCTAGCAAAAGGAAAGATAAGTTATCATTTTTTTGAATAATTATTCACAACTAGATTGAGTCGATAAAACATTATATTGTATATAGCTAAAATTATTTGCAACTTTATTGTTCCGAGTAATCTAGAAGCAACCAATCTGAACGATAGATGTATAATAAAAGTTCGTGCTCCCTTAGCTCAGCTGGATAGAGCAACTGCCTTCTAAGCAGTGGGCCGCAGGTTCGAATCCTGCAGGGAGCGCTATCAGAGGGCGTATCACTAAAGAGTTGAGAGTTTCATCATCAAAGACTGATTGGTTAAGGCTGGGAAGATATAACTCTTTTGATAAATCGGTCCATTACATACTCTGCGACCACTCATACTAATAACTTTAAAAAAATATGTTGCCTTATAAGCTATAGAATAGATATTCGGAGAAAAGCTTATGAGTAATCTTGTCTTATATATAAATACTGACTTTATAAGTATTTACCAAAAGATTCGCAAATAAAAATAGAAAACTATTTGACTCAATTCCGCAAGATTAAAGTATTTACAAAATGGTTATAAATAAAAGTAAATTCTATACAAAGTCTCTATTAAAGAAATTGGGTAATCAATCTTAAAATAAAGATAATAAGTAAATCAAAAAAATTAAAATTGTAATAGATTCAATTAAAAAACTGTCTTATTCAAATCAGATCTTTAGTTTTCTATATTAAAATACTAATGTTTAAAAAGCCAATAGAACATACTTGAAATCTCTTCATTTCTAAAAGTTCATAGAATTCATCTATTAAATTATGAGTCGATTCTTAATCCCTTCACTGCTTATACCAATATTGCCTATCAGCCCACTTATGGCTACGCAAGGATTAGAGAAAAGTTCGGAAATCTCTAAAGATATTAATAAGGGTATTATTTCAAATAACTTTAATAAGGAATCAACAGACGAGAAAGTTAAAGAAAATTATACATTGGAATGGAAGAAGCATGAAAAAGAGAATAAGCTTCCAACGATGAGTATTCAATGGAAGCCTTCTGGTGAAAAGCAAGATTTTAAAATCATAGAAAATCAAAATCCTAAAAAATCATTAAAAGAAAAATTTAAAATATATATAAGAAAAATAAATAAAGAATACCTTGAGGCCAAATTACTAAGACTGGGTAATGCTGTACCTACTGCCAATAGACTTAATGAAGGAGATATACAATTATCAGTTGGCCAAAAATCATCTATTTCAGATGCTGATTATGCAGGAGGTACAGGTAATCAAAATTACATGGCAAAAATAGATCTTGGATTAAATGACGATATGATGCTTGGTTTTTTCTATGCCAATAGTGATGATCCTTTACATGCATCTCTTGATGGATATTCAGAGCATCCTGAAAACAGATGGATAATTTATGGTGCATCATTAAGTTGGCAGCAATATGAGAGTAAAAAGATACGAATTTCTCTAAATACTTCATTAGAGAACTGGAATGTTAAAAGTGGAGGATGTAACCAATATAGATGCACAAGTACTTCACCAAATATCTTTAATTCTAATACAAGTCCGGTAGAAAATAATAATATAGTAGGCTCTATATCATTACCTATCACATGGTATTTAAGTCGCAAATTCGAAATAACTTTTGCACCAAAAGGCGTATTTTTACCTGATAGTCAAGGGAATAAGAATGGAAATGGAAAATTTTATGGCAATAACTTTGGCCTTGGCTTAGGTGTTACTTATAATCCTTTGACAAGAGTTAAAATTTTTAGTTCTGCATTCTTACCAATAGGATCAAGTCAAAATAGTTTTGATAAATATTTAACTTTCAAGAAAGAGCCTATTTTTAGCGGTGGGATAAACTACTCACTAGATTCTAAAATCTCTTTTGAAGGAACTCTTACAAATGGGTTTGGACAATCTCCTGCTACAGGGATTCTCACACTTCCAAGTAGAAATCAAATACTTTATAGTGCAAGATTAATCTATAAACCTACAAATTATTCATATTCTGATGATAATTTTGATAGCAGTAATGTTGACCTGGGTGGGTTAAGTGTGTCAACAGCAAGAATTATCAATAAAAATCAAACAAGAGTACGGAATACAATAACTAGTAATAATACATGGTCAAGCAGAATTGATTGGGGCTCCTCAGAGTTCTTCAACTTCGATATAGCTATAGCAAGAATTAATCAGAATTCAGATTCATCTAATCCATTAATAGATAAATACCATAACCCTGGTGAATTATATATTAGAGGTGGTGGAAAGATAAGTATATTTTCACAAGAAAGAGGGGATCTATTATCAACTAGTTTAAGAGTAAGTGGTGGAAGGCTAATGGGAAACGGTTGGGTCTTTGCAGAAATGTCAAATACATATTCTTTTAATACAAAAACAAGCTTAAATATTAATCCTAAAATGTCATCAAGTGGTAATGGTAATCCAGTTAGTCTTGGTAGCAGTATTATTTGGCAATTAACACCGTCTATTGCATTTATACCAGAAACTAATATTGCATTACAAGAATCTCAAAGTAACTGGACTTTTGCAATTAGATTATCACCTACTTACAATACGTTTATTGACCTTTATACAACCAACAGCCTAAGCTTTGTGGATACAGGACAAATGCAAAAATCCGACTCTCAATCATATGGCTTTAACTTTGGTACTGTTTTTTAAATAATAAATACAAGCTAAACTTTTTACATGCCTCCAAAACTCAAAAAAGCAATTATCACAGGTATTACAGGCCAGGATGGTAGTTACCTTGCAGAACTTCTTTTAGAAAAAGGTTATGAAGTACACGGCATAAAAAGAAGAGCTAGTAGTTTCAACTCTGCTAGAATTGATCATCTATATCAAGACCCACATGTCAATGAGCCAAAGTTAATACTTCATTATGGTGATCTTACAGATAGTACTAATTTAATTAGGGTTATTCAGCAAGTTCAGCCTGACGAAATTTATAATTTAGGTGCTCAAAGTCATGTTGCAGTTAGTTTTGAAACACCCGAATATACGGCCAATAGCGATGCCTTGGGAACCTTAAGAGTTCTTGAAGCTGTAAGGATCCTAGGACTATCTAAAAAGACAAGAATTTATCAAGCTAGTACTAGTGAGCTATATGGAAAAGTTGCTGAAATTCCACAGAATGAATCAACGCCTTTTTATCCAAGAAGTCCATATGGAGTAGCTAAATTATATGCATATTGGATAACTGTTAATTACAGAGAAGCCTACGGAATTTACGCTTGTAATGGCATTCTTTTTAATCACGAAAGTCCTAGACGTGGAGAAACTTTTGTAACAAGAAAAATCACAAGGGGGCTAGCAAGAATTAATTCTGGACTAGATCAATGTCTATACATGGGCAATCTTGATGCCAAACGAGACTGGGGGCACGCTAAAGATTATGTTGAAATGCAATGGCTAATGCTTCAACAGAATGAGCCTGAAGATTTTGTTATTGCTACAGGAAGGACCGAAACAGTAAGGAGATTTATTGAACTATGTGCGACCAAACTTGGTTGGTGTGATAACAAGAATGGTGTTTCTATTATTTGGGAGAATGATGGTATTAATGAAATAGGACGCAGAGCAGACACTAGAGATATTGTTATTCGTATAGATCCCCGCTATTTTCGCCCAACTGAAGTGGAACAGTTATTGGGTGATCCAAGTAAAGCTTTAAAGAAATTGGGTTGGGTACCAAAGACAACATTAGAAGAATTAATAACAGAAATGGTCAACTTTGATAAAGAAGAAGCACTAAAAGAATCCCTATTAAAAAAAGAAGGATTCAAAATAAGTGGTCCTATGGAAAGCCCTCCAATGAATCTATAAAAATCTATTAATTATTTAGAATTAAATTTGTATATACCTAATAGGACTCAAATAATCTATTAATAGAATAGAAACCTTTCGCAATATTTCAAATATTCTAAAATAGTATATGATTAATGTAATGAAGCAAATTTGATGAAAATACTTGTAACTGGTGCTGCTGGTTTTATAGGTTTTCACCTATGTCAAAGACTAATTAATATAGGGAACATTGTTATTGGCTACGATAATCTTAATTCATATTATGATGTTAATCTAAAAAAGGCTAGATTAAAGGTATTAGATAATATCGAGCTTAAAGCAAAAGGCAAATGGATTTTCATTAAAGGTAATCTCGAAGATATAAATCTATTAAAAGATGTTTTCAATGATAAGAAGCCTGATATTGTAATTAATTTAGCGGCTCAAGCGGGCGTTAGGTTCTCTATAAAAAGTCCACATTCATACATTAATTCAAATATTATAGGATTTATGAATATATTAGAATGTTGCAGAGAGTTCAAGATTGAAAAATTAGTTTATGCAAGTAGCAGTTCAGTCTATAGCGGTAATGATAAAGTTCCATTCAAAGAGTCTGACAAAGTTGATAAACCTATAAATTTATATGCTGCAACAAAGAAGTCTAATGAGCTAATGGCTTATAGCTATAGCCATTTATACAATATTTCTTCTATAGGTCTTAGATTCTTTACTGCCTACGGACCTTGGGGAAGACCAGATATGGCACCTATGCTATTTATAAAGGCAATTTTAAACAAAGATCCAATTAGATTATATAACTCAGGGATGATGTATCGGGATTTTACATATATAGATGATATTATTGAAAGTATAATTAGACTTCTAAGTTTAAATAGTAAATCCAATAAAGATAACAATATGAATAAAGACTTCACAAGTGGAGCTCCACATATAGTGCTAAATATAGGGAATAGTAAACCAATTTTAATTTTAGATTTTGTAAGTATTCTAGAAAAAGAATTAGGTTTAAATGCTATAAAAGAATTTCATCCCATGCAACCTGAAGAAGCCAAGATCACAATGGCTGATACAACTGAGATAGAAAAGATTACTAATTTCAAACCAAAAACTTCACTGAAAGATGGTACTAAAGCTTTTGTAAAATGGTATCGATCATTTTATGAAGTATAATTATTTTATAAAAAGTATCTGAGTATGAATTATTCAGAAAATGATACTGCTATTATATGCTTTGCATATAATAGACCATATCACCTAAAGTTATGCTTAAACTCTTTATTAGAAAACGAGGAATCCAAAGACCTTCCATTTATACTCTACCTAGATGGCGTTCGTAATGCATCCGACAAAGAATATAGTGAGTCAATTGTTGGATTAATAAATAAGTTAAGTGGATTTAAAAGTATAAAATTAATTAGAAGGGAAAGGAACTATGGTCTATATAAATCACTAACACTTGGAATTACTGAAGCTTTTAAAGAATACAACTCATTAATTATTTTAGAAGATGATATTGTCGTATGCAAAAACTTTCTGAGGTATATGATACAAGGTTTATCAATTTACGAGAAAAAAAAAGAAGTCGCCTCAATACATGGTTATTTACCTCCTATTAAAGATGAACTGCCAAGTTCATTCTTTTTAAGAGGTGCTGATTGTTGGGGTTGGGCAACATGGAAAGATAGATGGAATTCATTTAGGAGTGATTCAAATGAATTATTTAATGAAATAAAGTCAAAGAATTTAACAAAAGAGTTTAATCTTAACAATTCATATAATTACATGAGAATGTTAAAAGATAAATCAAAAGGTAGAAATAATAGTTGGGCTATTTGTTGGCATGCAAGTTGTTTCCTAAATAATCAATTGACTCTATATCCAGGTAAATCTCTAGTCAAAAATATAGGCTTAGATAATAGTGGTGAAAACTGTGGCAAATCTACAATGATGGTGACAGAATTATCGGATGATTGTATTGAGATTCATAAAATAGAAACTTGTGTCGATAAAGATATTTATAAAATCTACTGTAATTATTTCAAGAAAAAACAATCGTTTTTATTTAGATTAACAAGAATTATCAAGGATAAGTTCTTATCTAGAATTAAAAATAATCTTGTTAAATATAAATATTCATTTAAACGAAGAGGTTTAAGTCTTATTGGTCCATATTCAAGTTATCAAGATGCCCTTAAGAATTCTGTTGGATATGACCATCCAAAGATTATAAAAAAAGTTAGAGAATCGACTATAAAGTTACTTGAAGGGAGTGCAATATATGAGAGAGATGGTACTTCATTTTTTAGAAGACCAGAAAAGCTTAAAATTAGAAGTATTCTAAAAAAGTATGTATTAAAAAATTTTCTAATAATTGATTATGGGGGTGGCTTAGGTAGTAACTATATAAATAATAGAGATATTTTAGATTCTTCTATTAGTTACAGTATAATAGAGCAAAGTAATTTTGCGAAAGAAGGCAAAGAGATATCTAATAAATATAATTTACCAATAAAATTCTTTAATTCTTTAGATCAAATAAAGGAGAGGCCAAATATTATGATCTTTTCTAGTGTACTAACTTATCTTGAGAGCCTTGAAGATATATTTGAATACATAAATAAGATAAAACCTGAATATGTAATTATTGATAGAACAGCCTTCACAAATAGTAATAAGCTAAGATGGTGGGTACAAAATGAACCATTTTATTATGAAACTCCTGTCAGCTATCCAATTAGACCTATAAATGAAAATCAACTTTTTTTAAGTCTGAAGGGTTATAATAAGATTTCCGAATGGGTTAATTCATTTGACGCAAAACAGCCATTGCATAAAGGTATTCTATATCAATTCATTGACTAGGTAATTATGAATATTTTAATAACTGGTGGACTAGGTTTCATCGGAAGCAATTTAGCGAAGAAATTGATAAAAGATAATAATAAAATAACTATTATAGATAACCTAATACCTGAATATGGAGGGAATCTAGCAAATGTAATGGATATTAAGGATGAAGTTAGTATAAATATAAATGATCTAAGGGATACAAATGCCCTAAAGCAATTGCTTAAGGGTATAGACGTTATTTATAACCTTGCGGCACAAACTGGTCATACTGAATCTATGCTAAATCCTATTAATGATTTAAATATAAATTCAAAAGCTCAGTTAAGTTTATTAGAGGTAGTCAGAGAAGTTTGTCCTGAAGCAATAGTAGTATATTCTTCTACAAGGCAAGTATATGGTAAGCCTGATTACCTTCCCGTAGATGAGGCTCACAAGATTAAAGCAGTTGATATAAATGGAATAAATAAGTTTGCAGGAGAACAGTTTCACATACTTTATAACGACGTTTACAAAATAAGATCAACTGTTTTGCGACTTACAAATACTTATGGACCAGGTATGAGAATAAAAGATGCAAGACAAATATTTTTAGGAGTCTGGATTAAAAGTTTATTAACAGATAATCCAATACTTGTTTATGGGGATGGATCTCAAATAAGAGATTTTAATTATGTAGATGACGTAGTCGATGCATTAATTAAAGCATCTAATAATAAAGACTGCTTTGGGAAAGTAATGAATTTAGGAAGCGATCAAATAATAAATCTTGAATCTCTGGCGAAAAAATTAACTAGTTATATTCCTGGATCAAATTGGAAAAAGATTCCATTTCCTAAAGAGCGAAAAGCAATTGATATTGGAGATTATTACAGTAATTATAAATTTGCTAGTAATTTACTAAATTGGCAACCAAAAGTAAATTTAGATAAGGGGCTAAAGGCTACAATTGATTTCTATAAGAAGAATTTGAATTATTATTTATGAATAATAGTATTAATAATCTTATAAAACTGAATGATTTTAAAAGAGAACCATCCAGTTTAATAGAAGATCAAGTCAAGGCTGTAGAAAAGGTTTTGAATTCTGGTTGGTGGATATTAGGTAAAGAAGTAGAAGATTTTGAGAAGTCTTGGTCATCTATATGTAATACGACGCATTCAATTGGAGTAGCAAATGGACTTGATGCTATAGAGATAGGTCTTAGGTCTCTTGATATCGGTATTGGAGATGAAGTAATAACAACTCCCGTTACAGCATTTGCAACTACTCTTGCGATACAAAAAACGGGGGCAATTCCTGTTTTTGCTGATATTGATCCTAAAACAGGATGCTTAGATCCAAACTCAGTAGCGGAATGTATAAGCAGAAAAACCAAAGCTATTTTGGTCGTGCATCTATATGGAAGGAGTGCAGATTTAAATCATTTATTAGATATATCTAAAAAAGAAAATATATATTTGGTTGAGGACTGTGCTCAGGCTCACTTAGGTAAGTATGAAAGCAAAGCCTTAGGTAGTTTTGGAATTTTTGGTGCCTGGAGTTTTTATCCAACAAAAAATCTTGGAGCAATAGGAGATGCTGGAGCTGTAACTACAAATGACAATTTAATTATGGAAAAATCAAAAAGTCTCAGAAATTATGGCCAAACCAACCGTTATACGCATCCAATTCTTGGTTTAAATAGTAGGTTGGATGAGTTACAAGCAGCTTTATTAAATATACGTATTAAGCATCTTCAAGAATGGACCACAAGAAGAAGGGAAATTGCAAAAAGATATTGGGAAGAAATAAATAATAAAAACATAAGTTTATTATCTAAGCCTAGTAATATGTTGAATCATGTGAATCATCTTTTCATAATAATTTGTGCAGAAGGTACAAGGAATAAGATTCAATTTCACCTAGAAGAAAATGGGATTCAAACTTTAATTCATTATCCAATATTAAATAATAATCAAAAAGCAATATTAGAGCACAGAGTAAGCCCAAAAGGAGTTTTCAATGCGGAGAATCATTGTAATAGGTGTTTAAGTTTACCCATACATCCATTTTTAACAGAAGAAGAAGTTAATAGAGTAATTAATGCTTGCAATAGTTTTTCTATTAATTAAATAATTAACACTTTTATCTAAGCCACCAAGGGTTCTCTTTTGCCCAATCCATGCAAAAAATTATTCCTTTATTAATATCAGTCTTAGCTTCCCAATTAAGTAATTCTTTCGCTTTTTCGACTTGAGGAATTCTTCTAGGTATGTCTTCATACGATTTTCCATACCTTTCTTTTGTGTAAAAGGTCTCAGGCTCTAAATTATTTCCAGAAAGATCTATTATATTTTTCACTAAATCTGACATTTTTGTTTCAACATTAGAGCCTATATTAATGACTTCAGAAAGTGTATTTCTACTTCTACTTGCTCTAAATACTCCCTCTATTGCATCACCAACATAAGTAAAACATCTTGTTTGTTTTCCAGAATCATAAATAAGTGGAGGTTTTTTATTCATCGCATTATAAATTGATTTTGAAACAACAAAGATAGGGGCTTGTCCAGGACCATAAACATTAAAAAATCTTACTATTGTAAATTCCAAATTACTGCTTCTCCCTAAGGCAAAAAGCATATGCTCACAGACAGCTTTACTGCTGCTATAACTCCATCGATCAACTGAAGTTGGTCCTAAAACACGATCGAATGATTCTGCCCAAGGTGTATTTGGATTTTTTCCATAAACTTCGCTAGTGCTTGTGAATAACACTCTTGTTTGATTGATAGCAGCTAATTCAAGTAAATTTCGTGTTCCTCCTACGACAATATCAATCAAAGCTAATGGATCATTTATATAGTTCTGAACACCAACGACACTTGCAAGATGAAACAATTGAGAAGCATCTTTCTGATACCAATCTATGATTTTTGATTTATCTCTTAAATCACCCTCAGTGTAATAAAAATTCCTATGGCTTTTGATTTTTTCAAGTCTTAAAGCCTTACTTAAAGGCAGAATATCAAAATTATGTACTTCATATCCTTCGTCAAGTAAGCGACTAATCAGGTGAGAGCCTATGAAACCAGCTCCACCAGTAACCATAATTTTATTACTCATTACCTTCCTACTCCTTTAAAGACAAATCCTAATTCAAGGAAAGCCTCTATCTCCTTTCTTTCAAAATACATTCGACCATCAAAAATAACTGCTCCTGGAGCCAATAGCTCCTTCATCCTTTTATGATCTATCTTCTCAAATTCTTTATGTCCCGCAAAGAAAGCTAATGCATGTGCTCCATCCATTGCTTCATCTATTGAAAATGCTCTCTTAAGAGGATTAAAAAGAGCATAATCCGAATCATTCACGTAAGGATCAAAAGCTTTAATTGAATAGCCCAACTCTAATAAAATTTTAATTGCGGGTAATGAAGGAGTAAACCTACAATCACCTGTATTATTTTTGAAAGCTAAACCTAATATCCCTATCTGAATTTCATTTTTCTCAAGTTTAGGGAACTTCAAAGATAGAGTTTCATCTAAACGATTTGCAGAATAAATTGGACTTTCTTGGTTAACAATTCTTGAAGTGACTGCTGTCTTAAAACTGGAGCCAAAAGATTCAGCGAAAGCATTCATAAACCATGGATCCTTTGTAAGGCAATAACCACCAACACCAATAGAAGGCAAAAGTATATTCACAAAATGTTGTCCCTTAGGTAATGAGTTAGTTGCTTTTATAACAGGTAATACATCAATCTCTAGAAAATCTGCTACTTTCGCTAATTCAAAAGATAAAGCAATATTTAAATCAATCCAAGCATTATCTGCAAGTTTAACTAATTCTGCTGCAGATGAATTTTCAACTCTGATACATTCAACTCCTAAAGATTTAGTCCAAAATTCTTCTGCTAATAATGCACTCTCATCGTCAACTCCTCCTACAACAACAGGTATATTTTTACATTCTTCTATTGCATTACCCTCAGCTAATCTTTCAGGACAAAATGCAACATAAACTTTAGCAATCTTGCTCAGAGGCTTAGCCACCAACTCTTGAGTGGTTGAGGGAGGAACAGTACTTTTTAGAATTATTAATTGATCATCCTTTATATATGGCAACATACTAGAAATTGCAGATTTAATAGCAAAATCATCCGCACTTCCATCTTCTTTTAAAGGTGTACCAACTGTAATTAAGATAACATCTGCTTCAGTAATCTTTGATATATCTGTTGATGCAGTTAGACTATTGTTATTTATTGTTTTGTTAATTAATTCCTGCAATCCAGGTTCATTAAATGGACTATTGGCTGAATTATATATCTTAATTAAAGATTCATTAATATCAATTGCAGTTACATTAAACCCTTTGTCTGCTAAGACAGCAGAGAGAACTGCACCTATATATCCAGCGCCAATTACAGCTATATTTTTAAAGTCATGATTTGATTTCACAAGAAAAATTATTAAAGATTCATTCTAAACTTTATTTTCTAATTTTGCTTATTTATTTTATGAATCAAATCATTAAAATATAGTACTATTAACTAAAAGCTATTGATAGATTTAAGAAATGTTGATCTTATTTAAAATAGATAGTTGGCCAGGGAGCGGATTTGTTCCTGGGTGAACCTGCATCAAATAATCAAGAGACTCTTGTGGAGTTAAACCATGACGTGATACAAGCCATGCCATGCAAACAAGTGGGGATCTTTCCATTGCTGCGACACAATGTACAAATACTGGGCCGGTTTGTTTGATCTCAGAAAGCATATCTAAGGCTTCTCCCAATTCTTCCAATTTAGGCATTCTCCCAGCTTTATGGTCAGGCAATAAGGCCCTTCTACAATTAAACATATTATTCATTTCTTTAGGAGCAGAAGCCTCCGACTCGCTGCATAGACTTAATATTGAGGATATCTTATTTGTTTTAAGAATTTCAAGATGGCCCATATTAATTGGAGCTCGTCCTATAGCCAATTCATCTACAAGTACCCAATGAATTCTAAAATAATTTGATTCAGATTTAATCATAGTAATATTTAATTCTCTATCCAATTAATAAATTTAGCAGCCTTATCTTTAAGTTTTTTTATTAAGTCAATAATTTCTTTTCTAATTAACTGCCTTTTACTAAGCTTTTCTCTGGCTTGTATCCCTGCATCGATATTTTCATTAATCTTAGTTGGTTCATCTATAGC
The DNA here is from genome assembly GCF_034092465.1 of Prochlorococcus sp. MIT 1223. Lineage (NCBI taxonomy): Bacteria > Bacillati > Cyanobacteriota > Cyanophyceae > Synechococcales > Prochlorococcaceae > Prochlorococcus > Prochlorococcus sp. MIT 1223. The sequence goes on from NZ_CP139303.1 coordinate 734,770, forward strand.
ATAACTTGCGTAAACCTGAGAGTAATATGAATTTGTCTCTGATTTAAGCTCAGGCTTAAGAGCATTTGTGACTACTCCTAATAATGTAGCTCCGCTAGAATATATTCTTTCTAACGAAGCAATAGGCATTGATCTATCTACATTATTAAGACTAACAAGTAGAATCATTCCATCTGTATTCGCTGCAACTAAAGCAGCATCAGCTAATCCCAGAATTGGAGGAGTATCATAAAGAACTAAATCATATTTGCCAGATTGTATTAACTCATCATTTATTTCTTTCATTCTATTAGAACTAAGTAGTCTTGTTGGATCAGGAGGTTTTGTTCCAGCTGTAATTACAAACCAATTTTCATTGGCAGGTACTTTTTGAATTACATCTTCTAAAGAATTATTCCTATCTATAAGTACATTACTTAAACCTTTCAAGTTATTTACACCAAGTCTATGGTGGAGTTGTGGCTTTCTCATATCTGCATCTATCAAAACAACTTTTATTCCCATCTCTGCAATTGTTTTTGAAAGTAGAGCATTAAGAAGTGATTTACCTTCCGAGGGAAGACTACTAGTTATAGCAATTGACTTTAGTTGCTTCTCACTATTTAAAAATCTTATTGAAGTGTATAAGTTACGTAAAGATTCTTGATAGAAAAATCTCTCGTATTTCTCTTTTTCTTTGTCTTCTTCAGAGTCAAGAAGATTATCTAGATCATCAAATAAAAATCTATTATCTTCGCGAACACCCTCAAAAAAAGTAACATGGGGTATATGAGCTAACAAAGGAACATCTAACTCTTCAGTTACTTCTGAAGAGTTACGATAAACATAATCTAATTTATCTCTTAAAAGAGAAGCACCTATTCCTCCAACAGCGCTAGTTAGGATACCTAACATTAAATTGATTGGAATTGATGGCTTTATAGGAGAAGATTCCATTTTCGCAGATGAAATAATCCTCCAAGGTATACTTTTTTGAGCCATCTGTAATTGATATCTATCTCTAGCAGACATTAGACTTTGTAAATTCCTTTCTGCTATTTTTAACTGTGTAGTGAGATTAGTGTAAACCTTTATATTATAAGGTTGCTCAAGAAAATCAGTTTTATTGTTTAATCTTTGATTTTTCAACGTATCTAAATTCTTATAATTTATTTCCAAAGCTATGTCTACTGTTTTTAATTGATTCTTAATTACCAAAGGTTCTAATTTATTTAATCTAGACTTAAGTCCTTTAACAACTTCAGAGTTTTCAGTGAATTTTGTTCTCGCCGCAGCTAATTCAGACTCTGCTTTAATTAATTGATCTAATAATCCTTTATCAAATTCTGTTACTTCAAGACCAGAATTAGAATTAAATCCTCCTAAGCTATCACCAAAACCTGATGCTGATATCGTTCTATTTATTATTTGTTTTCTAACATTTTTAAGACTGGCTATCTCTTTCTCTAAAAATAAAATGTCATCTCTAATATCACGCTCTTTTATTTTAATGGCTCTACCTTCATAAGTAGGGTCTATTACTCCATATTTTTCTCTAAATGCTTCTAACTTACTCTGAATCTCAATTGTCTTTAACCTAAGCGATGGTTCCTGATTATTCAAAAATTTCAATCCATCGATTAAACTCTCTGTTTTCTGCTCAAGTGCTGCCTCTAAATATCTTTTGGCCAATGCTTCAAGTATTTTCTGCCCCAATTCTCTATTATTAATCTCTAATTTAACATCTAAGACCCCCCTAGGTCTTCTTCCAGCAAATACGGAAGGATGATCTATAGATAACATTCCAGCCAAAGAACGAGGATTAATATTGAACTCCTTAGCAACATCTGATAGATAAAATGGACTTTTAAGCAAAGAGACCAATGTTGGCACATCAGCGGAAACTCCACTGCGGGCTGCAAGTCCAAAAATTCCTTCGTCAGCCATTAGATTTTTATCTATTTCATTTCTGACAATTGGATCTTGTATCATCAAAGAGAACTGTCCAATATATACAGGTCTAAATATTCTTAAATAGGTTGTAGTTACTCCAAAAGCTATAAAAATCGAACTTGCTGTTACATAAAAGATTTTTTTTCTACGTAATATAGCTTTCCAAATTTCTCCAAATTCTATAAAGTCTTCATTAGAAGCAAATGTTTTACGACTTAAAGCTCTTGTTGTTTCATCGCCCTGTGATAACTGATTTGACTTTGAATCTTCAAGCATATTTCTTATCCCTGTAGTTCTTATCCCTGTAGTTTATATACTACATTAAAATAGGCAGAAATTAGCAGGCAAAGTTCCGGTTCGCTTATGCAAGATCTGAAAAAGCCCATTCTATGCTAATATTAAAAATATTATTGAGAAGAAATTGAGTGCTCGGAAACCTGTGAGCAGCCTGTTGTTGGCTATCTTCCTGCTTTCAGCTGATTTAATAGGTTTGCCTTTAATTCATTCAAAACCTGCCCAAGATAGTCAAGCTAACAATAAAGAGATTGCTTTAAAAAGAACCAACAAAGAGCAAGGCATTAATAATAATGATTATCTAATAGGGCCTGGAGATAGCTTATATTTAACTCTTTACGGTGCAAAAGAATTCAATGGTAACTATAATGTAATGAGAGATGGTTATGTTCGACTACCATTAATAGGCAATGTAAATCTAAACTTTAGTACAATTGATGAAGCCTCATATAAGATAAAAGAATTATATAAATCACAATTACTAAATCCAGAGCTTCACTTAAAAGTATCTAAGACGAGGCCTCCTAGAGTAGCGATTATAGGGGAAATAAATAATCCTGGTATTTACGTATTAGGGAAAGGAGAAAGTTTTGCGAAGGTTCCTACATATTCAGGAGAACTTCCTACCCTTGTTGACGCAATTCAAGTAGCTGGTGGTATTACAGATGAAACAAATCTAACCAATGTAAAACTAATTAGAAGGTTAGCCGGAAACAAGCCTGAATACAAAGAGGCAAGCATTAACTTAATAGAGCTATTAACAGATGGAAATCATGTGCAAAATCCTCTTATTTACGATGGTGACACTATTAAATTAAGTAAAGCAAAGTATATTCCTGACATTGATAGAGATAAAGCATTAGCTAATTTATCACCTAAAACAATTGTAGTGAGCATAATTGGACAAGTTATAGCGCCAGGAAGAATAGAAATACCAAGGAATACCCCTTTATCTCAGGCCATACTCCAAACTGGCGGAGTAATCCCTATGAAGGGAAATAAAAGCAATGTTCAATTAATTAGGGTAAATAGAAATGGATCAGTTTCCAGAAAGAAATACAGGATGAATATAAGTAGAGGAGGATCAGAAAAATATAACCCAATACTTAAAAATGGGGACATTATTAATGTGACAACAAGTACACTAGGGAGCATTACAACAGGAGCAAACGCAATTACTGAACCATTAAGCCCACTAGTAACTGCAATATCGGCATATAGAATATTCACAGATTAAATTAGAATGTAAATTAGCAATCACCAAAAATGAATATAGATATAATCACAGTTAACAAGAACTCTGGTTATCAATTTAAGAAAACAAAAGAAAACATCCTCTCTATTTTAGAAACTGAAAGTAGAGTCTCTTGGTTAATTATAGACTCCAAGTCTTCTGATATAAGTTCAATAATATTATCTTCTATAAGTCCCAGCAATAACATAAGAATAGTCAAAGCAGTTGATAGCGGCATATATAATGCAATGAACAAAGCCATAGAAATTACGAAATCTGATTATGCCTTATTTATAAATAGTGGTGATACTATAAATATTGACGCTTTTAGATTAGCTCTACTAAAACTAAAGATTATCAGGACAAGTCTTATTTGTGGATATAGATTAGAAAATAATAACTTACTGAATAATCTTATAAACTATTTGCAAAATTTGCTAGGTTTATCTATGCCTTCATCACACAATTCTATTATATATGAAGTTAAGGCACTGAAAAGACATAAATTCAAAGAAAGATACTTATGTGCTGCAGATTACGAGCAGTATTTAGCGCTAAAAAAGTCAAATCATAGGTTTGTCTACTCTAAGAGATTTAAAATTACTAACATAAATGCTAATGGTTTTATCGCTAAGAATAAAATTAAAAGTTATATAGAGTATATTGATATAAATTATTTATACCAATATCATATTGTTAGCCAATATTGGCAGTACAGACTATTTATCTTAAAATTATTGAAGAGATTCAATAGCAAGATTATTGCTCAATAAAGATTTGGAAATTCACTTCGCCTACGGAAATATAGCTGTTGACATCTGGCTAAAGCCTATATGTCTTAGCTCGTCAGATAAGACTATGATTTATTATCAATCTTTAACACCTTGCCATACAAAAAGTAAAAATATAATTAGGATGCCAAACTGGTTCAATGTAAAGTTCTCCTACGACAGTAATATTTTACTATTTCTACCAAGTTGTATTTATTTATATCTTATCTTTATTAAGAATAGGCATAGCAAGTGTGTATTTCATATGACTTCTTTTTCATTACTACCGCTAACAATAGCAAAGCTAGCTGGAGTAAAAGAAAGGGTTTATTTTAATCATGGTTTTGCAAATATTGATTCTATCGGGATTGTCAAATATATACTCTATTTCATGGAGTTACTTAATATAGCGCTTTCTACAAGTGTTATCACAGTTTCACCAAAACATTTAGAATATCTAAAAGGTAATCTTCTAACAAAACTTAAACCAATAAAAGTTCCATTACCAGGTTCATGTAGTGGTATACATAAAAGCAGGTATCTCTCTTCTGCAGATTTAAATAATAAGATTTCAAGTTTTTTAGATGAAAGTCAGCCTATAGTTTTAAGTTATATCGGTAGGCCAATTGCAAGAAAAGGATTTCCACTAATTTTAAATATTTTCGAAGAATTGCTTACAGAGATGAAGGAAAGAGAAGTGAAGCTTCAAATAATGGGAATAAATAGGCGTTTAATAGAAAAAAATATAAAAAATCAAGCTAATTTAGCCTTTATAGAATCAATTTCTTTCACATCAAATATTGATAATTATTTAATGAAATCAATTGCAATTATATTACCTAGTATGAGGGAAGGATTTGGGAGCGTGCTACTTGAAGGAGCAGCTAACGGGAATGCAATATTCACTTTTAACATTGAAGGTCCAAATTGCCTTACTAAAGATGGATATAATTCAATTATTATTCCTAAAGGCTATAATGCAAAGGAATTTGCCAAAACTATATCAAAAACACTTAGAGATAAAAATGGAACTATTAAACTTATGAAACAAGCCAGGTTGTCATCAGAGGAATTTGAGCAATCATTAATATTGAAAGAATTAAGAAAAATTTTATAACAAATCAATCCTAATAGTTATGTATTGCTTATTTAAAGAATTTATTGATAGGGTCTCAGCATCAATTTTATTTATTATTTTTATACCTATATACATATTAATTAGTTTAATCGTCTTTATAGATCTTGGAAATCCAATATTCTTCAAGCAATCAAGGCCTGGGCTTAAGGGTAAATTATTTACTCTAATTAAATTTCGAACTATGCAAAGTATAAAAAGTAAAGATGTAGATTTAATTTCAGACTCTAGTAGAACCTCAAAAGTAGGTAAATTCCTCCGAAAGACCTCTCTTGATGAACTACCTGAACTAATAAATATAATAAATGGTAAAATGAGTTTCGTTGGCCCTAGGCCACTTTTAATTGAATATTTAGATCTATACTCACCTGAACAAATGAGGCGACATAATGTAAAACCTGGACTTAGTGGTTGGGCACAAGTAAATGGAAGAAATTCAATATCGTGGGAAAAAAAATTTAAATTAGATCTATGGTATATAAAGAATCAAAGTTTCCTGTTAGATATAAAAATATTGTTTCTGACAATGATAAGAGTTATTAGAATGGACTCAATATATTCAGATGGAGAATCAATTAATACTCACTTCAAAGGTCATTTAAATTAATCTTAATTGTAAATAGAACTCATGAATAGATTACTTATTATTGGAGCTGGAGGACATTCTAGAGTGATACTTGAAACAGCTCAAGCAATCGGCTGTTATTCTGATTATGCTTATCTAGATGATAAATACACTAAGGAAATTGAATCGGAAACTATTAACGGCATTCCTATAATTGGCAAGATATCCTATTTATCTAGTGATTTTTGTAAATCTAATTATAATTCAGCAATAGTTGCAATAGGTGATTCAGCTATGAGAGTTTCTATTTTAAAAAAACTATTAAAATATTATCAAGTACCCTTTCTAATTCACCCCAATGCATATGTTGCAGCGTCAGCCACTTTGGATAATGGTACTGTAGTTTTTGCGCAAGCTGCAGTACAATCCAATGCTGTTGTTGGAGAAGGTTGTATTATTAATACTTGTGCATCTATAGATCATGATGTTGTTTTAGCTGAAGGAGTACATATTTGTCCTGGAGCTCACTTAGCAGGCAATGTAAGAATTGGCAAATCAACTTGGGTAGGCATTGGTTCATCTATTATTCAAAATATTAATATTGGCTCAAATGTATATATTGGAGCAGGATCAGTAGTTTTAAAAGACATTAATAGTGGCTCTCGAGTGGCAGGAGTTCCTGCGCGTGCTATATCTTAGCCCTAAAAACATATACAATCCCTGTTTTGAATTTACCTTATTGGCCAGAGTTTGATAGTTCTCAAATCAATGCCGCAGTTAAGGTTCTCAATTCTGGAAAAGTAAATAAATGGACAGGGAATGAAACAGAGAACTTTGAAAAAGAATTTGCAAGTTTCTGTGGGACTAAATATGCAATTGCATTAGCAAATGGATCAATAGCTCTCTCAGCTGCTCTAAAAGCACTTGGGATAGGAGATGGCGATGAAGTTATCACGACTCCTAGAAGCTTCATCGCTACTGCTTCTTCAATTGTTTTAGAAGGCGCCCAACCTGTTTTCGCTGATATCGATAAAGATTCAGGTTGCATTACTGCCAATAGTATTGAACCTCTTATTAATCATGCTACAAAAGCAATTTTGGTAGTACATCTCGCAGGGTGGCCGGCAGATATGCTATCTATATGCAAATTAGCAAAAAGTAAAAATATATTCGTAATAGAAGACTGTGCTCAAGCTCATGGAGCTGAGATAGGGTCTAAAAGTGTTGGGAGCTTTGGTGATATTTCAGCTTGGAGCTTTTGTCAGGATAAAATAATAAGTACAGCTGGAGAAGGCGGAATGATAACTACTGATAGAAGAGACCTATGGGAGAAGGTATGGTCACTAAAAGATCATGGTAAGAGTTTAAATTCATTAAAGCAAAGTAAAGCCTTAAAAACGTATGCCTATAAGTTCATGCATGAAAGCTTTGGTTATAATTTTAGGCTGACAGAATTACAAAGTGCGATTGGTAGAATACAATTAAGGATGCTATCAAAATGGAACGAAATCAGAACAAGGAACGCTTTAATTTTATTTAAGTATCTAGAATCAATTCCTAGTATAAGAATTGCCCTACCTAAAAAGGATTTAAAGCATGCTTACTACAAAGTATATGTTTATCTAGAAAAAAGATATCTTAAAGATAATTGGAATAGAGAAAGGATAATGCATGAGATAAATAGTCAAGGATTTCCTGCCTTCTCAGGTACATGTAGTGAAATTTATCTAGAAGATTGCTTTAAAAAGAACTCTAAGTATGGTTTTCAAGTATTGCCGAACGCAAAACTACTAGGAGAGACAAGCCTAATGTTCTTAGTTCATCCAACTATAAATGAAATTCATATGAATAAATACTCAGAAATAATTAGAAGTGTTTTACTAAATTCGATAAAATAAAATGATAACTAAACTCAAACAATTTCTTAATTATCTTTTGGGGCTTAAACCATCAAAGAGGAAGCTAGTATTAATTTTTGCTGACTTAGCTTCAATCCTGATCTCTATAAGGATAAGTTTTTATTTAACAGGGCTTCAGATCTCATCTTTACACGAAAAAGAAATAGCTCAAATAACTTTAGAGGCTATATTCTTAGGCATAATTCTGTATGGCTTTACAGGACAATATAATAGTATATCAAGATACCTAAGCAGTGTTATCTTCTACAGAATTGCTGCAAGAAACTTTCTATTAACTCTTGGATTAATAATAATCAATAGTCTTTTAAATTTAAACTTATCTAATACTCGATTATGGATACTATTTTGGATATTAATAACTAGCATTACTTCTTTGACTAGAATATTTGCTAGAGATATATTGAGAATATTCCAAAATAATGATAAAGTTAATAAAAATAATATAATAATATATGGAGCAGGAGAAGCAGGAGCTCAACTAGCCTCATCAATACAACTAACTGGTGTTTATAATATCAAAGGGTTTATAGATGATGATTTTAGATTATGGGGTAGAGACTTATACAATGTTCGTATTAATCCGAAAAAATATCTCTCGGAAGTTGCAAGTACAATTGACGAGGTATTACTAGCTATTCCCGCAATAAACAATTATGAAAGGAAAGAAATAGTCAACTATGTTCAGAATCTGGGTATAAAGATAAGGCAAGTTCCATCAATAAAAGATCTTACAACTGGAAATGTAAGGATTAATGATTTAAGACCTATTTCCATCGAAGACCTTCTTGGAAGAGAAGCTGCGCCTCCAAATCAAGTACTACTAGAAAAAGTTATTGATGGATCAGTTATTTGTGTCACTGGTGCAGGGGGTTCAATTGGCAGTGAGATTTGCAGACAAGTATTGAAGAATAATCCTTCTAAATTAGTTTTAGTAGAACAAAGTGAACTAGCTCTTTACACCATATATAATGAGATTAATTCTAATAATGTATCTAATGTAGAAATATTACCTCTACTTGGGAACGCTTGTGATTACTATTTTATAAATAAGATTTTTGAGCATGAGTTTGTAGACTTAGTCTTTCATTCTGCTGCATATAAGCATGTACCATTAGTAGAAATGAATGCGATTGAAGGCTTAACAAATAATGTACTTTCTACTGAGTCAATATGCCGAGCAGCAGAGAAAAATAAAGTCAAGCAGGTAATTCTGATCTCTACAGACAAAGCTGTTAGGCCTAAAAATGTTATGGGCGCGAGCAAAAGAGTTGCAGAATTGATTATACAAAATTATGCTAATAAGCAATATTTAAAGAATTCAGAAGACAGAACTACATGTTACTCAATGGTTAGGTTTGGAAATGTTCTAGGTTCCTCGGGGTCAGTTATTCCACTTTTCCAAAAACAGATTAAGGAAGGTGGACCTATCACATTAACTGATAGTGAAATGGAAAGATATTTCATGACAATTGAGGAGGCTTCTCAACTTGTTCTACAATCTTCAGCGCTAGCAGATGGTGGCGAGGTCTTTTTACTGGATATGGGGGAACCAATAAAGATAAAGTACTTAGCCGAACAAATGATTAAGTTAAGTGGTCTAACAGTGAAAGATAAAAGGAGCGGTATTGGAGATATCGAAATTATTACAACTGGAATCAGACCTGGCGAAAAACTATATGAAGAACTATTAATTGATGGAGATGCAGAGAAAACAATCAATCCTTTAATTTATCGTGCGAAGGAATATCCTATATCATACGAAAACTTGTCAAAAGAATTAGATTCATTATTTGAAAGCTTGAAGATTAAAGAGTACAAAGCAGCAATTAAATCTCTAGATAATCTAGTTGAAGGTTGGTCTAAGTAATACCTACTAAATTTTAATAACTCTACAAATAAACTATTTTATTTGTTAAAATACAATATAAGTAACATTAAAAGAAGAATGAAATATTATAGCCTAGGAATTGATTGGGAGGATTTTGGACTTATAAGTTATGATCAAGGTAAGATAGTAGACTACAAAAGTTTTACAAATGATTTCAAAGATGAAACATTCTACTTACTAGATTTTCTAAAAGAAAATAAAGTAAAATGCACCTTTTTTATCAATGCCAGAACAGCAGAAATACATCCAAAACTAACAAAGATAATCAGCCAGTATGGACATGCTATTGGATCTCACGGTTACAAGCACGTAAGCAGACAATCGTTAACTAACAAGGAATTTCTAGACGACTCAATTTACTCTAAAAACTTGATTGAAGATATTATTCAGAAGGAAGTCGTAGGATATCGATCACCATTACTTTCTATTTCAAGAAGTGATTATCTAGATAGTTTAAGGATTCTAAAGAAGGCAGGCTATCAGTATGATTCAAGCATAACAGTCAAATGCTTATCTAAATTACCTAATTACCCTGCAAGAGATGTAATCAAAATAATACCTTTAACATCTGTTAAGTTTGGCTTTATCTCTCTAAACCTAGCTGGTGGTTCGACTTGGCGAATTTTACCATCTTTTCTAACCTCTTATATTCTCAAAAGTAAAATGACCTCCAATAATAGTTCCTTTTATCTTCATCCATACGAGTTTGGAAATCCAATTAATCCTTGTAGAGGAATATCTTCTAAAGCAAATATATTAAAAAAATTCGCTATATATTTAAGGTGGAATTTCAACAAAAATGCTATTGAAGAAATAATAACAGCCCTAGCCAACTCTCAAAGAGTTAGCATATCTGAAGTAAAGTGATGTATCAATGATCTCATCTGCTAATCTCTCTCAAAATTATTGGTCTAAAGCAAATAAGTGGTTTATAAACACATATAAAAACTCATGGCTAGAAGAAGTTATACACGCGCCTGTCAAACTAAGAGAGAATATAGCTGTTACTACCGCGGGTTTAGTAGAAGCGAAAACCTTACTAGACCTGGGTTGTGGGCCCAGCAGAGTACTCGCTAAAGCACTAATCGAAGCAAAAGTTCAGTCGGCAGTAGGTATGGACTTTAGCGAATTTATGCTTGAAGAGTCTTCTAAGTACTTAAGTCAACTTAATTTAACGAATAGAGTGATCCTAAGGAATGTAGATTTGTTAGAAATAAATGATTACCCAGAAACAGATATTTGCTTTGCTCTAGGTTTATTTGATTACATTAAAGAAGCTAAGTTAATTGTATCAAAAGCCCATATATCTTCAAAATATTTAGTATGCTCATGGCCTGCTAAAAATCCAAGAAATTTTCTAAGAAGATTCAGATACTCTTGCCCCATCTACACATATGATAAAGAAGATATATTGAAATTATTTGATAGTATAGGAGTAAGAAATGTCCGGCTTATCCCAGCTGGAGGTTATTCAGGATATATAACAATATCCTATAATTAGTGTTTTGAAGTTTAATCTATAAAAGAAGGTCCTGAACTCTGATGGTATTAATAGAGAGTGATTATAATTAAAATGAATTTTCAATCATTGATTCATACTAACTTTAGGTTAAAATACATTTATTAATAGCTCAATATGATTCTTGCTACGTTTTGCATAATTTTCCAATTTATTATTTTTAATAGATTTGGTAAGTTAAAAGCTATTGAATCTGCTCTTTTAGCGATAATTAGGACTATAGCATCTCAACAATATTCATCTATATTTCCATATTCGGATATGGTTGATTATTACTGGCCTATTGTAAAATCATGCGGACCAACACCTATATTTCGCTATGATTCTATAGCTAGTTTTTTACATTGTAGAGGGATTATAGACTCCTTGAATGATATAAATCTTATATATGTATCAATCGGTTCTATATTTATATCATTACTACTTAAATTAAGTAATGATATGGAGAAACGATATAACCTAATAAATAATGTCTCGGATTTACGTTTTATTAGATTAATAAAATTTTTATTTGTATTTGACCCCAACTGTATTATTTACACCACTGTACTTGGTAAAGATATAGTCCAATTTAGCTTAGTTTCCTCTTTAATATACTTTCTAAGTACGCCAGGTGTTCGAGGTTTAAGATACCTAATTCCTTCTTTTCTTTGGATATTTTTCTCGAGACCATATTTTTTATTTTTCATAACAATTGCCATTGCTATGGCATTTGTTATTCCATCAATGAGATTAAAAGTAAGTCTTAAAGATTTGGGGAGGATTCCCCGAATTAAGGGAATTAGAAAATCCAAGGCCCTTACTGCTATAACGTTATTACCTTTTTTAGTAATGTTATTCTTCTATTCTTATCAATTTTTCGATTTTTATACAGACTTAAGTATCTTTGACATATTCGATGTTCTTGGTTCATGGAATAGAAGCATGGGAGGAGTTTTATCTTACCCAACAGAAACACCATTCCCGATTAAATTTATTTATTTCTGGGTTTTACCTTTAGGAATAATTCAAAAAGGTTTAGGAGCTTTTGTATTCACTATTTCCAGTCTTACTTGTTTATATTTTCTCTTTAATATATTTAAAAATATACTTAAGATTAATACTTATGCAAGTAAATTTTTATTTTCTTTGACTATCATTTATTCTGCAGCCTTCTCATTTATTGCTAATAATTCGGGAATAACAAGTAGGTATAGGTTTACTTGTATAATGCCAATACTTTTTATTTTTACAGTATTTTCATATTTCGAACGCAGAAAAATGAAACAAGAACAACTTATGAATTAATGTTTTACTCCTAATTGCTTACTATTATTGTTCACTCTAATAACATACCACTAGAGGTTGATAAAGGTTTTGTCTTGTTGACGATAACTTGAAGACTATCTTTTAATTTTCTTAGTTTTTTGCTTTGCACAATTAATTTATAGTCATCTGTTAAGAGTATTTTGTAATTAACATTTTCACTATTTTTACTAGTTGGGAAATCAGTTCTTTGATGTGCTCCTCGACTCTCCTTCCTCGACAACGCTCCTAACACTGTTGCCTCAGCAGACATCATGGAGGCTAGTAAATCGTAAGTTGAAATCAAATCACTGCAACCCTCACCATCTAATCTGACATCTAGATATTTCGCTTTCTCCTTTAATTCCTCAATTTTTTCTAAAGCAACTTGCAATGAATTATCTTCTCTTACTACACCACAATATTCCCACATTATTTCACCTAATTCATGTTGAAGTACTGATGAATAATATTTCCCACTTTTCATTAATTTATCAATATTTTTAGTTGCTTCTTGAATGATATGATTTGGCCTTGATACATACTCTTTATTTTGAGAATAAAGAGAAGCTGCTTTGCCAGCTCTTTTACCAAAAACTAATATCTCAGCTAAGGAATTTCCTCCTAGTCTATTTGCACCATGGAGACCTCCGGCAACCTCACCAACAGCATAGATTCCATTTATACAAGTAGAATGAGTAGTCGGCTCGACATCTATTCCTCCCATTGAATAATGAGAAGTCGGAGCAACTTCCATTGGTGTTTCTGAGATATCAATGAATTGTTCATTGAGAAATAATCTATAAATGCGAGGTATTCTTTTAATTATATCTTCCTTATTCCTGTGTGTTATATCTAAGAAAACTCCGCCATTCGGAGAGTTTCTTCCTGCTTTGATTTCTAAATAGTTTGCTATTGTTACTCTGTCCCTGGTAGATAGTTCCATCCTTTCCTTATCGTAATTAATCATAAATCTTTCATTGTTACTATTTAATAATTTACCTCCTTCTCCTCTTACTGCTTCAGTAACTAATGTCCCTGCAATTTCATCAGGCTTTAATATTCCAGTAGGATGAAATTGAACCATTTCCATATCAACTAATTTACAACCCGCCTTTAAGGCAAGATAAAGGCCATCGCCAGTATTCTCTTTTTTTCGAGAGGAACTTCTTTTCCATATACCAGTATGTCCACCAGTTGCAATTACTACTGCATCTGCTAAATGAATTGATTTTTCAGCTGAATTCATATTGAATGATATTGCTCCAAAGCATGTACCATCACTTACCAATAATTCTGTTACATATTGACTATCAACAATAGGAATATTTAGTGAATTTGCCTTATTTAATAATGTATTTAAGATTGTTCTTCCAGTATAATCACCTGAGAAGCAGGTTCTTCTATAGGTATGGGCACCAAAAAATCTCTGGTCAAAATTACCATTATTTAATTTAGCGAAATCAGCTCCCCAGTCTTCTAACTCATTAACTAGATCCATAGACTCTTGGGCCATTATTTCGATAGATCTAGGGTCTCCTAATCCATAGCCTTCTAAAAAGGTATCCGCAAAATGTTGTTGCCATGAGTCTTCTTGATCAACATTCCCAAAAGCCGCATTAATTCCTCCCGCAGCCAAAGCAGTGTGAGCATCAATTTTGGATCTTTTGCTTAAGACTTGAACAGATAGACCTCTTAGCTTTACCTCAATGGCTGATCTAAGTCCGGCTCCACCAGAGCCAATGACTAATACATTATTTATTGTGGTGGTAAATTTATTTTCCATTTTAAATAAATGCTATAAACAACTTGAGGAAAAACAATCGGATTTGAATGAAAGATGCAAAGAAAATAATAAGTATGGTAACATGAATTACCATTAGGTACATAGATGAAAGTAAATATAGAGATAATAAATTTATTTATTAATTTCAAGTGTATCTTCTTTAATTTAAGAATAATAAATTACAGTTAATTAATAGATGAATAAAAATAAAAGCAAAATTGAATACGAAGAACCCATTCTAAGCAAAGATGAATTAGGGGCTGATCAAGTAAATACTGAAAATTATGTAACTGTATTTGATCATAAGTTCATAGCTCAAGGTCTCTGTCTCTATAATTCGTTAGTTAAAAATGAAGGGAAATTTATATTATGGATAGTATGCGTTGATATAATTTGTTTTAATGAATTACAGGCTCTTGGACTAGAAAGTATAAATCTAATTAATTTAAAAGATGTCGAGACAGAAGAGTTACTTAGAGTAAAATCTTCAAGAAACAAAGTTGAATATATATGGACGCTAAGCCCTTTTGCTCCAAGATTTGTTTTCGAAGCTGATAAGTCCATCGAAAGAGTTACCTATATAGATGCTGATATGTTTTTTATAAAATCTCCGCAACCTATTTTCGAAGAGTTTAATAACAGTCGAAAAAGTGTTTTAATAACATCTCATAGTTATTTATCAGAATATGATCAATCAGAGAAATCAGGAAAGTATTGCGTTCAATTTATAATCTTTAAACGCAATGAAAGTGAGCCAATAAGAAAATGGTGGGAGATAAGTTGTATTAATTGGTGTTACCAGTATGTTGAAGATAATAAGTTTGGTGATCAGAAATATCTGGATGAATTCCCGATAAGATTCAATGATAAGGTTCATATTTTAAATAAAGAATATTCTATTCAAGGGCCATGGAATGCAGCTAAGTTCTTAAGTAAAGATTGTATTTTATATCATTTTCATGGTCTAAGGCTTATAAATAACAGACCCGGTCTTATTCTTCTATCTAAAGGATATAAAATACCTCAAGAAACTTATTCGTATATTTATAGTAAGTATACATATTTATTAAATATATTATTTAATGAAGGTAGTTTCAAATGGAGAGGGCAAGTAAGCAAGGATAACATTACTCTTTTATGGATTAAGGAGATAATATTGTTTATTTTAAGCCCTTTGAAAATTTATAGGAAGCCTATTGTACCACGACACATTTACTACCAACTTAAGTAAGTATCTCAATTAATGTGTATGAAGTAATTATTTTTCCAGAAGTTGCATTAGATAGCTTGAGTAATCATTTGAGATAGAACTATTAGCAAGTTTAACAAGCTGAGAATCATTTATCCACCCATTTCTCCAAGATACTTCTTCAGGGCAGGCTATCTTAAACCCTTGTCTTAATTCTAAGGTTCTAATATATCCAGAAGCCTCATAGAGTGAATCAAATGTTCCAGTATCTAGCCAGGCCATTCCCCTACCCATTAGCTCTACAGAGAGTTGATTGTCGTCAAGATATAAATTATTTAAGTCTGTTATTTCAAGCTCACCGCGACTTGACGGCTTAATTTGTTTTGACCTCTCAACAACAGTTGAATCATAGAAATAAAGTCCAGTTATTGCATAATTACTTTTAGGAAACTTTGGTTTTTCAGATAAACTTAAAACATTACCATTGGAATTAAATTCAACTACTCCATATCTTTCTGGATCTTTTACTGGATAAGCTAGTACTTTTGCTCCTGTTCTCAATTTACTCATATCTAGTAATTTTTGGATTAATCCATCTCCATGAAAAAGATTATCTCCAAGGATTAAAGCAACTGAATTACCATCCAAAAACTTTTCTCCAATCAAAAAAGAATCAACAAGGCCAACAGGGTTAACTTGTAACTTATAACTTATTGAAATTCCCCATTGCTCACCATTTTTGAGTAATTTCTCAAAGTAAACCTTATCTAAAGGATTAGTTATTAGCAAAATATCTTTAATTCCTGCAAGCATTAATGTACATAAAGGGTAGTAAATCATTGGCTTATCATATATTGGCAAAAGATGCTTATTTAAAACATTAGTTAAAGGACGAAGTCGGGTACCTTTACCTCCTGCCAAGATTATACCTTTGCTTATCATGATATAAACTTATCCTTCTATATAAGATATTTATTATGTTAACATAAAAGAGTAGTCAGAACAAACCTATAGCAAGTTGATACGCTGGAAAGGTTATATAATTTTCAAAGTAATGCAAAAGTAATAATTTCAGTCAGAGGAGGCGTTAAGCCAATTAAAAATAAAAAATCTAACAAGAATAGGCAATAAATCTCTCATAAAAATTCAATCTAATTTGAATAAGTATAAAATCTATATAAGTATGATTGACTAATTAAATAGAGCATTTATTCTTTAATAAAAAGTTCAAATTAGGGCAAGATCTTCAAGAAATGAGCAACGGTATTTTCCTTCACATAATTGATTTCCTGAGTGCGCATCTTTAGTTGATTCAGTTTGTTTGTATTTTAAATCTTTGATCCATTTCTCTACTTCTTCGTCTCCTAACTCTTCTGCATTTTGCCAATCAGCAAGTGCACCTTCTTTTTAATTAGTCATCTTTAACATAGAAAACCGATACGGTTTTCTATGTTAAATAGTTCAGATCAATTGCTATACCTTTTCTAATCCTTGATGGAGCCAAGCGGATTTGAACCGCTGACCCCCTGCATGCCATGCAGGTGCTCTACCAGCTGAGCTATGGCCCCTTATTTGAGTTACAACATTAATATAGCAAGTTATAGGAAACAATCTCCTTAGGATGAAATGACTTATTGATAAAATCAGACAGTTTTCTATAGTCGATAGTCTCCTTCTCACTCAAATGTATTAATTTTGTAGTGAATTATATGCCAATAGCTTAAATGGCCTTGAGATCTACTTGATATGCAAACTAAACATACTTACTTTCTCAAAAAAAATTTGGGACTAGAATTTGCGAATAATTAATTATTATATTATAAATTAAAGATGAGTAATATGAATTTTCTAATATTTTAAAGTAATGATTTTAATCAAACAACTATTTTGGTTTAAATATTTCTAGTTATATGTCGTCATAAAATCGGATTAAGGGTTAAATTATATAAACAACTGCAATTAAAAGACTTTGAACTTTATATCCATGAAAATATAGAGATAATTCTTCTAAGACTTACTACATGTTAAAATAGAATAATAATCTGAGAGCATTGAATGAAAAACTTAAATATAAAGGCAATAGCAAAAGCTATTGTATATAAAAACTCATTAATAAAAACAATAGTATTATTTTTCTGGAAAAGGAAATTTGCCTATAGTTATTATAATAAAAAGCTTTCTTTAATAAATAAATGGGCCATAAAAGATAATGAATTGTCAAACTTCTACTATGACTTAGAAGAATTAAACAAAGATTACCTTGCTAATACTATTTCAATTATAACAGGAGTTAGCTATGATCAGATATACACATACTTTAATGAGTTATTAAAAGACAAAGAACTTTTTACTTCTATTAACAACTCTCTTAAACAAATATCTGAATATGGAAAAGATATTAAATTTGCTTATGGCAGAAGGATTGGCTGGTATGCATTTACAAGAATTTTAAAACCTAAGCTCTTAGTTGAAACAGGAGTGGACCATGGAATCGGGTCATGTGTGTTAACTAGTGCTTTACTAAGGAACAAAGCTGAGGGATTTGAAGGTAAATATATTGGCACAGATATAAATCCAAATGCTGGAAGATTACTTGTGGAGCCTTATTCATCCATAGGGGAAATAATATATGGAGACTCTTTAGAATCTTTAGCTGCAATCGAAAATAATATAGATTTATTTATAAATGATAGCGATCATAGTGCCGAATATGAATATAGTGAGTATTTACAAATTCAACAAAAACTTTCCAGAGAGTCAATAATACTTGGAGATAATTCACATGTTACAGACTGTCTCTCTAGATTTTCAAAAAAGCTAAATCGTAGTTTTCTTTTCTTTCAAGAAAAGCCAAAAAATCACTGGTACCCTGGAGCTGGAATTGGTATATCTTTCAATAAAAATATCTAAAAATTAATTCGAACAAATCTTATCTTAGTGAATTTAAAATTCAATTACTATTGAAAATACTAACTCTTGTTTTTTTTACTTTAATCATCTATATATTCCAAAATTTATGAATGAGTCTTTCTCCAAACGGCCAATAATTTTCCTTGTATTTGCACCTGTGTTGCATCTATTTCAATAGGTTCATACAAAGGATTAGCAGCCTCCAATCTGACTAAAGGGCCTTCCCTATAAAAATGTTTTAGGGTTGTACCTGAACCAGGGACCATTGCGCTCACGACAATTCCGTTTCTTAATCGAGAAGGATCATGAACTGGCTCCATCAAAACCTGATCTCCATCAGCAATAAAAGAATCAATCATTGAATCACCATTGACTGTTAGAGCAAACAATCCTTTTGTTTGAAGTACAGATGTTAAGTCAAGGGTCTCCTGTACATCATCAAAAGTTTCAACTAATCCACCAGCAGCTACTGAACCTAAAACAGGGATACCTGAAGAAAAGATGTCTCCCAAAAGTTGCAAAGTTCTAGCTTGTCCTTCTTTCCAGGTAATCCACCCTTTTTCCTGAAGATGCCTCAATCTGCTTTGGATCGGTGCTGGGGACCTTAGCCCCATTGCCTGCATCATTTGCCGAATAGAGGGGCTATGATGATTGGTTCCTATGTATTCAGAAAGCCAGCTATATAGCTCTTCCTGCGCTGGGGTTAATGGTTCTTCTGACATTGGAAATAAAGGCTCTTTTGCGTCCCAATACATATGTACCTATCATATCTGTTTAGCGCAAGTGCTATAACCCTCCAAGTAGCGCCGCTAAAAGAGCTTGTTGTATATGCAAGCGATTTTCTGCCTGACTAAATATTCGACTTTGATTGCTTTCTATCACTCCATTTGTAATCTCTTCTCCTCTATGCGCAGGCAAGCAATGAAGAACTATTGCATTTTTATTAGCTTTGCATAGCAATTCTTCATTAAGGCAAAAATCTGCAAATAATTTTCGCCTTTGAATTTGTTCTTTTTCCTGCCCCATGGAAGCCCAAACATCAGTATAAATTGCATTTACACCTTTAACTGCATCCCTTGGATCATTGGTGATTTCAATAGTTGAGCCAGGTAAAGCTAGTGAGCGAGCTTTTGCTAAAAAAGAATCCTTCGGTTCAAACCCTACTGGGGTAGCGATTCGTACATTCACACCTAACAGGGATCCACAAATCATTAAAGAATTTGCAACATTATTTCCATCACCTACATATGCAATAGTTTGACCTTTAAGTTCTCCGAACTCCTCCTTAATTGTTAGGTAATCAGCCAATGCCTGACAAGGATGTTCCGAGTCTGTTAAAGCATTGATAACTGGTACAGAGGACCAAAAAGCGTAATTATTTATCTCTTGTTGAGCAAAAGTTCTTATAGCTAAAACATCGCAGTAGCGACTAAGAACCCTTGCGGTATCTTCCAAAGGTTCCCCTCTTCCAACTTGAGAGATTTGTGGATTTAAATCTATAGTCTGACCACCTAATCTTGCCATTGCCACTTGAAAACTAACTCTTGTTCGTGTAGAGGCTTTACTAAAGATCAATCCCAGCACCCTATTGCCAAGGTCTATTCTTCTATCACCATTTTTTAGTTGAGTAGCAAGATCAAAAAGGGCATTTATTTGATCTTGAGTTAAGTCAGATGAAGATAAAAAGTTATTACCTTTTAAAGGGCTTAATTTTGAGGCTACTCCGCCGGCAACTGACTCCATAAAGCAAGTCCTAAAGATCCTTTATGAAACATCAAGAGTGTTGTCGTCAAGTATCAAAAAAAAATATTTATTTTTCAAGGCATTGAAGAAGAATCAAGCATTTGCTTTAAATCCTCTCCCTCAATCACTTCTTTCTCAAGAATTTGTTTAGAAATACTTTCTAATAATGGCAAATTATTTCTAAGGATTTTCAAAGCATTTTCATGAGCTTCATCAACAATACTTCTTACTTCCTTATCTATTGCTTGAGCTGTAGCGTCACTTAGTTCTCGTCTAGGATTATTGTTACCCCCTAAAAATCTTCCACCTCCCTGCTTGTCATAAGCTAAAGGCCCTAATATCTCACTCATTCCATAAGTACCCACCATTTGTTCGGCTAAGTCAGTAGCTCTTTGCAAATCATTTGAAGCTCCAGTAGTTATCTTCCCAAAGACAATTTCTTCAGCTGATCTACCTCCCAATAAAGTTGCTATTTGTCCTTGCAATTCTTCCTTAGAGTTTAAAAATCTTTCTTCAGTGGGTAACTGCAAAGTATATCCAAGTGCACTCATCCCCCTTGGAACAATTGAAATTTTCGCTACTTTGCTCCCACCAGGCATCAAATGACCAACAATTGCATGACCAACTTCGTGATATGCAACTACTTTTTTTTCGTCATCTTGTAAAACTCTACTTTTCTTCTCCAGTCCAGCTACAACTCTCTCTATCGCTTCGTTCAAGTCACGTTGTTCAACAGATGTTCTCTTAGCTCTTGCAGCCAACAAGGCAGCCTCATTTACCATATTTGCCAAATCTGCTCCTGCAAATCCACTGGTTGCCTGTGCTACTTGATCTAAGTCAATTTTCTCAGCAAGTTTTACTTTCTTTGTATAAATTTCAAGAATGGTTTTACGTCCAGAAAGATCAGGTCGGTCTACTAAAACCTGTCGATCAAAACGACCAGGTCTTAGAAGAGCTGCATCCAAAACTTCTGGTTGGTTGGTTGCGGCTAAAACTATTACAGGTTTATCTGTCGAAGCAAATCCGTCCATCTCTGTCAAAAGTTGATTAAGAGTTTGTTCTCTTTCATCGTTTCCTCCAACTACTCCCATAGAGCCAGAACGACTTTTCCCAATTGCATCAAGCTCGTCTATAAAAATTATGCAAGGTGCTTTCTTTTTTGCTTGTTCAAATAAGTCTCTTACTCTTGCAGCTCCTGCTCCAACAAATAATTCAACAAATTCTGAGCCTGAAATGATAAAGAAAGGAACTTCTGCTTCTCCTGCTACAGCTTTTGAAAGAAGTGTTTTACCTGTACCTGGAGGTCCTACTAATAGAACGCCTTTTGGAATACGGGCACCAATCTCTGTATATCTTTCTGGTTTCTTTAGGAAATCAACTATTTCAGTTAATTCGTCCTTAGCTTCATCTACTCCAGCAACATCTGCAAAAGTCACCCTTGACTCTTCATCTGGGACATAAACCTTCGCTTTACTTTTAGTAAAACTTAGAGCACCTTGTGCTCCCCCACCACCCATACTCCTTCTTGCAAAAAACTGTAGAACAAGAATAAAGATCAAAGGAGGTACAACCCAGCTAAGGATTGTGGTAAAAATATTTGGTTTTTTAGGCGGAGCAGCAGCAAATTCAACACCCTTACTCTCAAGTCTCTGAGGTAAGTCCATATCAAATATAGGAGTAGTTGCAAGCACTGAAGGTGCTCCTTCTTGTGGAGCAGAAAGCTCGTACCGAATTTGATCTTGAGTTATATAGGCTCTTTTTACTTCTCCATCATTAACTTGATCTATAAAAAGTGAATAAGGTACTCTTGGTACCTGCATATTTTGATTCGGGAAAAAGCTGCTAAACAGCAATAAAGCACCAAAACCTATTAAAACTAAATTAATAATTCCAAATCGCCGATTCGGTTGATTTTCGTCCTGACGAATCGGCATTGTCTTATCATGTGATTTAGATTCTAAATTTAACTAATTTTCGCCAGAAACGTTTGTCTAAAATTACGTAAGAACCGAACGCAATAAATGAATGGAGAACAATCGTTAAGGACAGCTTCCTGTTAGGAGCAAGTCATTACCAAATTTTTCTACAGAGAAATTATCAATTGATATAACTTCCTTCATCTCTGTAAATCCAAAGTCTTCAAAAGGTGTCATTGAAAATATTCCTCCCAAAATTTTTGGAGCAAGAAACACCATAAGCTCTTGAACACAATGCTGTTCGAGTGCACTTGTTGCCAATTTTGATCCACATTCCCACAAAACTTTATTACACCCTTTGTTTGATAATTCTTTAGCGAGTTCAATTGGTTCAGATGACTGAAGAGGAAGCCTTTCTACCCCTTTTGGGAAATCATCCAATTTTGTTTTATCAACATATGGTCCATACGCAACTATTGTTCTAGCTACATGAGTATCTAAGATTTTTGATTTAATTGGAATTTCTAAGGTTCTACTAAAAACAACCCTAATAGGCTCTGATAACGAAATACCTCTACTAGTCAACAAAGGGTCATCTTGTCTAACTGTAGAGGCTCCAACAACAACTGCATCGCATTTTGAACGTAATAAATGAACCCTTTTTCTAGATTCTTCGCCACTAATCCATTTGCTCTTGCCATTTTTCAATCCAATTCTCCCATCTAAGCTCATCGCACATTTTAAAATTCCCCAACTTCGTCCAGTTTTTACACGAAAAACAAATTCCCGATTCTGCCTCTCAATTTCTTTCTCTAAGACACCAGTAATTACTTCTATACCCGAACTTCTTAAGAGACCAATTCCACCTCCAGAAACGCGCGGATCCGGATCTTTCATACCAACAATTACTTTCTTAATTCCCGCTTTTTTAATTGCATCAGTGCATGGAGGAGTTTGTCCATGATGGCAACATGGCTCAAGGGTGACTATTAAAGTTCCGTTTTTCGCTTTATCTCCAGCTTGGTTCAAGGCAACTGTTTCAGCATGAGCTTCTCCTGCTTGACGATGATATCCATCTCCAACAAGTAACCCTTGAGCATTAAGAACAACAGCTCCAACTAATGGGTTGGGACTTGTAAAACCTTCCCCAAGAGAAGCCAGCTGCAATGCACGCCGCATCCATGGGACCCAAGAATTTAAAATATCTCTATTTTGAATCTCCACAATTATTCTCCTCAGCAATAAACAAAAGATTTTTCTCATATCCAAAATGCAAGGAATTTGAAAATTCCGCTACAAGAACACTTAAATCAGTTCTCAGGGAGAGAATAAAAGAGTTACTTGGATATTTAATTAATCCTATAACCTTATACATCCTCGATTTGTTCTGAATCAAGCAATGCATCAAGCGTGATTGCTGATCTAACTAAAGATTGATATTTACTAAGAATACGCCTATTGCGATCCAACCACTTCGCTGAATCTTGACTTATTGATGAGTTTGCAATGCCATCAAATCTTGGAGATTCTGCATCAATTAACTGCAAATCCTCTTCTCTATTAATCAAAGCAATCAATAGTTCGTGCAAGCGTTGCCTCCTTTGAGACAAATGTGTTCCTTCTTTTTCCAAAGATAGCCTCTATTTTTAGTATTAAGGTTATGTTCTGCTTTTATAAAATCAATCACTAATGAATTGCCTATTAATTTTTAGCTAACAAACGCAAAATGACAAAAGATCAAATTTCAATTCACATAATTGGTATTGATGCAGGAGGCCTCAAGTCAATTACCTCTTCTTTGCATGAAATTATTTTTACGGCAGAAAGGATTGCCGCTCCAATAAGAGTTTTGGAATCTATTCCTCAATGGTGGG
Organism: Prochlorococcus sp. MIT 1223; assembly: GCF_034092465.1. Classification (NCBI taxonomy): domain Bacteria; kingdom Bacillati; phylum Cyanobacteriota; class Cyanophyceae; order Synechococcales; family Prochlorococcaceae; genus Prochlorococcus; species Prochlorococcus sp. MIT 1223. The sequence goes on from NZ_CP139303.1 coordinate 758,728, forward strand.
AAAAGGAAAATACTGGGGTCCCAATCCCAGAATTGATTTCAACAGATAAAACCAATGTATTAATAGACACTCTTGAAACAAATAAAAAGAAAACCATTCTTTTTGCAAGTGGAGATCCTTTGTGGTTTGGGATTGGAAGACTGCTAACGCAACACTTCCCCAGAGAAAGTCTTCATTTCCACCCTGCACCTACCTCATTACAACTTGCTTTTGCTCGACTAGGTCGCTCCTGGCAAGATGCAAGTTGGGTTAGCCTCCATGGTCGAGACCCTTATCCCCTCGCACAACTATTACAAAAGAGACCGCCAGCAATTGCAGTTTTAACAGACCCTAATCAAGGCAATGTACAAGAAGTAAGGAAAATTCTTAGGGCCTCCGGTCTTGAGGGAACTTACTCATTCTGGGTTTTTGAAAGACTAGGGCATGAAAAAGAAAATATTCAAAAATTTCTTCCAAGTGAAGAAATCAATCAAACAATAGATCCTCTAAACATCGTAATACTTTTGAGAGAAAGCCCTAAAGTAAGTGAGAAAAAGCTTCCTCTATTTGGCATTGAAGACGGTCTATACCTCCAGTATTCAGATAGACCTGGACTAATGACTAAACGAGAAATAAGAATTCAATTACTTGCCGAACTTGAACTACCAGAAGAAGGTGTCCTTTGGGATATATGTGCTGGAGTTGGGAGCATTGGCCTAGAAGCATTAAGAATAAGGCCTAACTTAAAACTTCTTTCCTTAGATAAAAGAGTAGGAGCAAAAGGACTTATCAATGCAAATGCATCACTATTATCGGTTAATCCATCTGCAATTATCGAGTCAGATGTATTAAGAACTTTTAAAAGTAAAATGTTCCCAAAAGAACTTGCCTATCCAGATAGAGTCATACTGGGAGGAGGAGGAATTAATAGAAGGGATATCCTACAAATAATCATTCAAAGACTTAAGCCACCAGGAATTGTTGTAATTCCTCTCTCAACATTTCAAGCAGCCGCAGAAGTAGAAAGTCTTTTAAGAGCGAATAATTGCCTATCAAAAGTAAGTCAATATCAAGCCTATAGAGGCATGCCCCTTAGTGATGGCACTAGAATGAAACCTATGAATCCAGTATTTATAGTCAAAGGGCAAGCAAACCCTACCTGAAAGTTGCTTATTAAATTTAAAAATCATATTACCTATCTGGTTTGGCTACGTGAGGAAGCCCCCATCCCAACTTATTGCGAAGCACCTGGAAAAACTCATGATCTGACAATCTCACAAACTTAACGGGGTGGTCGCTTCTTCTAATTAAAACTCTATCTTCAGGCCATACATAACATCCTGCGCTCCCATCAACAACCATCATTAATCTCTCTGGAGTGGCGGGGAAAACAGTTACAGGTTCTTGATCACTAAAAACCAATGCTCTAGAGGCGAGTGAATGCGGAGCAATTGGAGTTAATTGCATTACAGGGCAACCAGGAGTAATTACAGGTCCCCCCGCACTAAGGGAATAGGCAGTAGACCCTGTCGGGGTTGAAAGAATCACGCCATCAGCTGATATATCTACAGGAGCATGTCGACCTATAGCAATCTCAAAATGGCACATACTGGTAAGAGGTTCTCTATGTAATGCCATTTCATTGAGACATAAAGCCTCCCATCTTCGTTGCTCTCCTCTCATAACACTGACAACTAAACTAGTACGTTCTTCTATTTCCCAATCAGTTGCTAAAACTTGTTTAATTGCCTTATCTAAGTCAACTAGATAAGCCTCAGTTAAAAATCCTAAATGTCCAGTATTAATAGTAAGAATCGGAACATCAACTGGGGCCGTTTGTCTTGCAGCAGAGAGAACAGTTCCATCTCCTCCCAACACAAATGCCATTAACATTGAAGAATCAAAGCCTTCTGGCACACATGCGTTGTACCCAAGCATTCGCATATGTTGGTCTGGATTCGCAAACCCAACCATTCCTCCAGAACTACTAACTCTTATTACTTGATGGCCTTCATCCTCAAGTCTCTGCTGAATTGTTAACGCAGTATTTTCAGCAAGCTCCTTGCTGTCATTAACAATCAGTCCTAATCTCGACACTGATCAAAACAAAGTAAAGAATGAATCATTTAGTTATTTGATATAAGTTTTTTTTTTAAATGTCAATTAAAAGTCAATGATAATAATGATTTGAATTATCTAAAATTGTTCTAAGAAACGAAGGTCACTATTAAAAAGCCTCCGAATATCATCTATTTCATGGCGAACCATACAAAATCGTTCAACGCCAAGACCAGCTGCGAAACCAGTCCAACGTTCAGAGTCTATTCCTAAGCCCTCTAAAACTGCAGGGTCAACCATTCCACAACCCATTACTTCTAACCATTTGCCCCTCCATTGAACATCAACTTCTGCAGAGGGTTCTGTAAAGGGGAAATAACTCGCTCGAAATCTGACCGGAAGGTCACCAAAGAATTCTTTTAAAAAAGCCATAACGGTTCCTCGTAGGTGACTAAAGTCCAACCCCTCATCAATTGCTAAAACCTCCACTTGATGAAAAACAGGGGAATGAGTTGCGTCAACAGCATCTCTTCGAAAAACTCTTCCAGGGGAAATAATCCTCACAGGTGGTGGATTATTTTCAAGAAATCTTATTTGAACAGGGGAAGTATGGGTACGTAATAGCAAATTATCGTCCAAATAAAAAGTGTCTTGCATATCCCTTGCAGGGTGGTTGGGAGGGATATTTAAAGCCTCGAAATTGTAAAAATCATTCTCCACTTCTGGCCCCTCGACTACTTCATAACCCAATCCTAAAAAAATATCTGTAATTCTATCTGTTGTTGAAATCAAAGGGTGTCTATGGCCATAAGGGATTCCCGAAGGCGGAGCTGTAATATCAATAGCTTCACTAGCAATTATTTTTTTTAAATCTTCTGATTTGAGAGATTCTTGTCGTTTTGTTATCAAATCAAGCAATCCTGTTTTCAATATATTTGCCCTCTGCCCAATAATTGGTCTTTCTTGTCCTGGTAGTTTTCCCATTGAACTTAAAAGGACGGATAATCTTCCTTTTTTTCCAAGAAAACTTACTCTTAATTTCTCTAGCGACTCTTGCTCAATAGCTCCCTTAATTTCTTTCTCAGCTTCTTTTTCTAAGATTTCAAGTTCATCAATTAACGTTTTAAGAGATACTGTTGAATCCACGGCAAAAATTTTTCACATAGTTAACTCTAAATCAGTCCTGAGCATTTATTCACTTTCAAAATTTTCGCAATGAATCCTTTAAAAATTTTAATTAGTAACGATGATGGAGTTTTTGCTTCAGGTTTAAGGGCGCTCGCCGCAGCCGCAGCCAACAGAGGGCATTCAGTAACAGTAGTTTGTCCTGACCAAGAACGTTCAGCCACAGGACATGGAATTACTTTGCAATCACCAATAAGAGCAGAAAGAGCCGATGAATTATTTACAAACGGAATAACCGCCTGGGGATGTAATGGAACTCCTGCAGATTGCGTAAAACTTGCACTAAACGAACTCTTACACGACAGACCTGACTTGATACTTTCTGGAATCAATCACGGGCCTAACTTGGGGACTGATGTTTTTTGCTCAGGGACAGTAGCTGCTGCACTTGAAGGGACCTTAGATAACCTTCCATCACTAGCTGTGAGTGTAGCTAGTTTTCAATGGCGAGAATTCAAATATGCAGGTGAATTAGCCATGGACATTGCAGAATCAGCACTATCATCTAATTGGCCAAAGAATCTTCTTCTCAATCTCAATGTACCGCCATGCCCTCCTGAAGAAATGGGTGACTTAGGTTGGACAAGATTATCAATAAGACAATACCAAGAGCAATTTAGTAAAAGGATAGATCCAAGAGGAAATACGTACTTTTGGATGGCTGGAGAGGCTATCAAGGATTTAACAACTTCTGGAGATGGTCCTACTAACTGGCCCAGTGATGTAGCTCAAATAGACAAGAAAAACCCTTCACTAACTCCTATTCAGCCAGATTTATTTTGGAGAGGAAAAATTTCAGAACTTCCAAAAATCTCAAAAAATATTAATTAGGATCTTAGGTTCTATAAATTCTCTGAAGTAGCCAAAGAGAAAAAATCAGACCAATTAAATGAGCCATCAACAACTGCGTATTGCTCAAAACTGAGAGCATTTCTATAGAGGTTATAGGGAATGTAGGCATTACATTTGCACTTCTTGCATTTATCATTGCTCCTCCAAAAAAACCTGAAACTTGAGAGGCCGCTTGAACTGTCAAGGCACCTGCCAACGCTTGATATCCAATTACAGAAAGGGTTAATCCAATCAAATCAACAATCACTCCTCTCTTCAATAACCGACTGGTCTCTCCTCGACTTGGCCTGACTGGAGTACTAAGAGCTCTTCCTTTTTGAACAATTAACCAGCCCTGCCAAAGGCTATAAAGAAGAATAAAAAAGCTAAGAGTTGTAATTGATAATCCTGACGAAAGCCCTGCTGCCTTCAATGTACCCTTCCCTAAATTCCCTCCAACGTTATAAAAAAGTAATATCCCCGCAGAGATCACTCCAAGAGCTGTCTGAATCCAAAAACGAATCCAGCCCATTCGTCGCATTCCCAAAGAAAGCAACTGGAAATCAAGTTGATCTGCCATCAGGATATATTTGGCTGTAATACAAACTTGCCACCTAAGCGAGATATTTGCACGTCTGTTTTGATTCCACTCTGCTCCCCAAAGCAAGCAACCCTTCCTACAGCTTTAGCGCTAGGAAGCTTTGATGGCTTACATGCTGGGCATCGCGCAGTAATAACTTCAATAGCTGACACCGATAAAGGAATACCCTCTGTTGTTAGTTTTTGGCCACATCCGCGAGAAATTCTTTTTGGAGAATCTCGCCTGAGACTTGATTTACCCTCTGAAAAGACAGACTTACTTGATCCACTAGGAGTCAAGCAACTAATTCTAGTTCCATTTGATCTGGAGTTAGCAAGCCTTAGTGCAGAACAATTTATAATAGAAATTCTTCACAAAACTCTTCAAGCTAAAGTAATTGGAGTTGGCGAAAATTTCAGGTTTGGCAAAAATCGCGAAGGCGATTCATCAACTTTGAAAGCAATTGGAAATGACTTAGGAATAGAGATTAAAATAGTTCCAATAATTAATGATGACAAAGGAAGAATAAGTAGCAGTCGTATTCGTTCAGCCCTTCAAGAAGGAAAGCTCAGAGTTGCCAAAGATCTCTTAGGAAGGCCATATAGTTTTCGAGGGACTGTTATCAAAGGGAAAGGCCTGGGGAGCCAATTAGGCTGGCCAACAGCAAATCTCCAAATTAATGGTAGAAAGTTCCTTCCTGGAGAAGGGGTCTATGCCTCATGGGCTATAGAACAGAAAAAAGGGAATAAATATCTCTCAGTAATGAATCTAGGACCACAACCAACCATTGACCCTTCTTCTCCATCAACAGTGGAAGTACATCTAATAGATCAAAAAATAGATTTATTAGGACAGGAGTTAATTATTGAACCAATAGAAAAATTAAGGAATCAAGAAAAATTTCCTAATATCCAAAAATTAATTCAACAAATAGGAATAGATGTTGATCAAGCTAAAACTATTTATGAGGAATTAATGACCTAACAAGTCTATGAAAGAGAAGGGTAAGCATTAGAAAGCCCCCAAACTACAAAAAGGGCTATTCCACCCAACAAGACCACTCCCCATACCAACACATTCATAGTGCTATCAGAATTACTTTTCTCCATTACTTTGAGGATGAGGCAATCATCCCAAGGTTGGCACGAAATCGATGAATTTCACACCTCCTACTGAACAAAAAACATCTCGTCTTTTAGACGCCAATTTAGACAGGGCTCGAGAAGGTATTCGAGTCATAGAAGATTGGTGCCGATTTGGACTTGAACGAAAAGATCTAGTTTTAAAACTAAAAGACTGGAGACATCAACTTAGTTTGCATCACCTTGAGGAATATAAAAAAGCTCGCTCATCACTAACAGACCCAGGTGCATTGTTAAGTCATCCCCAACAAATTAATCGAAAAAGGAGTATTGATATTATCTATGCAAACTGTGCGCGCATTGAAGAATCGCTAAGAGTTTTGGAGGAGTTTAGCCGTATCTCAAACCCTGAATTAGCCAAAACTGCTGCAAGTATTCGCTTTCAAGTTTATGAGGTAGAGAAAATTATTCTCCAAGCAAATGCTTATAAGCATCGACAATCAGTGCTCAATTCCTGCAAACTTTATTTAATTACAAAAGAAAAAGACGATTTAGTTGAAAGTGTTTCCTTGGCTTTGAAATCAGGGATAAAAATGGTGCAATATCGATATAAAGGATCTAATGACAAAAAAGCCATCTTAGAAGCCTCTCGAATAGCTCAGTTGTGCAAAAAATATAATGCACTTTTAATAATTAATGATCGAATTGACTATGCATTGGCCACAGATGCAGATGGCGTTCACCTAGGAGAAGATGATATGTCAATTGATATTGCAAGAAAATTACTAGGCGAGGAGAAAATAATAGGAAGAACGGCTAACAGCATTGACCAGGCAATAAAAGCCGAGAAAGAAGGCTCTGATTATATTGGGATAGGCCCTGTTTTTAGAACAAAAAATAAACCAAATAAAACTCTTATGGGATTAGAGACATTAGAAGAAATCTTAAGTAAAATAAAGTCACCGTGCTTTGCAATAGGAGGAATAAACATGACTAATATAGGTAATATTAAGCAAGCAAACTGCAAAAGAGTTGCTGTGATCAATGCAATTTTAGATAGCCAGAACATCTCATTAGAAACTGCTAATTTATTAAAAGAAATCTCATGAAAGTATATATAAATGGTGAGCTTACAATTCTTAAAAGCAAGGCCAAATTAATTACCATCAATAAACTTTTAGAAGAATTAAACTATAACCCTAAGCTAGTAGTTATTGAATTAAATGGGTTGATAATAGAGTCCCTAAGATGGAATAATGAAAAGATAAATGATAATGACAAAATTGAAATAGTTACACTCGTTGGCGGCGGCTCTTTATATTAAAACCCAATTAAATGATAAACATCTTCCATCAAACTAAAATATTTATCAAGAGACTTAAAAAGGATGTTCTTGCACAATTTTTTAAACGCATATTACCTTTAATCACAATATTATTTCTAGGTTGCCAGCCTATTAGCGCTGCCAGTGGAGGTCGCATAGGAGGAGGAGAGTTCACAATCCCACAAATGCCTCGGGTTAGTAATTATGGAAATAATTACAGAAGATATAGCAATAAATACAATGGTGGAGGCGGTATTGGATTCCCTTTCTTAATACCTATCTTTGGATTCGGTGGTGGTGGCCTATTTATTTTTTTATTTCTTATAGCGATTTCAGGAGCAATTATTAACTCACTAAGATCTAGTAATCCCGAACTAAACACAAGTACTATTACAAGCAATAATGTTACAAACAAAATTGCAAATATCATTCAATTACAAATAGGCCTACTAGCAAGCGCAAAAAAACTGCAAGAAAGACTTAGGGAATTAGCCAATACATCTGACACTAAATCATCTATCGGCTTGCAGGATTTATTAAAAGAAACCACTATTGCAATATTGCGAGAACCACATCTTTGGGTTTACGCAAACATCGAAAGCGGGAACATCCCGGTTAAGACAGCAGAAAAAACCTTCAATCGTCTTTCTTTATTAGAAAGAAGTAAATTAAAAATAGAAACAACTTCAAATTTTTCTGGAAAAAAACTTACTTCCCAAGGATTAGGGATCACACCTGGAGACGCAGACCCAACTTCAGAGTTCATCGCGGTAACAATCCTATTGGCAAGTACAAATGAAATTGATATTCAAAAAATTGAAACCAATGTAGACCTTGAGAGAAACTTAAGAATCATTGGATCAACAACATCAACAGAGCTAATTGCCCTAGAAATTATTTGGCAACCAGACGGGAAGGGAGAAGTCCTAAGCCGTGAAGATTTACTAATTTCATATCCAAATCTAAAATTTTTATAAAACTAAGGGCTTTAAAGGCCCTTATTCCATAATTCTTTATATTTTTTTTAGCTAATTCGCGCAATAAGTCGAAAATTAGCGCTTCAACACAGTTAGGGTATCCAAACAGTTTTTAATTTACTTAAGTGTCTAGTCCATCACAACCAGAGCCTCGTTCTCTGAAATGGGAAAGCACTGGTGAATTAGCTCAAAGAGACCTCTCAGAACTAGTTACTCGTTTGCTTGATGTCGAATCAGATAATCATGGCTGCGAGCTTTCTAGACTGAGTACTAAATATGACGATAAAGAGTAACTATTTCTAATTACTCTTGCACTCGATGAGTAAATAGTTCACCTTTTGCTAAACAGAAGAGATCGAATGCCAAGAAAACACATTCATTGGGTTAACACCCCAGTATTAATGGAGGCTATTCTTCGCTACGAACAAAAACGTCTTCCAAAGCCTATGCGGCTTTGGATAGAGAGCCTTCTAGATATGAATTCAAGTGATAATAAAGAATTAGTTTCCAAACCTAATCACATTTAGACGAACTGGTCCTATTACATTTTAAGATCCTCAAAGCTGCCATTGCAGCACCATATCCGTTATCTATATTCACGACACTTAGCCCTGGAGCACAACTTGCAAGCATCCCATTAAGAGAAGCATTTCCTTTTTCACTAACTCCGTATCCAACAGAAACAGGTACACCTATAACAGGCTGAGGCATTAACCCAGCAAGAACTGTAGGCAATGCGCCTTCCATACCAGCACAAGCTATTAAGACCTTAGATTCTTCTATATTCTTCAGAGAAGAAAGTAGCCTATGCAAACCAGCAACTCCAACATCAAGCAATAATTTTGTCTTTATCCCATGCCATCTCAAAGCTAATTCCGCCTCAGCTGCAACCTTTAAGTCACTTGTCCCACCACTTAAAATAACTACCATTCCAAGACTGTTATCTTCAATAAGGGGATCGCCGAGGGTTAAACAATGAGCATCTTCATGGAATTGAGCTGTTTTGAAAAGATCAATTAATTTTCCTGCCTTTTCCTGATTCACTCTTGTAACAAAAGCCAATTTCCCTAGTTTTTTAAGACTTTCTAAAATTTCAACTAACTGTTCTACTGTTTTATGTTCTCCCCATATGGCCTCAACCATTCCTAATCTTTGAAATCTATGAAGATCCAAGCGCGAATGCAAATAGTTCACTGAGGCAATAATTCTCCTTCAAATAAAAGTGGGAAAGGATTACCTTGCTTAATTCCTGTCTCAGCGCGAGCTATATTTTCAAACTTTTCTTGAACAGTTGCAATTTCATCTTGAGGAATATTTTTCCATATTTCTCTACTTTTCCAAGTTATCAGCAAAGTAGCTTCTTCATCTAAAGGATCCCAAAAAAGATTCCTCCCCAAGAATCCTTCTTTTTGAGCCAGCCATTTTTCCCAACTACCTTTCTCTGCAATTATCCATGATTTGACTTGTTTCTTTTCAACTTTTAAGCGCAAGTGTTCCACAATAGGCTTATCAATAGAATCTAAAGAATGTAGATCTTCTGAATGCATACTCTGAGGATTAAAAAAAAAGAAGGCTATTGCTATTGCAAAATAAACAATTGCATTAGTCCAATGAATGCCAGAAAAAGACAATTTCATATTGTCTCTAGCAAAACTACTGCATGACTACTAATTCCTTCTTCTCTACCTTCTGGACCTAACTTCTCGTTGGTTGTGGCTTTTACACCTACAAGGTCGACTGAAACTCCAAGTTTTTTTGCAATGTTTTCTCGCATAATTTCAATATATGGTTTTAGTTTCGGTCTCTCTGCGACCAAAACGGAATCCACATTGGAAACCTTCCATCCTCGTTGATTAATAAGCTCCATTACTTGAGCAAGCAAAAGTAAGCTATCTGCTCCTTTCCACTTTGGATCATCTGGAGGAAAGTATTTTCCTATATCACCTAAAGATAGAGCTCCTAACAAAGCGTCCATAATGGCATGAGTAAGAACATCCGCATCACTATGACCGTCAAGGCCCAAACCTTTGGGATGCATTAATTTGACACCTCCTAAGATCAGATCTCTCCCTGGAATCAAGCGATGCATGTCATAACCGTTTCCGATACGCAGCTTAGGTGAAGAGTCTGTCATATCAACGGATTACAGAGAGGCAAAAGAGACTGGGATAAAACTGGGATTCAATAACGACTTCTGTTAAGACAAAATTTAATTCTGTTTAACCCTATATACATGTTAGCAAGTGCAATTGACTGTGAAATGTATATGCAAGAGAAATTCCTGTTATTACACAGGGAAGGCTAGTTAGGAGAGAAAACCATAGATGGAGGTTGCTGTTAACAAATGCCTAAGTGGTTGATATTCCTACTTGATATATTCCTACTTGATATATTTCTTCTTTGTAAGATTTTAAGTTAGAAGATCTTATCATTTTTAATATAGTGCATTAAAGTTAATGTTGGACTTATTTTTAATGTTTTTTCTTTTGTAAACCCTGCTCTCTTAATCATGAGCCGGTAAAAACGTGGATAATAATGCAGATTTTCTGCAATAACAAATATAAATCCTTTTCTTGTTATTCTATAAAGCTCATTGAAAATATTAAAATTTGGGTGCAAAAGTTCTATTGATGCAGTATACGTAATAGCATAATCATAAAAGTTATTTTTTGAATATTTTATGTAATTCTGCGCTAAGTTATGTTCAGCATATATACCACCTGCTTTATATTCATAACTATTTTTTAAAAGATTAATCGCACTTTTCATAATATCAAACCCTGATAAGTTGTTATAATTATTTCTTTTTAATTCTTTGAGGAATCTCCCTTGGTTACAGCAAATATCTAAAATTGCATCATTGGGATTCGTGTTAGATAAAACATAATTTATGAATTTCTTCTCATACTCATTTTCTATCTTTGCAAACCATTCTGTTTTATGAAGTATTTCATCTTCCCATATTGAAGCATCTTTATTATAAATTTCATTATATTTAAATAGTGGAAGTATAAAAGTATTTATAGGTTTCCTTATTAAGACAATAAATATATTATTATTGTAAAATAATTTATATATAGATTTGAAGGTTTTTCTAATTAAATTTAACTTGAAAAGCTTGTATTCATATATCCTATTAATTAAACCCATTTAAAAAAAAATTATCTTCTTTATTTTACACCTCCAGGAATTAAAAATAAGTAGAAAAAACACACCGGCAAAGGATTACTCACAGGGAAACAAAGTATTAGCAAAGAGTCTAGTCAATCCAACCAAGGATCATCAACTGGGTCGTATTCATTACTTTTAAGAAATTCAACACTACTAGTGCTAGTAAAATTTCTTTCCTTTTGAAAAGAAGGGTTTCTTAATAGCCATTTTTCATAAAGAGCTGGTCTTCTTATTTTCGTACGTTGTTCCTTTTGCTGATTCCTCCATTTAGAAATAGCTTGATGATCCCCGCTTTTTAGAACTTGAGGTACTTTCATTCCAAGGAACTCAGCAGGTCTAGTGTAATGAGGATGTTCCAAAAGACCGTCAACATGACTTTCTTCTAATAAAGACTCAGGAGCCCCCAAAGTTCCAGAGAGTAGTCTTGTAACTCCATTAATGATAGTTAATGCTGGCAATTCTCCGCCTGTAAGAACAAAGTCTCCTAGCGAAATTTCTTCTTCAGCCAAAGTTCTTATACGTTCATCAAATCCTTCATATTGTCCACAAATCAGAATCAATTGATCATGTTCTATTGACCATCTCTTTAAATCAGATTGAACAAGAGGAATCCCTTGAGGAGAAAGAATTAAAACTCTTTTTCTAGGTCTCTTTTTAATTGATTGGTATGCAGCAAATACTGGCTCTGGTTTAAGAACCATTCCAGCTCCTCCTCCATATGGTTCATCATCAACTTTGCGATAACGATCAGTCGCAAAATCTCGAGGATTATGAATATTTAATTGAGCTATCTTTTGAGAAAATGCTCTCCCAATAACACCTTGTTCAGATACCGATTCAAAGACCTTGGGTAAAAGAGTTACTACATCAAAGCAAAAAGTCATCTGATTTACTGCCCGTCATAACCCAATTCAGCCAAACGAGAAGGACTTTTCCTCCAATTAGGAACAACTTTTACGAAAAGCTCAAGATGCACAGGTCCATTTATCAATTTTTGCATTTGAATCCTTGCTGCACTTCCAATTACTTTGAGCATGCTTCCACCCTTCCCTATTAATATCCCTTTCTGAGTTTTTCTTTCTACTAAAACAGTAGCTAAAATTGCTGTACGCAAATTCTGCGAAGATTTTCCACCTTTTACAAAGTTTTCGTCAACTCTGTCAATAACAACAGCCACGCTATGAGGAATCTCTTCACGGGTATTAAACAACACTTGTTCACGAATCAACTCAGCAAGGAGAATCTTTTCTGGTTGATCAGAAACCATATTTGACGGATAAAGATGAGGACCTAGAGGTAATAGTCCTGAAATATGTTCAACAAGTTGATTACAACCGTTACCATTAATTGCACTACAGCTAAACATTGGCCAAGAAGGGTTTGGGAGGAAAGATCTGTATTCTTTTTCTCTAGCTTCAAAATAGCTGTTTTCAACTAAGTCAGATTTATTCAAGGCAAATAAGACTGGGTTTTTTTGACCTTTCAATAATTCAATAATGAAAGCATCTCCTTTGCCAGGAGGAGATGATGCATCAAAGATAACAACGACAAGATCTACCTCAGCAATTGAACCTCTTGCGCTTTGAACCAATCTTTTGCCAAGCAAGTGATGCGGTTTATGAATCCCGGGTGTATCTACAATTACTAATTGAGCTTTAGGTGTAGTTAAAATTGCTCTGAGTCTATTTCTTGTCGTTTGTGCTACAGGTGAAGTTATTGAAACTTTTTCACCAACCAACTGATTGACCAAAGTTGACTTTCCCACATTCGGTCTTCCAATTAGGGCAATAAAACCAGACCTAAAATCTTTTTTGGCAAAGTGCTCATGTTTATTCATTAAAAGACTCTCCATCTCTAGCCTTAAAAAAGGTATTAGCTAAAGCCATGAGCGAGAAAAAGCCAAGTTTTGAGCAGGCAATGAATGTCGCAAGTTTGTGGTGCAATTCTTGGGAGAAAGGAAGTCTTAGTGACGAAGTTCTCGCAGATAGAATAGCTGAACTTGTTGCAACAAAAATTGGCGCGAGAGGGTTTTTGGTAATAGCTCTCTCAAGTGACTGTCCTTTAATGGATAGACTTCCAGATCCTATTGTTTTCCAATTAAGGAAAGCAGGTGAATTAATAGTCGAGTTAACTGTGAAAAATTTAGTTATGAGTAGTGCCATGTCATTGCATCATAAAAATCAAGGAGATAAAGAACTCTCATTGAAGTCAGAACGAATAACCGCAAGATGTACTGATCTTCTAAGATCACTTGAGCCAAATATTGTAAAAAAACACTTGGAAAGTTTTCTTGAAGCTACTGAAGGGAGAGGAGATCAAGTCAGATTTCTTGAAAATTGGCACTATTCAGAAGAGCAAAAATTAGAGATTGCAATAAGCATAAATTCCATTGCAACCAATTAAAAAGGAGGTCGAAAATATCAACCTCCTTTTAGAAAATTAAATTAAATCTTTTTCAATCTCTTCTACCACCGCCTTGAAGTGCGATCATAAGACGAAGAATAAATACAAATAAGTTTATATAAGTTAGGTACATTCCAAGAGCACCTGCAAGATACTGTTCATCGTTATATCTTCGTGGCATTGTGTAAAAGTCTACAAAAGACATTCCGACAAAAAGAACAGTTCCAAATCCTGCAATTATCAACTCAAGTCCGCTTCCTCCAAACATTCCTGGAGCAAAAATCCCACCAATCAACTGAAAGACCATTGCGATAATTAGACCTATTAAGCCAAGACCAACTACACCACTTAAGGCTTGTCCAACACTATCGCTCATTTTTCTGCCTACATTTGAGGCAATAGCAAAGGTTATACCTGTTGCAAAAGCTGCAGTCCCAACCGCTCCAATGCCAACGGTTCCAATTGCAAGCGCCACAATTCCACTTAAGGTAAAGCCAGTCAGAAGACTAAAAGCAGTTAAAAGAGGAAGAGCTTTTTCGTTATTGGAATTATTCGCGGCGCTAGAAGCCATGAAGAATAACACCAACTCTCCTATAAAAGCTGCAAAGAATAGTGGCTGAAATAACGCGGGATTAGAAGACATTATTGAGAGTCCTCCAATAACGCCTAATGCCGTAACTACCATCCCGCCTCCAACGTACGGGAGGGCTTTATTTACTACATTTGGACCAACGAGTGCACTCGATTGTGCATCTCGTATAGCCTGCTGAAAATTACTGCTGGCTGGCATAGTAAACCGTCTAACTAGTAATACTTTGCCAGAAAAATCTTAAATAATGCAGTTTATTAGTGCGGATCTCCTCATTGCTTAACTCTCTTTTCGTAAGCATCTACAACTTTTTGAACTAAATGATGGCGAACAACATCGGAAGAAGTCAACCTACAAATAGCTATTCCATCAATATTATCAAGAACTTTTATTGCCTCAACAAGGCCACTTAATTGCCCAGAGGGTAGATCAATTTGAGTAATATCTCCAGTAACAACCATTCTGGATCGTTCACCCAATCTTGTAAGAGCCATCCTCATTTGAGCCGAAGTGGTGTTTTGAGCTTCATCCAGAATTACAAAGGCGTCATCAAGAGTTCTTCCTCGCATATAAGCTAAAGGTGCGACTTCAATAGTTCCTTTCTCAAGCAAATTTGTAGTTTTTTCTAATCCAAATAACGTATGTAAAGCGTCATATAAAGGTCTGAGATAAGGGTCTACTTTTTGCTGTAGGTCTCCTGGCAGAAAACCTAATCTTTCTCCAGCCTCTACAGCAGGTCGTGTAAGGATAATTCTTTGAATCTTTCTTTCAGTCAGCATTCTGACTGCAAGAACAGTTGCTAAAAAGGTTTTCCCTGTGCCTGCTGGTCCTAATGAAAAAGTTAGATCGTTTTTTTCCATAGCGTCCAAATAAGCCTTTTGCCTAAGTGTCCTTGGACGCAATAATTTACCTCTATCTCCGCGCGCAATTATCTGATTCCCTAATTCAAGATGGTCTTCCTTTTTTCCTGTATCAAGAGAAATTAAAGCAGCTTCTAAATCAATTCGAGAAATAGTTTGTCCTTCTGCCCAAAGAGGTCTAATAAGCTCAATCAATCCAGCTGCTCTCTCTAATTTAGAAGAAGGTCCGCTAATTTCTAGCTGTAATCCTCTCATTACAACACTTGCACCAGTTAGTGCTTCAATTCTTTTTAGTGTCTTTTGTCCAGCTCCTGCTAAAGCATTTGCAGCATCAGAATCAGGAAGAGGTAGTTGGAAGCGACCAGTTGAGGTGGCTTCAAGCATCGATATTATTCAGCTGAAGCATCTTTTGAAACGCTTGAATCATCAACCTTTTCTTGAGAGTTTTTTTCTCCCAAAGTTTTTTGTTCTTTAGCAATTTGCCTGGCCTTTTCCTGATTAGCTTTACCAACAATTTCGGCTGGACGAATTTTCTTTTCCAGCAATCCTCCCTTCTCTAAGAGAGTTCTTACGGCTTCTGTTGGCTGAGCTCCTTGGCTCAATCTCAATCTAAGCGCTTCTGTATCAAGTCTTGTTTCTTTAGTTCTTGGATTATAAAAGCCCAATTCTTGCAGAGGGCGTCCATCACGACGAGAAGTACTGTTACAAGCAACTAAACGGAAACTCGCTTCCCGCTTCTTCCCAAACCGCTTTAGGCGGAGCTTAATCATCTTTGCTTATCTTATAAAAGGACTGAAGTTAGTAGAAAGTGGATTAATTCCACTTACTATTTTTAATTTTAGCTTGCTAAGGGATCAAAGGTCACCAAATCCCTTTTTTTTCTTGACTGGACGTTTCCTCCTAGAAGATCCTCCTCCACCTCCCCTAGATTGAAATTGATTTGCACCCATACCTCCCATGCCAGGCATTCCTCCCATGCCAGGCATCCCTCCCATGCCAGGCATTCCTCCTCCACTAGAAAGCTGCTTCATAAGTCCTCTCATTTTCTGAAAATCAGCTAAAACCTTTTCTACATCTGCAGATTGATGGCCACTCCCAATTGCGATTCGCTTTCTTCTAGAAGGCTGAGCCGCAAGAAGTTCAGGTTTATTACGTTCTTCCTGAGTCATTGAGCCAATCATTGCCTCAATACGCTTTAACTGATCCTCACCACTCTTAATCATTCCATCGTCAATTTTATTCATTCCAGGAATCATTTTGACTAAGCCACCTAACGAGCCCATTCTCTTTATTAACCTCATTTGCTTAACAAAATCTGAAAAGTCAAAAGATGCCTCCTGTAATTTTTTCTGCATCAACTCTGCATCAGCTAGCTCTACTTCCTTTTGAGCTTTCTCAACAAGAGTCAGCACATCTCCCATTCCAAGAATGCGGCTAGCCATTCTTTCTGGATGAAACGGTTGAAGTGCCTCTACCTTTTCTCCTGTTCCAATAAATTTAATAGGCTGGCCACTTATTTTTTTTATTGATAAAGCAGCTCCTCCTCTTGAATCTCCGTCAAGCTTTGTTAAAACCGCTCCTGTAATGCCTACTTTTTCATGAAAAGAGCTCGTTAAGTTGGCAGCCTCCTGGCCAATCATCGAGTCAACGACTAAAAGTACTTCATGAGGTTCAACAGCATTTCTTATTCGAACCATTTCATCCATCATTGCCGTATCTATTTGCAGTCTTCCAGCCGTATCAACTAATACTGTGTCAAAACCTTCTTCTCTAGCTTTTTTCAACCCTGCCGAAGCGATTTCCTCAGGCTTAAGGTCTATGCCTAGACTAAATACATCAACATCAATCTGAGCTCCCAAAGTAATTAATTGATCAATAGCTGCAGGTCTATAAACATCTGCTGCCACCATAAGTATTCTTTTTCCTTGATCTTTTAAATAAAGTCCAAGCTTTGCTGTGGCTGTTGTCTTTCCAGCTCCTTGCAATCCAGCCATCAAAACCACTGTGGGAGCATCTTTAATGCTCGCAAGTGGAGCATTTTCTCCTCCCATAACATCAACAAGTTGTTGATGTACAACTTGGATGAATTTCTGGTCTGGATTTACACCTCTTACGACCTCTTCTCCTATGGCTTTCCCCCTAACTTCCTCTACAAACTCCTTAACAACAGAAATACTTACATCTGCTTCCAAAAGGGCTCTTCTAACCTGCTTAAGAGCATCTTCAACATTATTCTCATTAATTTTAGCTTCTCCTCTTAATGCTTTTACGGCATCTTCAAATCGATTGGAAAGTTCATCAAACATCTTATTTTAAATAAGCAAAGAATCTTTTAAACCAATACTAAGTAATAACTGGGAGAACTTATTATAAAAAAAAATAAAGAAACCTAAAGCCCACTAACATAATCAACTAATTGCCATAAATCTTTTTCTCTGCCAAGAATATATTGAACTTTTAAAGAAGGTATAACCGTTTCCGAGATACTCTCTCCAGAGCGATTTATTCTCTTATCCTCATAATTTAAGTCGACTTGAACGGCTATTCGCTTATTCGAGCGTGAAACAATTTTAATTGATTTAACAGAAGCATTTATAATTTGCTTTTGCCCTAAAGAAATATCTTTAGAGCGCTCCATATCAACTCTTTTTGCAAGATTTTCCCTTGCAAACTTAGAAAAATCTACATCTTTTCCACCTGAAAGTATAGTTGATTTAGCATAGAGCCATTCTTCTATTAATTTCTTTACTTGCTCAACAGATGGGGTTTCACTTATTAAAGGTTTAAATTTTTGATCATTAGTTTTAATTTTGACTTGAGAAGGATTTAATGTTTCTCCTTTATTCTTAATTTTACTCTTATTAATAATAAGATCCTCTTTTAAGGTGATCTTATTATTAATTTCCTTATCAAGTGATTTCATAACTTTTGTTTTTGAAAATTCCTTGATATTCGAACCATTATTTGACTTTAGATTTAGATTAACTAACCCTATTAATGTTCCTGCAAAGAATAATGCAAAAAATACAATGACAGAAGTTGAACGGGGATTACGAATAAGTCTTGATCTAATTTCAGCAACACTTAAATTCGAAATATTAATTCTAATTGAATCAACTAAATCAGTTAGATCAAAAACCTTTTCTAACAAGCCATTCTCTGAGGTTTCATCCAATGAAGAATTTAATTCCTCTACTGTATCTGTTAAGCCTCCTGGCATTGGCAAGGAACCTTCTGATTCACTAGTTTCTTGAAGTGAGATTGATCCTGATTTTTCAGGTGTTAAAGATGAAATAAAAGTTCTTCCTGCTCTAGCTAATCCCCTTGCTCCTTTTGAATCTAATTGTTCTAGATATTCCTGAACATTCTGATCAGAAAACCAGGCATCCAAGTCTGGGTAAATATTCTGAATATCTCTAAAACTCCTTAAGACATCATTTTGAAGCCAATTTCTACAATAATGACAAAATGCTGCTAACTCTTCGCCAGGGTAATTATCAAGCCATTCTTTTAATTCAGGATCATTACTACTTCTAAAACGTGCCTGAGCTTGTTTAATGTCGCCTAAAAGCAAGTCAATACAACCAATTAAAGGCATCGGGTCTAGGCCCTCATAATTAAGAGCTTTTAAATATTTCCTGGCTTCTTGCAAATGGTCAGGTCTTTTAAACGTAAATCCTGAGGCAACTAAGGAGATTGACGATAAGAACCCTGCATCTACAGAGCCCTGCCTATATAAATTAATAAACAAATCAATTTGCTCTTGTACTGTTAAGAAGGATCTGATTTGTTGAAAGAAGAGCTCAAAGTCTCCTTGTTTCAAACCTCCAAAGTTTCTAATTTTTCCTCTCCCCTCAAGCCCGCCTCTCTTAGCAATAAAAGACTCTAATAAATTCAGTCCTACTTGATGCGAATGAGTATCATCAAGCTCTCTGCTTAACAAGTCTAGGATTCTAAAAGGAAGAAGCAACTCAAGATCCTCCTCTAGCAATTGTTGCTGCTCAGGAAGTTTTCCCATCCTTTGAAGCAACTGGATACCTTCCTGCAAAATTTCTGCAGCAAATTCATAATGCCTTTGTTCTTGTTGATGCATTGATGCATCACGACAAGACAAAGCCGCTAACAGGGCTAAGTCAGCCTCTCTTCCGCTCCCTAGAGCTGGAGTTTGAGGGGGTTGCAAAGATTTTCTCGCAAGATTAAACGCCTCTTGTGGGAAATCAGCTTCCCAAAGAAGAATTAATCCAGCCACCTCTCTGTTGGAAGACAAATCCAAACCAGAAGCACCAAGAGAAATTGCATTCTCGTATTCCTTTCTCTGAGATCCATCCGAAAGGAGGTCTGCAGACAAACGAAGGAGCTCAGATCTTTGAGATAGAACTTCATTTGTGAAGTCCTGATCTGGGATGCGATCTAATCGCAGTTGAAAAACTCTCAGGATTTCTTCCGCCTCAGCAGAGGGGGAAACACCCAGCAAGCGGAAATGATCGATCGGTAATTCCAATCATTATTAAGCCATTAGATAAAAACTCTAGGCATTGGAAGGGGTTCTGCCCATTTTTAATCCATATGCGCTTACAGTCGTATACGGAATAAGAAGATTTGACATGAGTCAGACATCAACAACAGCCCCTAACGGGGCAGCCAACATCCCTTCTGCAGCAGGGGATCACGCCGAAAGAATAAGCGGAATAAAGTCACAAAAGTCCTCAGATCTCAATCGTGAAATTGGTCTAAATCTTTTTAAAGATATGACTCTTGGAAGAAGATTTGAAGATAAATGTGCAGAAATGTATTACAGAGGAAAGATGTTTGGGTTTGTTCATCTTTACAACGGTCAAGAAGCTGTAAGCACAGGCGTAATTGGCGCAATGAAAAGACAGCATGATTGGTTTTGTAGTACCTATCGAGATCATGTCCATGCTTTAAGTGCAGGAGTTCCTGCTCGTGAGGTCATGAGCGAACTTTTTGGAAAAGAGACTGGATGTAGTAAAGGACGTGGTGGATCTATGCACCTTTTCTCTAAAGAACATCACTTATTAGGTGGCTATGCATTTATAGGAGAAGGTATTCCAGTAGCGCTTGGAGCAGCATTTAGCAGTAAATACAAAAGAGATGCTCTTGGTGAAAAATCCAGCGATTCTGTCACTGCAGCATTCTTTGGTGACGGGACTTGTAACAATGGTCAATTTTTTGAATGCTTAAACATGGCCCAACTTTGGAAACTGCCGATCATTTTCGTCGTAGAAAATAATAAATGGGCTATAGGAATGGCTCATGACAGAGCTACTAGTGATCCTGAGATCTGGAGGAAGGCAGATGCTTTTGGGATGAAAGGAGAGGAAGTGGACGGAATGGATGTTCTTGCTGTCAGAGGAGCTGCTCAGCGAGCTCTTGAGAGAGCAAGAGCCGGCGAAGGACCTACTTTGCTCGAATGCTTAACTTATAGATTCAGAGGGCACTCACTTGCTGATCCAGACGAACTTAGATCAGCAGAAGAGAAGGAATTCTGGGCAACTAGAGACCCTTTAAAAAAGCTCGAGTCTGATCTAATAGATCTTGGAATAGCTTCATTAAATGATTTAAGAGAAATAGAAAAGGAAATCGATACCGAAGTCAAAGACGCTATTGAATTTGCTTTAAGCGCACCCGAGCCAAAGCCAGAAGAACTAACAAATTACATTTGGGCAGAGAGTTAAAAAACTAAATTCCACTAGGAAGCTTTCTTGTTAAATTTCTCAATTTTCTAAGCGCCTTTAGCTCAACTTGACGGACCCTTTCTCTAGATACTTGCAATAATCTGCCTATTTCAGCAAGGGTATGTCTCTCATTACCTTCGAGTCCAAACCTAAGCCTAATAACATGTTGTTCTTGTTCACTTAAGTGACTTAACCAACGACCCAATTGCTCTTGGTGAATCCTCTGTTCAACTTTGTCTAGAGGCTCCTCTAAAGAACTATCAGCAATTAAATCCCCCAAAAAGCTACGACCTTCATCACCATTTACTGGCGCGTCAAGGCTACTTGTAGTTAAAGCTTGTCTAAGGATTGAATCAAGCTCTTCTACCTCTATCTCCATAGCTTCTGCAATCTCTAACCGGCTTGGCATTGCCCCTAATTTATGGGCCAAATCCAAACTAACCTTTCTAATAGTTGCCAATCTTTCACTTAAATGAACAGGTAATCGAATTGTTCGTGATTGACAGGCTATTGCTCTAGTCATACTTTGCCTTATCCACCAAAAAGCATAAGTCGAAAACTTATAGCCTCTGGTTGGATCAAATTTCTCTACCGCTCTCTCCAATCCTAAAGATCCTTCTTGAACAAGATCAAGCAATTCAAGCCCTTTACCTTGATATTTTTTAGCCACACTTACAACTAAACGAAGATTTGCCTTCATCATTCTTTCTTTTGCTCTTCTGCCAAGTCGAATTAATCGACGTTGGTGAGAAGTAAATTCATCACTTTTTTCATCCTTCGTTCCATCTTCAGTTAAACCCATCATTGTCTGGACCTGGTTCCCTAATTCAATTTCCTCAGCAGGGGTCAATAACGGTACCCTTCCAATCGTCGATAAATACCAACTAATTGGGTCACTACTCCGGCGTTTTTGAGATACAACCGGCTTGGGAGCTGATGAGACCATATTTTTCTTCGCTCCATTTAGATGACAGTGACTCTCCTACAAAAAATCGAAAAGACGTCATAGCTTCAAAAAGGCTTCAGATTCATGATAAAAAAACTCAACATTTGGCCCCAAATAGGCCATTTAAGGCCCTTAAATGTCTCTTTCAAGATATTTAGTGAAGTTGAGGTCTCTTACATAACTTGCTAAAAAGCTCGTTATTGAGTTTGCATTTGATCCTTCAGGACAATTTTTTGCAGCTTCTGCGTGAACAAGAATTGAGGCAGCAATGATATCCCAATCAAACTTTTTAGAGCTTGCATATTCAATAGAGCCGACTCCTGCTAAGAATCCAGCCAAAATGTCTCCTAAGCCTGCTCTGGCTGTCCATGGGGCTGTACCAATTATTTGCCAAGTTTTTCCAGATGGGGCCGAAAAAACAGAATGAGCACCTTTAAGTAAAACTCCTGCACCACTATTTAATGCGACTTGCCTAGCAGCATCAAGAGCATCAGAATAATCTAAACTTCCAAAAAGCCTTCTGAATTCATATATATGAGGAGTAATTAATGATGGGCCCTTTCTTTTCTGAAACCATTCAAAACTTTTATTTAAAAGTGCTATTTGATTTAAAGCATCTGCATCAAGAACAATTAAGCCCAAAAATTCCTGCAATTTTTCTGATAAAACATCCCAACTATCTTCTGTAGAAATTCCCAATCCCGGTCCTATAAGCAAGGCATCGAATTGATCTATATTTATTTGCTCAATAAAATTTCCTATAGAAGAAGATTTATTCGAAGACTCCTCCAATACCCCTGCTAAAACAACTTCAGGCATATAAGGAGCAAACATATTAGCAATAATTTCTGGTAAAGCCGCTTGAATACTCCCAGCACCGCTAGCCAATGCTCCTCTCATTGATAGAAAAGATGCACCCATATATTTTCTGCTCCCAGAAATAACTAAAACCCTTCCTCGTTGATATTTCGATGCAGTTGGAGAAGCAAATGGCCATGCAAGCTCAACAAGATCCGAAGAAGAGATTTTTAGAGGTAATTGATCAAATAATTTATTTATAGATTTGCTATCAATTCCAATGTCAATTCTCTTCAAAATACCTACATAAGGAACGGCTTGATCTTGAAGCAAACCTCTTTTCAATAAACCAACAGTCAAGGTAAAACGTGCACATGCCGCGCCACCTTTGAATGGCTTTCCAGTATCTGAACAAATTCCAGAAGGGATATCCAGACTTACAAGTTTATTAGGACATTCTTTTTCTCTAGCTTTAAATAAATCAGCAAGATCTTTAGGCAAATCTCTTGATTGCCCCAAGCCAAAAACAGCATCAATCCATAAAGATTGATTAGAAATCTCTGGGGGGGTTTTTAAGCATCTAATACCAATAGATAAAGAATAAGAAAGCAGATTCTTGGTTAATTTTTTTTTCAATGGTATAGGGCACCAAATAGATACATCTATTCCGGCTAAGTGCAATTCTCGAGCAACAACTAAACCATCACCTCCGTTATGCCCTGGGCCAATCAAAACAAAAACACCATTAGAAAGAAGGTTAGGATTTTTTAAAAACCATCTAGTCATTAACTGTCCGACTTTCTCCATTAAAGATTCTTCGGGAAGTCCGCTAGATAGGATTTGATTCTCTAAGATCTTCATCTGTTCTGCAGACACAATCAAATGATCAGAATCTCTTTTAGGCCAATTCACTGCAAGTCAGTCTTCATAGATACTTTCAAGTCAATCAGGAACTAAGTCCAATGCCAATATTCAAATAGAATCCTATATATATTTAGTACATGAATAATGTCAAAACCACCAATTCTGAAGCAATCAAAAGATTAGAACGTTTGCAAGGAGAGCATTTAATTGCTGTTGGACTTTCAGGAGGAGTTGATAGTTCTTTAACTGCAGCGCTTTTAGTCGAAGCAGGATGGGAGGTAGAAGGTTTAACACTATGGCTTTTAAAAGGACAAGGCTCATGCTGCTCAGATGGTTTAATTGATGCTGCTGGCATCTGTGAACAACTAGGAATTAAACATCATGTAGTGGATGCAAGAGAAACTTTCAAAAGAGAAATTATTGAAAGACTTATAAATGGCTATCAAGAAGGAATAACTCCATCACCTTGTTCACAATGCAATCGATCAGTAAAGTTCTCTGAGATGCTTCATTGGGCTAAATCAAATTTAAATTTCAAAAGAGTCGCTACTGGGCATTATGCAAGAATAAAATATGCAAATGATACTTATAACTTTTCATTTAAATCTGGAAATAAAAAGCATAAGCTTTTAAGAGGACTAGATAGGAATAAAGATCAAAGTTACTTTTTATATGATCTCTCTCAATCTGTTCTAGAAAATGTTGTTTTTCCTCTTGGTGAGTTAACAAAAGAAGAAACAAGGGAGATGGCTTCAAAGTATGGATTACGTACTGCGCAAAAGCCAGAAAGCCAAGATCTATGTCTTTCTGAGCACCATGGTTCGATGAAAGCTTTTCTTGACAATTATCTACCTGAAAGGAAAGGAGAAATAGTACTCAAAGATGGAACACTCGTTGGAGAGCATGATGGGATTGAACATTTCACAATTGGGCAAAGGAGAGGGCTTGGAGTGTCTTGGAAAACACCACTTCATGTAATAAAGCTAGACTCTTCTATGAATAGAGTTGTTGTAGGTCCAAGAGCTGAAGCCGGGAAATCAAGCTGCACTGTTGGGAAAGTTAATTGGGTATCAATTTCCCCTCCAGAAGAATCAATTGATATTGAAGTTCAATTACGTTATAGAAGCCTTCCTATACTTGCATCCTTAACCCCTATAAAGCCATTAGAGAAAGATATCGAAGATAGTCGGCCATACCGTTGTGAAGTTTTTTTTAAAGAGGAACAGTTTTCAATTACACCTGGACAAGCAGCGGTTTTTTATTCAGGCGAAGTTCTTCTAGGAGGAGGTTTAATTGAAAAAGATTAATAACTTATTTCTAAGAGTTAATCTCTTAATTCTAAATAAATAACAGTAATTAGACTCACTAAAAAAATAATTATCAAGAGTGCATCACCATGCCTTGAATATAGTGTTTTAACCTTTCGTAAAGAAACTTTAGTAACAGCAACTTCATCCTTAAAAGGTTGAGATATATATTGTACTTTTCCAGAACTTTGAATTAAAGAAGTCGGTCCTGTATTAGATACGCTTATTAGATCTCTAGCAGTCTCAATACTTCTTACTTGTGCTAAAGAAAGATATTGCTTCTGAAGAGATATTGGAAAAGGATCAAGATTTGCCAAAGCTATTATCCATTCGCCTCCTTCATTAGAAGCTTTTGCTAAGGCTTTTCCATCACTTAACTCATAACAAATTGCGCCTGCTGCAGAAGGACCATTCCAAATGAATAATCTAGAAGAACCTCCAGGATCCAATCCTCCAACAGCCGACAAACCAGTCTGAGAAAGGAATGGCAAATTTGGCACCCATTCTCCTAAAGGAACTAAACGATGTTTATCAAGAGATTTCGAGAATTTCGTGTCTCCTTTATCAATAGCGAGTAATGAACTTCTCTGACTACCTTCTATTAATCTAAAACCGCCTGTTAAAAAATCAATTGGTGCTGGAGCAATCAAATTTTGATTTAAAGGCAACGTACCTTCTGGGGCCAGTAAAATGGAGGCACCAAGGCCTTCAGCAGTTGCTAAAGATGATTGAATGTCTTGAGGAAGGCGCGCAAGATTGTTTTTACTGAATTTATCTCTAATGGGAATATCAGTTTGCCAGGTAGCGACAGAAATTGATTTACCAATAATTTCTTGATTCAATAAGCTCCATCCCAAAAAATGGCCCATAAATAAAGAAATCATTCCAAAAACTATTAAATTTTTAGCTCTTCTTAAATTTTGAAAACATAGAATTATTTGCCATAACCACCAACCAATAAGAAGTTGCAGAAAAGCCAGCCCACCAGATCCAATCCATCTAGATAAGCCTGCTAAAAAAAGATCACCCGGGAGCAGACTTGATCCAATCCCTATCCAAAACAAAGGAGATTGAGAAAGCAAAGTCTCTGTAATTCCCCAAATACTTGCAAAAAAAGTCGCATAGAAAATTTGTTTTTTAAACGGCAGGTATAAATTTGGCTCGCGGTATATTTTTATCCTTAAAAACGACCAAGAACATACAAGAGCCGCTCCGCACAATCCACAAAAAAGCCAAATCAGAATTGCAATTAGCAAGCTAAGGAAAGATGGTATGCCTATCCAAGAGAGTGGGTGCAATGCTAATAGCCATTTATGACTAATAAGGACTGCAAAACCACCCCATAAAAAACCAGAAGAAGAGTATTTTGTAGCCGCCCAAAGAGAGGTAATAGCAAATGGCATAAAAAAGCCATAAGGTGAGCCAAGAATCAAACCAGCGAGAATCCCTCCTATTGAGGCTTGAGCAGAAGAGAAAAAACGTTCTTTGGAAATATTAATTTTATAAAACATTAATAACTGGAACATTCTCTGAGAGAATTACTTTGGTATGAAACATGGATTACTATGAAAGACATTTTTATAAGTTTTTCAATCTTTATAGGTTGCTTGATTATTGCTGTTATCAGTCAAGTAATCACTCCTTCAACATTAGACGCTACCGAATTTAAAACAAGTATCCTCCAAGATCTACAAACCAGCCAAAGTAACTCTGTTATTACCAATCCTTTTGAGCTGGATCCAGAAGAAACAAACCCTACTCTTTTCATCATGGCAACTAATAATCAAACTAAAAAAGTATCGCCTTTGGGCGAGCCTCAAAAGGCTGAAACTTTCCAAGTCACATCAAGTGGTTTGAAATTTTCAGAGCTAGAGGTAGGCAGTGGCTCAGAAGCTTCGGCAGGCAAAAATGTATCCGTCAATTACAGAGGCACCCTTGAGAATGGCAAAGAGTTTGATAGCAGCTATGGCAGATCTCCTTTTACTTTTCCTCTTGGAGCAGGACAAGTAATAAAAGGTTGGGATGAAGGAGTTTCTGGAATGAAAGTCGGTGGGAAGAGAAAGTTAATCATTCCACCTGAACTAGGTTATGGGAGCAGAGGCATTGGACCTATTCCTGCTAATTCAACTTTGATATTTGAAGTTGAATTATTAGAGGTCAATTAATTTCCTAAACGATAATTTGAGCGAAACAAGAAACTATTCAACAGATATGGCGATAGTCCTAATTGACCAGTAATGTGATATCAAGTTTTTTCTGTAACAGATGTTCCGTAAGGTTCTCTCAGCAATTTTCAATAAAATTCCTGTTCAAACAGTTCATGCTCATTGTGATGGACCTTGCGGGGTATACGATCCTGCTTCTGCAAGAGTTGCAGCAGAAGCAGTTTTGTCTATGACTAAAAAGATTCTTGCACTCGAACTACCAACAGGTAACGATGCAAAAGCATGGGCCAATTACAACAACACATTTTCTAGATACGTTGCAATAAAAGAAGATCAAGCTAAAGAAACAAAAAAAGAACTTTTAATTCTTTGGACTGATTATTTCAAGCCTGAGCATCTAGCAACTTTCCCAGACCTACATGAAACTTTCTGGCAAGCTTCTAAACTCTGCAGTGCGACCAAGGTAAATGTTGATCAAGACAAGGCAGAAGAATTAATGCAATCAGTAGAGAAGATACACAATATGTTCTGGCAGTCGAAAGGAAGATCTGATAAATGGGTTACTGCGAGCTAATTACAAGATAAAAATAAAAAAAGCAAACTTATACCATCTTTTACTTCTGATAATTGGCAAAAGGTTTATTTGCCGAGTTAAAGGTATCTCCATGCTTCCTACTCTGAAGCATGGAGATTTAGTAATTTATAAAGCTATCAATATAAATTACATAAATGATTGTTTAGAAAAAGGGAGTATTGTAATAAGCAAGCATCCTTTAAAAGCTAATTATTTAATAGTTAAACGTCTAGAAAGGAAAGAAAAAGATAAATATTTTATAATTGGTGATAATAAGGATTTCAGTAAAGATAGCAGACATTTTGGTTTTATTCAGAAACAAAATCTAGTAGGTATAGCAGAATCTTTCTTATCTTTACCAATATTAAATAAAAGTTCAGATGGAAAATAAAATCATTTAATCAGCCAATTATCGGATTTTTCTGAAGCCAAAACAAACCGGTTACAATTGAAAGACCACCTGTAAATCCTAATAACCTTGGAGATATTTTCTGTCCCGCCTTCATAGAAGTAAATGAAATGCCCAATACAACTGAGGCCATTGCAGCCATAGAACCAAGAAGATAGGCAAATATATAAGAAATGGCTCCTAATGTTGGTAAAGCTAAAGCTGGGATTACAGCAAGTAGATGACTTGCACCAGCCATTCCATGAATAAGACCCAATCCAGTAGAGGCATGGGTATGACGTCCATGAATCTTTCTACCTAATAAATGCAAGTGAACATGATGATGCTGATTAGCACTTCCATGTTGATGATTATGAATATGAATATTCAACCCAAGAGATGTTTTTATTGCAATAGTACCAACAATTAAAAGAGTTATTCCAACTATAGATTCAGCAACTGAAGATAGCTGCTCAATATTCACTAAGTCTTTGGCAACAACAGCCAAAGAGGCAAGCAAAACAACACCTGTCGAATGCCCTAAACCCCAAGCAAGGCCATCCCTTAAAGCTAGTCTTGGCTTATTTATTGCAGTTGGAGCCATGGCGACCAAGTGATCAGCCCCACCAACCACATGGATAGCTCCCGCCGCAAAACCAGTCAAAATACTTATAAGCATTTCATGGTAACCAAACCATAACCAGGGCCTAAGCTTTGGATTGCTTCCATTATTTTCAAATAATAAAATTAGTCCCTTATAAACTTTAGTTCTTTACAAGGCAAAAATTGAAAATAAACCCGTCCCAAGAATAAAAAAGTACTAAAAGAGAAATAAAAACAACATAGATTGAGAATCTCAATAGTTCTCAATCTATGTTGAAAAGCAAGGTAAGCATGTCTTATATTTAAAGATATATACCTTTAAATATATTGGTAATACTGAATAGTTGTACTTCAGAAAAGAGACCTTGCAGGATTATGCTTATCCTTAGGACTATGCCCATGTGCAATTCCTAACTCATGCATTCTCGCATGCTCATCAATTGTGTCTCTTAGATCCTTTTTGCCAGGCCCAAAAGAAGCATATATACCATAAGCCAAAGATCCAAACACTACTAGCAAAATCCCTCCAATAATTGCATTAAGAGCAGGGTCTTGAGTCGCAACTTCCATACCTATCAATAATAATTTCGAATTACTCTACATCAAAATTATCTATTTCGAGACTTTTTAATCCAGCTCTGATACTGAATCATGAAGGGGGAAATATTCTAATGAATTTCATTAGATGAACTATTATTTGAAAATCTAATACATATTCATATTTTATTGAAAAATTTGGTCTAATGAATTGTAAAAATTTTATCTAGATAGAGTTATTCAGTAAAAAAAAGGTAGGCTGATAAGAATAAAACTATAAAATATAAATTGCTAAAGGAATGGCATTTTAAATGTGCTATTCGTAAGCAGTAATAATGCATTAAGGCTTGGGGCAAAGTCTTAATGCATCATTACTTTAAAAATTAAACACATGAAGGAAACTATTAAATCTATTAGATTTACTTTGCTTTTATTAACTTTATGCAATTCAAAGAGTTGAGTTATAGAAGAGCAAAGCAAAGAATCCTAATATTAGCAATACACTCATAAATCTACTGAAGGTAAAATCACCCAAATCAAACTTAAGTGGGCCTATATCGAATTTCATGCAAGTCATTGTCAAATAAACTTCTTTTAGTATAAATTAAAGTCTGTTAAATTAAATAATTGTTGATTTTTTTTAGCATCCATAAACTTTATTTACTACATTACGGAAAGCGCAATATTTACTGTCCAATCTTCGTTAATTGAAAGATCCTCAAGAAACTCATTTATTTCAACATTGAATATCTCCCTATCCGGACAGCTATGAATAACAACAAGATTTCCTTCCTCATCTAATTTATATTCCCCCTCAATAGGCTTATGCCAATTCTCCTCGAGACTCTGCCTCTTATAACCCAAAGATTCTAGTTCCGCTTTGAATTGAGGAGCAATAGTTATATGAAGCATATTTCGCTCATCAAACTTTCCATCATAACTCTCATAAAAATCATCCCAAGATTTCTTAGATGAGTCACGAAACATTTAACAAACTCCAAATCCTTCAGGTTATTGAAAGTTTAATTCAAAATCTAATCTCAATTTAGACTAAATATAAAGACAAACGTCGTAGAATTTATAAATTATAATAATAAAGTATTCTAAAATATAATTAAATAGCTCGTTGACTACTTGGATGATTGTTTTAAATTTTCATGATATTCTTGAGTATCAATAATTTCTTCAGATTGTTTAATTTGACCATCAAATCTAACAATCCACTCCTGGAGTTTAATTTCACTTTTTTCAGGAGTAGTCATATGGAATTGGAGAAATTATTTAAGACATTTTCATTATACAATGCGTTTAGGAACTAGCTCAGATAAAGAGCAGGCATTAAATCTAAGAGATCTAATGCCTGCTCTACAAAATAAATCATATTTTAATTATGGGGGGCAAGGACCACTTCCTTCACCTTCTCTTGACTCAATAGCAACTAGTTGGGAGGAAATTCAAAAACTAGGACCTTTTACAAATAATGTATGGCCCTATCTAATGAACGAAGTTAAAAAAACCAAAAGGTATTTAGGGAGACTTTGTGGCGTAAGTAGCAATCAAATAGCTTTAACTGAAAATGTTACTAGCGGATGCGTACTCCCACTTTGGGGATTACCTTTCAAAGCTGATCAAAGAATATTAATAGGCGATTGTGAACATCCTGGCGTTATAGCTGCATGCCGAGAAATAGCTAAAAGAAACTCTTTAAAAATTGACATCTTGCATGTACAGCAACTTAGAGAAGGTCTCAATGAGAGAAACACCGTCGATGAATTAGTTCTAAAAGAATTAAAAAAAGCAATTCGTTCAAATACAAAACTTGTTGTTCTTTCTCATGTTTTATGGAATACAGGCCAAATAATGCCAATTAATCTCATAGCGGAAACACTTCAAACTTATCCTGTCAAGCCATATTTATTAGTAGATGCAGCTCAAAGCTTTGGACAAATACCTATTCGTGATGCCGCACAAACAGCCGACATATATGCTTTTACAGGGCATAAATGGGCTTGTGGGCCAGAAGGACTTGGAGGAGTAGCTGTATCAAAAAGAGTTCTTCAAGACTCAAGTCCAACACTGATTGGATGGAAAAGTCTTCAAAAAGAAGAAGGTATTCATTTTGCGAACCCCCATCCCTTTCAGAAGGATGCTCGTCGCTTTGAGATTGCAACCTCATGCATACCTTTATTGGCTGGACTGCGTTGTTCACTTGATCTTCTTGAAACCCAAGGTGATGTACATAGCAGACTTAAAAGGATCCAAACTCTTAGCATGAGACTATGGACAGGTCTAAAGTCAATAGAAGGGGTTACAACTATTTTGGAAGGCCCTCCACCGACAGGATTAATTAGCTTTACAACAACAAGCAATAAATCAGCAAATACTTTAGTCAGGCATCTAGGCAAGAAAGCTCTATGGATTAGAGTATTAGAAGATCCAGAATGGCTACGTGCATGTGTCCATATAACTACTCAAGAGAGTGAAGTAGATACTCTTATAAAAGAAATTCAAACTTCCATTACTTAAAAATATTTTTATTGACTTAGCTTTTCCCTCAAAGCTTTTTGAGCAAAGATTTTATCGTCAAAAAACCTTGTTTCATTACCTATGATCTGATAATCCTCATGTCCTTTTCCTGCAATTAGAATTAGGTCACCAAAAGAAGCCGTAGAGACGGCAATCTGAATAGCTTGCTCTCGCGCAACTTCAACGATCAACTCCTTATAAGTAGGTATTCCATTTAAGATATCATCAATTATTTGCATTGGCTCTTCATTTCGAGGGTTATCAGATGTCACTATTAACAAATCAGCATATTTAGCCGCGATACGACCCATTTGAGATCTTTTTCCCCTGTCTCTATTTCCACCACAACCAAATACACAAATAATACGACGAGAGGTGAAAGGCCTGAGTTCGATCAATACTTTGCCCAAGGCATCTGGAGTATGCGCATAATCGACAATAACGGTAGGCATCTCAGGATTATGATCTATCTCTTCAATAGTTATTCTTTCCATACGGCCTGGAACACCTGGAAAAGCGAAGATTGCATCTAACATGCTCTTCAACGGCAACCCTTGTTGAACTAAAGCACCAACAGATTGGAGTAAATTCATTAAATTAAATTTTCCAATCAGAGGAGAAATAAAGCGGCCTTTCCCTACTGGAGTGTTTAGACAGCCAGTGACTCCATCAGCAGTTATTCTCAGATTATCAATAAATAACTCGACATTATCAGAGCCATATTTATTCTGATCCAATGAACAACGCCAGCACTGCTTATCAAGCTCTTGAGCTAAACTAAATCCATAGTCATTGTCAATGTTTACAACAGCGTTTGGAGTGTCTGAGTCAAGATATGGTTTTTGGAACAAACGAGTTTTAACACTAAAATATTCATTCATTGATCCATGATAATCAAGGTGGTCATGTGAAAGATTTGTAAAAACAGCTCCAGAAAAGTGACAACCTGCAATTCGACATTGAGCTATTGCATGAGAACTTACCTCCATCGCAGCAATTTCAGCTCCAGCACCCGCTGCTAAAGAAAGCTTTTCTTGTAACAATTGGGCCGAAGCAGTTGTATGAGTTGATGTCTCTGTATACGAAGGCCAACGATTAACTAGTGTTCCGAACAAAGCAGATGGCCTACCTACTGCTGAACTTAAATAGTCAATTAAATAAGTTGTCGTAGTTTTACCATTAGTTCCCGTTACACCTATCAATGACAACTGTAATGAAGGCCTATTACAAAAAGCTGAAATTAGCTCGCCAATCCATTTACTAACGGGGTCAGGGACAACAACAACAGTTTCATTTGGATTTGAAGGTTTCGCCTCCGAAGCAGCTGAGCTAATAACTGCAGCGACTGCTCCAGCTGAAAAAGCTTCTTGCCAAAACAATCCTCCATCGCATGTCTCCCCTGGTAAGCCCAAAAACAAAGCACCTTTATTTACGTACCTTGAGTCACACGTAACACTATTAATAGAGGGATTCTCAAGACCTTCAGGTACTTCAAGCCCAACCGAATGCATTAAAGAATGAAGTGATCTTTCCATAAGGATCTTTGATTAAATCAATTTATTCAATGTTTTTTGCATCCAAGCCAATAATTCTCTTCCTTTAAGCCTGGGAGAAACCATTGGCAATTCAATAATTAAGTTTTTATCTTTACTTGAAAGAACTAACACAGGAACTCTAAGGTCAAAACTAGCTTTAACATCTTTAGGGATCAACTCACTATCAATATCTATAACCTTCAAGACCAAAGAGGGCTCTATTTCACTCAAATCAACATTTTTTAACCGCTGTTCTAATCCTTCGCATAAACAACAGCCAGTTCTACTATAAAGATATAGGGATGCTTCTTTCATCAATCAATCAGGTACTGGGTCACATCCACATGGAGTACAAGGATGACAACGAGCAAGTCGCCTAATTGTTAGCCAAGAGCCTCTCCAAGGTCCATGCCTAGAAATTGCTTCAAGCCCATATTCACTACATGTTGGAATGAAGCGACATTGAGGACCAAAGAAGGGAGAAAGCCATCTACGGTAAAAATTAATCATGGCCATAAGGCACCATTTTAAAACCCGATTCATTATTGAGAGCATCTTTAGAGATAGAATATAAAATCAGTGAATAGAAGGCACCATTAAGGATTTACTTCCAGCATGGCGCATCTAGTCCACATTTGTCCTCTAATTTCTAAGTTATGTCTCGATACCGTGGGCCTCGTTTGAGGATCACGCGTCGCTTGGGAGATCTTCCAGGTCTCACCCGGAAGGCCGCTAAAAGGTCTCATCCACCAGGTCAGCACGGCCAAGCCCGTCGCAAGCGCTCTGAATACGCGATCCGTCTAGAAGAAAAGCAAAAACTTCGTTTCAATTACGGGATTTCTGAACGCCAACTCGTTCGTTATGTAAAAAAAGCCCGTGCTCAAGAAGGATCTACTGGAACGAACTTATTAAAGCTTCTTGAAAGTAGACTAGACAATGTTTGTTTCCGCCTTGGTTTTGGACCAACAATTCCTGGCTCCAGGCAATTTGTTAACCATGGTCATGTAACTGTAAATGGGCGAATCACTGATATTGCAAGCTACCAATGTAAACCTAATGATGTAATTGCAATTCGAGAAAGGAAAGGAAGTAAGAAATTAGCCGAGGCTAACCTTGAGTTTCCAGGACTTGCAAACGTACCTCCCCATCTCGAACTAGATAAACAGAAACTGTCTGGCAAAGTAACTGGAAGATGTGAAAGGGAATGGGTGGCAATAGAAATCAATGAATTACTTGTAGTTGAGTACTACTCACGTAAGGTTTAAAATCTGAGCCTAAAAGTTCAATTTTCAAACAAGTCAAGCGTAGTATTTCTAGGTAATCATTACTTCTCTTTCCCTTATCAGAGGGAAAGAGAAGTTTTTTTATGAATCTAAAATTAAAAAATTAAGTACCTAAGTAATAATTCTTTCCTTTATATAAATAAATCACAGAAGACTCTTCCAGTTCTTTTATTTATAGTAACTTTTGCCTTTAATTATATATTCTTAAGATTATCAACTTATAAACAAGCGGTGTCAAAGGAAAAAAGCAAAAACCATCTAAACCCTAGAGTAAGTACACGAGTTATTCACCATGGCGATACTTTTGCTAAGGGAACTGGAACTGTAATGCCACCAATATATCCAAGTTCAACCTTTGCTCATGGGAATGAAGGAGGATTTGACTACACCCGTTCTGGCAATCCTAACTTCAGGATTTTAGAATCAGTCCTCTCATCTCTTGAAGATTGTAAGTATGCAAGTGTTTTTGGATCTGGAGTGAGTGCAATAACAGCAATTGCTTCAACAATGAAAACAGGAGACCTTATACTATGTGAAGAAAATCTTTATGGGTGCACAGTCAGATTATTCGATAAAGTTTTTCAAAAATTTGGATTAAGGACTGCATGGTTGGACTTCACTGACCCTTTGTCTCTCAATGAAATCAGCAACCTTAATCCCGCAATGATATGGCTTGAAAGTCCAACAAATCCACTCCTTAAAATAATAGATTTGCATGAAGTTTGTGGTAAAGCAAAGAGCAAAAATATTCCTATTGTTGTAGACAATACTTTCTCAACAGCCTTAATTCAAAGACCACTTGATTTAGGAGCAACGTTATCACTAACAAGCACCACCAAGTACATCAATGGTCACTCAGACGCTCTAGGAGGAGCCATCTGCACAAATAATTCCGAATGGCATGACCGAATGCTATTTGCACAAAAATCTCTTGGCTTACAGCCTTCCCCATTTGATTGTTGGTTAATTACTCGTGGAATTAAAACATTGCCCTTACGACTTGAAAAGCAAATTAAAAATGCAAGTGCCATAGCAGATTTTCTTTCAGAACATCCCTCCATAGAATGGGTTAGGTACCCTTTAAGAGCAGATCACCCTCAACACAAAATTGCAATTAAGCAGATGAATGGAGGTGGGGCAATTATCACAGTCAGTCTTAAAGCAAACCTTTCTCAAACATATTCAGTCTGCAAAAATCTTAATTACTTCACATTAGCCGAAAGCCTTGGAGGAATTGAAAGCTTAGTTTGCCATCCAGCCACTATGACTCACGCATCTGTTAAGGAAGAAACCAAAACCAGTTTAGGAATTAACGAATCGCTAGTACGATTTTCTGTAGGATGTGAAGACTTGGACGATCTGAAAACAGACCTCAACCAAGCACTAAATCAATTAAATTGAGACAACGTAATCTTCTAATTGACCCTTGCTGGAGCGCAAGTGAATTAGGTAAAGCTATTCCTAACAGTCCACATGCTGTATCTGTAGCGCTACCCAGATGGCAAGACGTCATCAATTATGAAGAGAAAGAAGCAAACTGTATGCAATCTCTTAAGGCAATTTATCCACGATTTGGTCTAAACCCACTTGTAAAAGAAATAGCCTCAAGAGCAATCTATGGCTGTGAATTCAAGAAAAGTCATGGATGGCCATTCCCTAATTTAAAAGTCGCAGAAAAAGCAAAACTGTATTGCGAGAAAAAAATCAATGGCAAAGTAATTATTAAAGAAATTTCAGGTCTCTATTGTCTAATCACGAACGAAGACGCTACTCCCTTTGCTAAAGCTTTTTGGCAACATACTGGACTTGGAGCATCCTCTCGCCAAGCAGCTATCGCATTAAAGCAAGAACATTCACCTTCAAAAAAACAAGGGGAAAATGCAAGAATTGCTTTGGCTCAAAGATTGTCTGATATCTACAAGTGTCATCCAAGTCTTATTGATCTTCATCCATCTGGCATGAGTGCTCTATCAACCGCATTAGGAGCAATAAAAGCAATACACCCTAAAAAAACATTCATTCAAGTAGGTTTTCCTTATGTTGATGTTCTTAAGTTGCCTCAAGAAATTTTTGGTGGTAGTGAGCTTTTCATAAACACAAATCTAGAGGTATTAGCAAAAGAATTAAGAATCAGAAAACCAGCCGCTGTGATTGTTGAATTACCTAGCAATCCCATGCTTCAATGCATCGATCTTCCTGCCATTAGTAAATTAGCCCACGAGAATGGAGCTTTAGTAGTTGCCGATGACACAATTGGCTCAGCATTAAATATTGACCCACTACCTTATGCGGATTTAATTTTTAGTTCGCTAACAAAAAGTTTTGCTGGTAGAGGAGATATTCTTGCAGGATCTTTAACAATTAGTCCTCAATCTAGATGGAGGAAAGAGCTTTCTGAAATGGTACCTCAAAATGCATTGGCCCCATTATCAGATGCTGATGCAATTGCACTTGAAGAAAGTAGCCGAGATATCAAGGTCCGCATTCCACGTCTTAACCAAGCATGTCTTTCATTAAAAAGAAAATTGGAACAACATCCTCAGGTAGCAAGAGTCCTTCATCCTGAGTATTGTCAAAACTTCAAAAAAATTATGAGGGCAGACGCAGGATATGGATGTCTCCTTTCTTTTGAACTTGTAGAAGGTCTTTCAAAAGCTCAGCATTTTTATAACTCATTAAGAGTATGTAAAGGACCAAGTCTTGGAACAAAATTTACTCTTGCTTGTCCATATGTACTTTTGGCCCACTATGAAGAATTAGATTGGGCAGAGAGATGCGGTGTTCCATCTCATCTTTTAAGGGTTTCAGTGGGACTAGAAGAGCCAAGGTCTCTTTGGGCTAGATTTAAAAATGCTTTGGAATCATAATTTAAAAAAAGAGATAAACATTATCAAACGAGCTCATTTCCTCTAAGCAGACTAAATTTTAGCTAGTGAATAAAAATTCATTTTCAACATGGGAAGAATTTACGAAGACAACAGTTTTGCTATTGGTAAAACACCTTTAGTGAAGCTCAATTCAGTTACTAAGAATGCAAAAGCAACTGTATTAGCAAAGATCGAAGGACGCAATCCTGCCTATAGCGTTAAATGTAGGATTGGCGCAAATATGATCTGGGATGCTGAAAAGAAAGGGTTACTTTCCAAAACTCAAACCATCGTAGAGCCCACTTCTGGCAATACTGGTATTGCCCTTGCATTTACCGCGGCAGCAAGAGGCTACAAACTAATTCTGACAATGCCAGAATCTATGTCTCTGGAACGCAGAAGAGTGATGGCAGTTCTGGGAGCAGAATTAATTCTTACTGAAGCTGCAAAGGGAATGCCAGGGGCTATTGCTAAAGCAAAAGAAATCGCTGATAGCAATCCAAAGAAATATTTTATGCCTGGTCAATTTGATAATCCCGCCAATCCCGAGATCCATTTCAAAACTACTGGTCCAGAAATTTGGGAAGATACTGATGGTCAAATAGATGTTCTTGTCTCAGGGGTAGGAACAGGTGGAACTATTACAGGTATATCTAGATACATAAAACAAGAGAAAGGGAAAAATATTATTTCTGTCGCTGTTGAGCCGAGTCATAGTCCAGTAATAACACAGACCTTGAACGGAGAAGAAGTAAAACCAGGGCCACATAAAATCCAGGGTATTGGAGCAGGTTTTATCCCCAAGAATCTCGACTTATCAATTGTTGACAAGGTTGAACAAGTTAGCAATGAAGAATCTATAAATATGGCACTTCGTTTAACAAAAGAAGAAGGTCTCCTGGTAGGTATCTCCTGTGGAGCCGCGGCAACAGCTGCGATACGCCTAGCAGAAAAAGATGAATTTGCTGGAAAAACAATTGTAGTTGTACTTCCAGATCTTGCGGAACGCTATCTATCCTCAATCATGTTTGAAAATGTTCCAACTGGAATTATTGAGCAACCAAATAAAGCCTAAGAGCGCACTGAGGTAGATACTGCCTCAGGTTTAATTAACATTGCATCTCCATAAGAGAAAAAACGAAACTGACTCCGAATAGCTTTTCTATAAAGAGTCAGCAATCGTTTCCTACCAATAAAAGCAGACACAAGTAAGAGTAATGAGCTTCGAGGCAGATGAAAGTTTGTCAACAAACCATCAACGACACCAAATTGATACCCTGGCTTAATAACTAGACTTACTTTTGTGTTTATAGGCTTAAGGTTTCCACCACCTAATTGATAAGCACTCTCTAAAGCTCGAACACAAGTTGTTCCAACTGCAAAGACACGCCTACCTTTTGAATGGCAATCTTTGATTGCCTTTACCACCTCTTCTTTAACCTCAACCCACTCACTATGTAAAGTCAAATCATTTAGATCTTCATTTTTCAATGGTCTAAAAGTTCCAATCCCCACATGAAGAGTAATTTTCACTGATTGAATACCTTTATTGATCAAGGCTTTTAGCAACTCATCGCTTAAATGAAGTCCCGCCGTAGGAGCAGCAACAGCTCCTGGATTTTGCGCATAACGTGTTTGATATCTCTCTATATCATTTGAATTACTGCTTTTAATATATGGAGGTAAAGGAACTTCTCCATAATCTTCCAATAAATTTTGAATATTTTTCCTATCGCAATACTTTTCTGGGAATTTAATTATTCGACCACCTGTGTCTGAGTGAAGGCTAATAACCTCTAGTTGTATTGACTGTTTTCCTTCCGCCACTAAAAGTACATGGTCCCCTGGCTTCATAGATTTTGCTGGTTTTGCAAGACATAGCCAGCATCCATTATTCAACGGTTCAAGAATTAATACCTCAACTTCCCTTCCTGAAGATAAGACAACTCTTAATCTTGCTTTGAGAACACGCGTGTCATTTAAAACCAATAAATCACCCTCCTTTAATTCGTTTTGAATATCCCAAACTTTATGATGAGTAGACACCTCATCATCTTGTCCTTCTTCAGACACAAGCATCAATCTCGCCTCATGACGAGGTTCTAAAGGCTTTTGAGCAATCAAGTTAGGATCTAACTCATAGTCGTAAGAGCTTAATGAGAAATCCTTAGGGTCTAACACAACAGGAGACAAGCGATCAATTTACAAAATTTTTAAACGACAATTAATTGCAAATAAATTTCATCACATTCAGGCTCCAAGAGACTCAGGAGATTCTTCTATCAAAAGAGCAAGGTCCTTTAAAAAAGAAGCTCCATCTGCACCATAGATAACCCTATGATCCGCGGTTAGATTTACCTGCATTTGCCGTTTAACCATAATTGAGCCATCCTTACCAGCGATGACGTTTGGGCGTGAGGCTGCTACTGCAAGAATTCCCCCAGTACCAGGGGGGAGAATTGCATCAAACCTATCCACCCCAAACATACCTAGATTTGAGAGTGTAAAAGTACCTGTACTGTATTCATCTGGTTGAAGTTGTTTACTTCTTGAACGCTTAACTAAATCTGACCACTGACGTGACAATTCAAAAAGATTAGTTTTATCAGCATTTTTCAGGACTGGTGTAATTAGGCCTCCCTCCTCCATCGCAACAGCAACCGCCACATTAACTTGGGAGGGATAGGCAATTCCCCCAGAGCTCGTTGCGGCATTGACCTGTGGGTGTTTTGCTAATGTTTTCCCTACTGCTTTTGCCAACAAAGCAGTCATAGTAACCCCATCAGGCTTGACTTCCTTATAAAAAGACTCAAGTTTATCCGTATTTATTGTGTATCCCACTCTAAAACAAGGGAACGCCAAGCTGGCCTCCATATTTCTATTTACGGCCTGCTGCAAAGTATTAAAGGGAACAGTCTCTCCTGGTGATCCAAAACTATTGCCTGAGAGCTCCTGATCTCGAGAACCTTTGGGTTTAGCAAGAGATTCTGTGGCCTTTACTTCTCGAACTGTTGTTGCAGAGGGTTGAGCCTCTGATATTGAACTGTGAGCTGGCGCATCACTTTCGGCAATCCAAGGGACACTAATTGGTTGACCTTTAGTCCGTTGAACATCATCAGCTTGAATACGTCCATGAGGCCCAGTACCTTTTACTACAGACAAATCAACGCCTAATTGAGAAGCGAGTTTTTTTGCTCTTGGAGAAGCAACTATACGACCAACATTTATAAAATCAGGTTCTTTTGTTTCAGTAACTATTGACTTTTTTTCTTTAATTGAAGGTTTTATATGTGGTTCAGATTGCTGCTTTATTTCTTCAGGAGAATTTTCTTTCGAAGTAGTTAAAGTTGGTTTCTCACTTTCTTGGCTTGATAAAGAGGAACTCTTTTGTTGAACTTCAATAATTTCATCTTTATTTTCTACTATCAAGCCAATCGTTTCACCAACAGGTGCTGAACTCCCGGCAGGCATAAGTATTGCACCCAAGTAGCCTTCTTGGAATGCTTCTACATCCATATCAGCCTTATCGGATTCAACAACTAATACCGATTCGCCACGACCTACTTTGTCTCCAGGCTCTTTAAGCCATTCAACAATTTTGCCCTCAGTCATAGTGGAGCTAAGTGCAGGCATAAAGATGTCGTGTGTCGCCATTATCTTGTCTTTACAAGAGGTTTAGTGAATTTTGTTAGGCCTTTTGAAACTTGTCTTCAATTAATGAAGATAGTTAATTGGGATAACTTTATGAATGTTAATTCCCTATTCAAAACTCTCCAACATTAATTTATTTATGAATTAATAAAGTAAGAGTTGTTAAGAGTGATCATTTACTCCATCAATTGCTTCTACGACACCGTCTCTGACAAGAATAGATACCCCCATTTTTTCTACCAAATTGTCACCAACCTTTAAATCAAAGAAGCTTTCCATTTGTCCCTGTTCCACGATCTGCTCCATCTCAAGCTCTCTAACTTGTGATTGCTGTTGGAGCAAATTTCTCTTTTGTTCTTCTAATTCCGCTCTCTTGGCTGCTACTTGTTGCTGAATTTGAGAAACCTGTTCTTGAACTCTGGGGTCCAAAGGATTGGCACTTTGATTACGAACATCACTAATAACCTGTTGTCCCTCTTTCTCTAACTGCGCTAATTGCTCATCAGTAGAAGAGATAGCACTACTGATTTCTTTTTCTGCCTCTTCTTTCCAAGAAGGAGTAACAACAGCTCTAACTGTTATTGAACGTTTAATGGAAATGGTTTTACCTTCTGACATTTTATTTATTGTCTGAGTTACAAGAATCTCAGTGAAAGAGGATTAGGTCAACTAAATTTCTCGCTTCAACAAATTATCTCTCATAAATCATTGAAATCACAGATTCATCTCGCTCGTAAATCTTATCCCGTCTTTGCTTGAGAGTCTGAGTTAAAAGGCCATTTTCAATTGTAAATGGCTCAACAAATCCCACTCCAAAGACTCTTTCTTCAGAGCGAGAACCTACACGAGCTGAAAGAATTCTATTAATTTCACTCCTAAACAAAGTTCTCAATTCTTTATTACCTGAAGATCCCAGCAAATTTCCTGATGTAAATAATCCATTTTTCTTAGCCCAATTTAAAACCATCTCATTGTTGGGAACAACCAATAAGCCTAGCTGTCTCTCATCTTGACCAACCATCATTACCTGTTCAATTAATGGGCTTGCTACCAAGCACTCCTCAAGGGGACCGGGCTCAATATTTTCTCCATTGCTTAAAACAATCGTGTCTTTGCATCTGCCCGTAAGGACTAAAGATCCATCACTTAATAGCATTCCTAAATCCCCAGTGTTAAACCATCCTTCTGCATCTAGAACTTTTTGAGTCTCTTGAGGACGACGTAAATATCCCTTCATCACTTGAGGCCCCTTAACTAGAACCAAACCCTTCTCATAAAGATTCTTCAATACTTTTGTTTCTTGATCTATGATTCGAAATTCTGTTTCTGGCAATGGAAGACCTGCAGATCCTCTTATATTTCTCCATGGCCTTCTACAGCTCACTACTGGACTAGTCTCTGTAAGGCCATAACCAACTAATAGTTCCAGTCCTATGGACTCAAAAAAAAGATCTACATGAGGAGCTATTGCACCACCACCACTTATAGGGAAAAGTAATCTTCCTCCGCAAAGCTGATTCAAGACCTTAGGCCATAAGAACAAAGCTGAGATTTTATGTAGTGGGAATCTAAAAACAACTTCCAAAACTGCCTGAAATCTTTTTAAAAGACTCACCTTATAGATTAATAAATTTCTGGTTTTTCTTAATGCAACTTTATAAGCAGAGCTATTTTTAAGAGCTGCTTTAATTAATTTTTGCTTATTTGCAGGCATTAATTTAACTGCATCGTCAAAACCAATTTTTATTGCTTCCCAAAGCCTTGGGACAGTAGCCATAACAATTGGTCGAACCCTAGGTAAATCAAATTTTAATTTTTTAATTGTTGTATAACTCTGCGAACATGCACAAGAGAAAAAGTAATACTCAGCGCTCCTTTCATAGGAATGCCAAATAGGTAAAACACTTAAGACAGGAGCTCCAGGGGAGGGATCAGCGACACAAGCAAGTGATCTGATTTGATGCAAGAGATTTGCATGACTTAAAGGCACACCTTTTGGCTTCCCTGTGGTGCCAGATGTATATAGGATTGTTGCTATAGCAGTGTCAGTATTTTCAACTAAAATTTGATTTGCTATTTGATTAGTTGAAGTATTCAATGACTTATTAAGACCTTTCTGTAGAAAGTCCTCCCAGGAAGTCGCACAACTTGTCGCTTCACCTTCAAGTTGTAAAACAAACTTAAATCTTCTTTGTTCTTCTTCGGAAAGCTCCAGTTTATGCAATAAGTCTGCAGATTGAATGACAAGTCCAATTGCTTTTGAATCTTCCAGTATGTATCTAAGCTCTTCAATTGGAGCAGATGCACCGCGAACAGCATCTATAGCATTTACACGCATTATTCCCTGATCAATAACAAGCCAACGCGGGCTGTTTTCTGAAAAAATTGCTACTACATCACCGTTTCCAATACCAAAACTGGAGATTCCTGCTGCTGCTGCACTAATCAGATCTGAAAGTTCTGAGTAATTAAATCTTTCAGGAGGGGATGCATGAGGCGCATCTACAGCTAAAACATTTCCATAATG
This sequence comes from Prochlorococcus sp. MIT 1223, assembly GCF_034092465.1. Lineage (NCBI taxonomy): Bacteria > Bacillati > Cyanobacteriota > Cyanophyceae > Synechococcales > Prochlorococcaceae > Prochlorococcus > Prochlorococcus sp. MIT 1223. The sequence continues at coordinate 802,034 of NZ_CP139303.1, forward strand.
GGCCTTTAACCATGGCCACATTTGATCAACACGCTCAAGATTTTCCACATAATCATGTAATAATCTTGCTCTTTTCTCTTGTTTTGTAGGACGCCATTTCGATTCAGCAAAAATCAAATCATTGCTTAAATAGCGCATTTTTTTTAAATTCATACTTAAATTCTGCTTTTTAATAATTAAAACTATTACCCAAATAAATCCATAGAAATCTAAAAATTGAATTAATTCAAATACTCAAATTTAAAACGGTCCATTAAACATTTTTTTATTAAAGGCTTAACTTCATTAACGGTAATCCCTGGAATCCAGTAATCAAGCTTTCCAACCAAATCACTGTTTAGGCCACAAGGTAATATTTTTTTGAATCCATTTAAGTCACAATTGACATTGAGAGCAATTCCATGCTGAGTAACCCAGCGACGACAGCCTATTCCAATTGAAGCAATCTTAAAGTTATTGCACCAAACACCTGTTAATCCCGGAACTCTCACCCCCGTAAGATTTAGAGCTTTGAGTACATCCATTAGAACCTCCTCAAGCTGCCGTAGATACCATGCTAAATCAGTTTTATATCGATGAAGGTCAATTACCAAATAAACGACCAACTGTCCTGATAAATGATGAGTAACCTCTCCTCCACGATCAATGCGGAACAATTCTGAAGGTGAGGACTCAATGTTGAAAAGAAGATTCTCTTGACTTGATCCTCTCCCAAGGGTGTAACAAGAAGAGTGTTCTAATAGCCAAATCGCCTGCGGAGCTTGAGGATCCCGAAGAAGCCTGCCCCTCCATTCCCTCTGCCAGTCCCAGGCTGTCTCAAATTGGACTAAGCCTTTTGGCTCAAAAATGCAAGCAGACGAACCGTTCTCTGTTACATAATTAGTATCTACTCTTCCAGTATTACCTGGCGCCGGAGGCATTAAATGAAGCTGCTTATTCATGGGCGAAATCTTGAACTAACACCTGCACTGCGTGAATACACACAATTAAAAATTGAAAAAGCTACACATCATTTTGAAGAAATAGTACAGGAAGCTGATGTTCATCTTTCTGTAGCAAGGAACCCAAGAGTTCCACAACAAATTGCTGAAGTGACGGTTTTTGCGAATGGAACTGTCATCAGGGCCCAAGAACGAAGCGAAAATTTATACGCAAGTATCGATTTGGTAGCAAGCAAATTATCGCGACAGCTAAGAAAGTATAAAGAAAGACATAATCATCATCATCCAAATAATAGTAATAAGGACTCTAATAATTCTGAGACAGAAGATATTTTCGTTGACAATTCTATTAATGATTCACTGACAAAAGGGAAAGAACCTTATCTTCCTAATCCTGGCATCAGAAGAAAGTATTTTTCAATGAGGCCAATGAGTATTGAAGACGCGAGACATCAGCTTGATTTAATTGATCACGATTTCTACTTGTTCAGAGATAAAGATAGCAAAGAGTTACAAGTAATCTACAAAAGGAATCATGGAGGCTATGGAGTTATACAAGCCAAGGACTAATTATTTCTTCTCTTGAAATGATTAACAATCCTGATCAATATAATCAAATCGAGACCTCAGAGCTTGCTCAACTAATACATCAAGCCGCTTTAGGCCCGCATCTTTCAGAAGAAGCTCTTTCTCAAATTTGCAATGCCACTAAGCATTTTGATTTTTCAGGATTATGTACAAATTTAATTCGATTAGAAAAAGCAAAAATATTTATGGGAGCAAAGCATCAAGCAAAGTTAATTGCAGTTATAGCTTTCCCTTTTGGAAACATCCCTGGAGACTTAAAAAAACAAGAAGCAGAATGGGCTGCTAATCAAGGCGCCAATGAATTAGATGTTGTTCCAAATTTCTTTGCTTTACAGCAAGGAGAAGCAAATAAGTTTGCCGAAGAGCTTGCAGAGATATGTGAGATAGGACTTCCTGTAAGAGCTATTCTTGATAGTAATTATCTATCAAAGGAAAAGTTATCATTAGCTATTTCAGCGTCTATAGATGCTGGGGTATCTGGGGTGATAAGCGGAAACGGATTTGGGCAACCAATTTCCAAAGAAATAATCAAAGAAATGTCCAAGCTAGTTAAAGGGCAATGTGAGCTCAAAGCAGTTGGGGGAATAAAAACTCTTTCTCATGCAACAGAAGTCCTGCAAGCAGGAGCAACTCAAATAGGCACTAGTTTTGGGATGGAATTAATGCAAGAGATAAGGAGGGGACATAAAGATTGACTTCATCTGAATACCTCAAAGGTCTCTCCCTAAAAGTTAGTCCACTTGGTGAAAACGATAGATTACTAACTTTCCTAAGCGATTCAGAAGGCATCACACGCTTAGCAATTCCTGGAGCACGGAAACCCAAAAGCAGTCTTGCCGCAGCAGCACCTCTGACATTTCTAGAGCTACAGGTAGTCGGAAAAAGAGGGCTTAAAAGAGTCAGACAAATGAAAATTATCAAAAGTTTTAGTAATTTAGGAAAACAATTAGAGACCTTAGCTGCAGCACAAGTCCTGAGCGAACTATGTCTATTGTTAATAGCCAATAATGATCCTCAGGCAAATTTTCTAAGCACAGTCTTAATTCATCTCGAACGTCTAGAAGAAATAAGTTATAGCCATCAAAAAGATATATTAATTTTGGCCAATTGTGTCCAGTCTTGTGCTCACCTACTTGCTTTAGGTGGTTATTCTTTACCTATTCAAGTCTGCTCTCAAACCGGCAGGGAGCTAGTGCCACCCATCGGAAATTGGGAATGGAGATGTAGTTTCATGCCAGACGAAGGTTTTATCATCGGGTCAGTCCCAAATGCTTTAATTCAATTAAACCCATCTGAATTAGCCCTACTTCAAAGACTTCTTCATCCCGATCTTCCTAGAAAAAAAAATGGAGAGATAATGGGACCCAAAGAAGTTTGGTTAAAGCTATTAAGCGTCATAGAAGGATGGACAAATAATCACCTGCCCTATAGAGTTCGTTCACTAAAAATGCTAAAAGAGATTCTTACTTCTCATCAAGATGTAGACACTAATAAATAATAAAGTTTCAATGATTAATATAGCTACTAGAAGTAGATAAAGTATAAAAGATTTAAGTTCAAATTACGTTGAATCGAAACATGAAGGCTTTAGCCTAAGAAAAGGTGAAAGGTAAGCAGCAAGATGCTTCAAAAAAATTAGCTGGACAAGATTCTTTGTATTTGAAAACTGAATGAATATTTATATAGACATCTCTCTCTTATGCAATTAAATCTCTGATTATCGACCTTAAGATTTTGCCTAAGCAAACATAATTAGAAAATTTTCTAGAAAAACCACTAATAGGCTGCTAATTTACATATATAATTTGCATCCTACAGCTAGTGGCGCATATCGCCTGGCTGGGCAAGAAAACGCCATTCTGCGGAAATGTTAGCTACGGCCTAAGCACCACAAAGGCGCTTAGGGAAAGAGGTCATAAAACAAGTTTTATTCACTTTGACAATCCAAGTAACCCAAATAACAAGCAAACTTCTTTACTAGCAAATGATCCAGATGTAAGTCTTCCTTATCTCATTAAATCTCAGGTTTATACAATTCCTTCTCCGCGAGCACAAAGAGAACTAAGAGAATCTCTTGAAAGACTTAAACCTGACCTAATACATGCAAGCCTTACTTTGTCTCCACTGGATTTCAGATTACCTGAGCTTTGCCACCAACTTCATGTTCCAGTAATAGCAACATTCCACCCTGCCTTTGATTCAGGGATGAGGAGCTTAACTGCGAGCACACAACAGCTGACCTATCAACTTTATGCGCCATCGTTAGCGAAGTATCACAAAGTGATTGTTTTCTCTGAAATGCAAGCAGAGGTGCTCGCCAAACTAGGTGTAAAAGAAACTCGAATTGAAGTAATTCCCAATGGAGTAGACCCAGACTTATGGCTACCTAAAGACGCAAATAATGAAACATATGTTCAACGCAAAGTAAAAGAGCGCATAGGGAATAGCCGTATCTTTCTTTATATGGGAAGAATTGCTTCAGAAAAAAATGTTGAAGCCCTTCTTAGAGCATGGCGTCAAATAGAAACAAAGAACTGTCGGCTTGTAATTGTGGGAGATGGTCCACTTCGACCAACCTTAGAAAATAATTTTCTGGCAAATGATGATGATGATGTCCTTTGGTGGGGGTACGAATCAGATTTAGAAACAAAAATAGCACTACTTCAATGTGCCGAAGTATTTTTACTCCCCAGCCTAGTTGAAGGCCTTTCAATAGCTTTACTTGAAGCAATGGCAACTGGTACTGCATGTATTGCGACTGATGCAGGAGCAGATGGAGAAGTTCTTGAAGATGGCGCAGGAATAATCATGAGCACTGACAATGTAACGGCTCAATTACGCACTCTTATTCCAGTACTTAAAGATCAACCTGTTCTAACTACAGAGTTAGGTAGACGTGCAAGGTTAAGGATTCTTGAAAGATATACTCTCAAACAAAATATCGATGTTCTAGAAGAACTTTATAAAAAACTTCTAAAAAGAAAAGAAGGGAACTCCCTCAAGCCAATTCACGACTTCTCTCAGCAGCGACAACAACAGCCTCTATCAAAGCAGATCGCACGCCTGCCATTTCAAGATGTCTTAGAGCAGCAATAGTTGTTCCACCAGGTGAAGCGACCATTTCTCTTAACTCGCTTGGATGTATTTTTTGCTCATTTAGCAATAAAGCAGTTCCAGCTAAAGTTCTATTAGCTAAATAATTAGCTCTTTGACGTGGCAGCCCAGCAGCAACGGCTCCATCTGCTAAGGCTTCTATCATCAAAGCAACATATGCTGGGCCTGAAGAAGTTAATGCTAAGAAAGCATCTAATTGTTTCTCAGGTAATTCAAAAACCTCACTAATCGGAGTAAAGATATTTCTGACTAATGTTTTCTGTTCCATCGTAACTTCTTTTCCCCACGCCAAGCCAGTGAGGCCTGCTTTGGCCAATACTGGAGTATTAGGAACAGCTCGGACACAACTATGTTTTGGGAAAGATTCCTGAAGTCTTCTTAAAGTGATGCCAGCAAGCAAAGAAATCAATAAAGGTTTTCCAGAGCTATGTGTATTAATCGTTGGAAGTTTAATTTCATTTAGTTGCTGCGGCTTAATTGCCAACAATTGAACTGGTGCAGTCCAAACTTCTTTAGCTATAGGATCTGACGATGCGACAACTTTTAATTCTTTAGGAAAATCCTCTAAAGCGACCTCCACACTTTTTTGTTGACCTACAACAGCTAAAACACTATCAGGCTTAAAATCACCATTTTCTATTAAAGGGGTAAGAAGAGCTTGAGCCATCCGACCAAACCCAATTACGCCAAGAGATAAAAGCACTTAAATTAGAGAGCCGCTGCCAGAGAATCTCCCCAAGCCGGCTCAGGGGCCGGAACGACTTCTTTAGATAACGATGATTCATTATCCTTATTTACGACTGTGGAAGGAGAGGCTTCTTCTTGAAAAGAGTTGGTAACGTTGACACAGCTTGGGGCGAATAAAAAGATACTCTCACCAACTCGCTCTTGATGACCATCAATTGCAAAAGTGCCACCTGCAACAAAATCAACTGCTCTTTGAGCTTGATCAGGCTCCATCATTGTTAAATTAAGTATGACTGTCTTCCTTTCTCTCAAAGCTTGGATTGCTCTTGGCATCTCATCAAAACTTCTTGGTTCCATGAGATTAACTTCAGAACTTGTAGAAGAAATACCTGGCATACCAATCACATTAGAAGATGCTGAATTGTCTTTTGAGGAAAAAGGATTCGAATGAGCTAGAGGAGCAACCTGCTTACCATAATCTCTCGGGTTCCTATTCCCAGAATCAAACTCATCTCCTGTTTCGTAATCGAGCTCATCAAAATCACTATCTAAATAGTCGTCACCAGCAACGACAGCACGAAGACGGGAAATAAGCGACACCTGTTAATTCCTCACGAGAAATTGTGAATTAAGTTGGGATTAATCCCAATTAAAGGAAGATCTTCTAAAAAAGACATAATCCTCATACTTAAATAACGTTCCTTTAAGTCTGGGGCAAGGTTTTTAATTACTTTTTTTGATATCTCGAAGAATATTGAATTATTTAACACGATCTCCAAACAAAAACGAACCAACGCGCACCAAAGTAGATCCAGCTTCTACCGCTTGTCTCCAGTCTTGACTCATTCCCATTGAGCAATCTTTTAATTTAAGTGAATTCGCTAATTCCCTACACTCACAATACAGTTTTTTTCTCCCTTCTAAGTCAAGGTCAAAAGGGGTGATTGTCATTAATCCGCAGATTTCAAGATTAGGTGAATTTGATAATTTTTTCCAAGAGACCAGAAGATCTTCAACTGAAAATCCAACCTTTGCTGGGTCTTCTCTAAACTTGACTTGAAGCATTATTTGAGGAAATCGATTTTCTTCTTTAGAGATTCTTGCAATTCTTTCTGCCAGCTCTAATGAATGGACAGAATGAATTACATCAAAATGTTGTACTACGGACCTGACTTTATTGGACTGCAGGTGACCTACAAAATGCCATCTGATCTTATTGATATCAGATAAGTTTTTAATTTTAGGTAAAGCTTCTTGAAGCCGACTCTCGCCAAAGTCAAATTGGCCATGCTCTGCAAAAATTCGAATGATTGAATCAGGATGACCTTTACTGACAGCAAGTAAGCCAACCTTTGGAGGCAAAAGCCTTTTAATTTGATTTAGTCGATCAGCAAAACTCACTAGTTAAATAAAAGTTTGTTTAAATAATTTTTGCCAAGACTCAAGTTCAATTGACCTATCTCTTCTACATTTTGAGATATTCACTTCAGCATGATGTCTTGCATCCATATATGGAATAACTTCAAACTGAGCTCCTCTTGGTTGAAGAGTAACTAGAAAAAACATTTTTTGGGCATATAAAGTTGCATATACATCTCTTCCTTGCCCAGCAGGAGAAACCAAATAAAGCATCCCAAAAGTAGGATGATTTAGATATCGCTCAGCATTCAATGTCTGAAAAATAATTCATTAACCAAAACCTTACATCTTTACGTAGTCAAATAACACTGGAAATGTTTTTTATCATTAATTGCCTATTTGACTTCTTAATATCAATCCCACTCCAAAAGCAAGTGCTGAGAATAGATTGATACCTGAAATCTTAACTATTGATCTTTTTGGTCTGAAATACTTCGAGGGGAGAAAATTACCATTTCTTGCAACAAGAGCATCTGCACCTTGTTGAGATCTTAAAAGAATATTTGATAGCAAGCGTTCACCTACAGACAATAAGATTCCAAAAGATGATTTCACCCCAAGCTTCTTAAAGTTAACTGCTCTTGTCGACAAAGATCTCAAAAGGTTTTGAAATTCTTCTTGAATTAGAGGAATAAATCTTAAAGCCAAAAGCATTTGAAAGCTAATTTTCTCCGAAGGGAAACCTAATCGCTCTAAAGGAGTGAGAAACCAATTCAATGACCAAACAAGATCTTCAGGAGTTGAAGTTATCAACATTAAATTCACGCTATGAACCACTGTGAAAATTAACGTTGAGCTATTCAATCCCAATTGTGCAGAGCGTCTGTTAATCAACAAAGGGCCTATTTTTATCTGCCAACTAGGGCTATCAGGGATGAGAACTTCTAATTCTTGAGGGTCTCTAATTGGTATCACCGATGATGGTTCACCTGTTGGTAGAAGGATTGCAAATATGCCTATAAATGAAGCCAATAGAACTAAAAAAACAAGTGGTTTAATCCAAATTCGACGAGGTAGGCCACTGACAAAAGTTATAAATAAAAGCGCTAATACTAATCCCATTCGCCAAGAGACAGGAGCAAGAATAGGACTTAACAAAAAGAATAAAACCCAAACGATTTTCATTCGTGGGTCTATTAAACGTAACCACCCCTTTTCTCCAGATACATATTGACCTATTGGGACCTTGCGTAACCAATCCATAAATCAAGGAGAAGATTCTATTTTTTGTTTAGCCAAGTCCTTCTCCGCATCTCTTTGAGGCTTACCCCTCCAAAATAATCTCAAAGGGGTACCTTCGAAGCCTAATCCTTCTCTCAAGTGTCTTTCAACATATCTACGATATGTTTCCCCAAATAGTTTTGGATCATTTACAAAAAGAGTAAAACTAGGAGGGCTAGTCGCGACTTGTGTTCCATAATAAAGACGTCCTTGTCTTCCACCCCTACTAGTTGGAGGACTTCTCCAACTAGTAGCCTCCTTGAGCACCTCATTAACAACTGAAGTACTTACTCTTCGACGATGTTGCTCTATCGCCAATGCCGCAACAGCAAAGATTCCTTCTACTCTTTGGCCTGTCAGAGCAGAAGTAAATAACATATTTGCCCAATCAAGGAAATAAAGTTTTGCTCGAAGCTCTTTTTCCATCTTTGTCATCGTGTGACTATCTTTTTCAACAGCATCCCATTTATTTACGACTAAGACACAAGCTCTCCCATCTTTCTCGATTTTGCCAGCCAAGCGCTGGTCTTGTTCAGTCACGCCATCCAAAGCATCTATTACTAAAATACAAATATCACTTCGTTCTATTGCTTTTAAACTCCTATTGATCCCAAAGAATTCGGGTCCATAATTAACACTTTTCCTTCTACGTATTCCTGCTGTATCAATTACTTTCCATAATTTATCATTTTTAAACAAACTTGCATCAACAGAATCTCTAGTTGTTCCGCTAATGGGACTAACAATCGAACGTGATGATCCACATATTGAATTCAAGAGACTCGACTTCCCTACATTAGGTCTGCCTACAATTGCTAATTCAATAGGTTCTTCTTGTTCAAAACCTTCTTGAGCTACAGGGAGAAGGGATATAACTCGATCAAGTAATTCACCTGTCCCAACCCCATGAATTGCTGAAATTGGATAAGGTTCACCCAATCCAAGTTTCCAGAATTCCGCGGCCATTGATAATCCTTGCTCAGGAGATTCACATTTATTAACTGCCACCAACGTTTGGCAAGGATGAGATCTTAGCCATTCAGCAATCGATTCATCCGCTGAAGTAATTCCTTGTTGCCCATCAACAATTACTAGTGCAACAACTGCTTCGGTTAAGGCTAAATCAACCTGTTCTCTAATCTCTGGTAAGAACTCACTGTCATCATCAAATAAAAGTCCCCCCGTATCGACAACCTTAAACTCTCTATCTCCCCAGTATCCATCTTGATAAATTCTATCCCTTGTAACACCTGGGATATCATGAACAATAGCTTCACGACTGCGGCACAAACGATTAACTAACGTCGATTTTCCAACGTTAGGGCGACCAATTATTGCGACAACAGGACGCATCAAATCTATTCCCCTACATAAGAGTATTAATCCTTTATAGACCAATTGGGTGAATGATTCTGCATACTGGTTTCAGGAAATAAGAATTTCTGAAAACAATGCATAAAAAATCAGAAGGTCCATTTAGAAGAAAATCCATTGATAAAACAAGGGATTTTAGTATTCATGCGCCATGGGTAGGAGCGGCTATAGCCTTAATTGCAATTGCTCAATTGCCAATTGCAATTAAGACTAGTTTAGATCTTATCTGTATTACGAAAGGAGTTAATGAGAACAACCCCACAATCTTGTTATGCAAAGATCTTTAAAGCTCTTTCAAGAAATACATGAAAGAGAATGAACCGTACTCTTAATGAAATACACCTTCCAGGCAGAGGTACTCAAAGAATTCTTAAATCTATAGTTTTACAATCACCTTTGGCTGGAATAAGCGATCAAATTTTCCGGAAATTAGTTAGGAAATGGGCCCCGGAGGCTTTACTGTTCACGGAAATGGTAAATGCTAATAGCTTAGAGCTGGGTTACGGAAGAGAAAAGATTAAAGAGCTTTCTAAGGAAAAAGGACCAGTAGGCGTTCAACTTTTTGATTTCCGTATCAAACCAATGATTGAGGCAGCAAAGAGAGCAGAAGAAGCCGGCGCATATTTAATTGACATAAATATGGGGTGTCCCGTGAAAAAAATAACTAAAAAAGGTGGAGGGAGCGGGCTCCTCAGAGATTTAGATTTGGCTGCAGAAATTATTAGTGAAATCTCAAATGCCGTCAAAATTCCTGTTACGGTAAAAACTCGTCTTGGATGGTGCAATAAATCATATGATCCTATTGGCTTAGCTCTGCATCTTCAAGACGCTGGGGCTCAACTCCTTACTTTTCATGGTAGGACAAGACAAGAGGGCTTTTCAGGCAAATCCAACTGGGTTGCAATTGCAGAAATAAAAAAAAGATTATCAATTCCAATAATAGCTAATGGAGATATAAGCACCCTGGAAGATGCACGTAAATGCTTGAAAATAACTGGCGCAGATGGTGTCATGATCGGGCGCGGAAGTTTAGGAACACCTTGGTTTGTTGGACAAATTGATTCTTTTCTTAAGTCTGACAAAACATTCAATGAACCAACTACAAAAATGAGACTCGAGATTGCTCTTGAGCATTTAGAAAGTCTTTTGCAAAGCAAAGGTGAACATGGGCTTTTGATTGCCCGCAAACATTTGAATTGGACATGCAAAGATTTCGAGGGTTCTAAAGAGTTCAGGAAAGATCTTTTAAAAGCAAATTCATCCAAAAAAGCAATATCACTAATTAAAGAAAAAATAAAAACTTTAGATTGATTTTTATAAATAAGCTTCAGGCAAAACATCTGGCCAAGTCTGTCGAATAATCAATAAAGAGAAATAAGGACACTCGCTTTGAGGAACATCTCTTGCTTTCATCACTTTTTGATCATCAAAACCTATCCTTTGGGCAAAGACGGAATCCTCCAAAAGATTCATTTCATCAAGTAAAGGTCTAACCCAAATCCATTTTTGACCGAGCTTGAGTAAAACAAGAATTCTTCGTTTCTCTACCACCTCTCGCAATAAAGTTTCTAGAGTCTCTTTTTTACTAGGTATAGGCACTATCAATAATTGCTCTTGTTGAAACCCTAAAGGAAGTTGACTGACTGCTGCTGCTGCTGAAAAAGAATTTATCCCGGGAATAATGTTTACAGGGCAGTTAGGGTAATTAAATTTGAGCGCCAATAATAAGTAGGAGCTAGTCGCAAATAAAGAAGAATCTCCCTGACATAAAAAAACCACCTGCTCACCTTTACTTACTTCCTTCGCTAATTGATCACTAGATAAACTCCAGGCTATCTTTCTTAACTCAACATCAGCAACCATCGGAAAAGTAAGAGGTATTTTCTTCTGTCCTGTTGTAATCCAATCTGACGCAATCTTTAACGCCAAGCTTTCTCCACCAGTAGCAGATACTGGGAAAGCCACAACAGATGCTTCTTTAATAGCTTTTACCGCCGCCAGTGTAAGTAAAGAGGGGTCACCTGGACCTAAGCCCACTATTGTTAATTGGCCTTTTGTATATGATGACAATTAAATGCTCCAAAAATCTAAAGATTTAGATAACAGTAATTTAGCTATATATTAATGTTTAATATAATATGAATCTTTGGATTTAAAATCCCAAAATTCATATTATAGGTAGTAAATTATTTAGCTATGCATTCTTGGATAGGGATGTAAATCATCAAGAATTCTAGCCTCTTTCTCTCCTAATTCTGCCATTCTTGAACGAATATCTGAATTTTTAAATCGTGCTTCTGAAAGACTCCAATATAAACCAAAATGTCGTGCTTCACTCCTCAACAAATCTGCATACAAGTCTCTTATTTCAGAATCATTAGAATGAATTGCTAATAAAGACATTCTTTCGTGACTTCTTGCTTCGATTAATCCTGCAACCAAAAAACTATCGAGCATTCGAAAAGGCTCTTGTTTCCTAATTTCTTTAGCTAAAAGTGAACCATAAGGAGGCGCCGCTAATAATTTCAAGCATTTTCCTTTTGACTTTAGAAGAGTTAAAACTCTTTCAAAATGCTCTAGTTCTTCTCTAGCTAGAGGACTTAAAATCTCTGAAAGGCCATCTTCGCAAACGTATCTAAACATTAATTGCATTGCAAATCCAGCCGCCTTTCTTTCGCAATGGGCATGGTCTATAAGAATTTCAATTGGATTCTTTAATGCTTGATTTAACCAGGAATCACTAGTTGAGCTTAATAGCCATTTGATTCTTAAATTTGATTTATCTAACTTTTTTAGATATTCCATTTCTACTTTTTAACTTTTCTTAGAACATTCAAAAGTCCTCGCATTGCAAGTTCATAGCTAGTTTCTCCAAAACCACAAACCAAACCAATTGCTTTATCTGAAATAAAAGAATTATGACGAAATTCTTCTCTTGCATAAGTATTGCTTAAGTGTAATTCCACATAGGGTATATGAACACTAAGCAAAGCATCTCTTATCGCTATTGAGGTATGGGTATAGGCTCCAGCATTAATCAAAATACCATCAATCTTATTAATAGCATTATGAATGCAGTCCACAATTGCACCTTCCGAATTGCTCTGAAAACATTCCAAAGAAACATTTTCGTCCTTTGCTTTGATTTGTAAATCTCTCTCTATAGAATCAAGTGTTGCCGAACCATATATATCTCGTTCACGCTGTCCAAGAAGATTAAGATTTGGACCATTAATTAAAAGCAAATGCATGGGCCAAACCATCGTTAACTTCTAAATTTTATCCAGAAGTGGCCATAACGCACAACAATACTCATGACGGTCTCCCTCTTAACTGATAATCTCCAGTAGTGGAATGTATTGGGTCGGTGCCCGAGTGGTTAAAGGGGGCGGACTGTAAATCCGCTGGCTATGCCTACGTTGGTTCAAATCCAACCCGGCCCATTTCCATAAAAGCCCTTGTAGCTCAGCGGTAGAGCACTCCCTTGGTAAGGGAGAGGTCTCGGGTTCAAGTCCCGACGAGGGCATCGTCGGAAAGGCATCAAAGAGATTCGATATAAATTAGTTACTGTTGGAGGGCAGTAATTTTTTCAGAAGAGATGATGATGTTTAGCAGCACAAAGCAAATAAAATCTTCGATGCTGAAATAATAAGCACCATCAGAGGTGGTTATGCAAGGTCGAGATAGATAAAAATATAATCAAGTAAAGACAATCAATAAAAGTTTATTTATAACTCTAATAGACTATAGATATAGTTTATTATTGAGGTATTTAACTCTAAAATATTAAAGTTTGTTGCTTGAATGGTATTAATTAAATTAGCTGATATTAAACCATTTTTTCCCTTCGAAGAAGAATAAAGAAATTCCAATATGCGAACAAATTTTGATGGACACTTATCTCTTCTTATTTCAATATCCTTTATTTATGATTTGGAATTAGCCTTGTAAAACTTGTATTGAAAGAATTTGCTTATCTCCGATAGTATTGGAAAGGAAAAATCTTTTATATGAACTACCTTGGAAATATTCTAAACTATCAAAAAAGACTAAATAATTTATATGAAACCCAAGAGATAAAAAGCATCATCAAAGAATAAGGCTGGTTTCCATTATTCCTACTCTTTTTTTATTAATAAAACTATTAATAGTCTTCAATAGATTTTTTAATTAAGTTAGTAATCATATCAGAAAACGAAAGGCCTCTAGCTTTTGCTTTTTGATTAATTATATCTCTTAATTCTGGACTAATAGATTCTAATTTACCATAATACCTTGAATACATTGAGCCACCTCGAGGACTATTATGCACAACTTTAGAATTAATATGTTCTTCTTTAAAAGTATTACCAAAACTAATTTTATAAAAAGAATTTTGAACTATCCACTCTAATTTAACATTGGAAGCCTCTTTAGGTAATAATTTAATAGGGCATTTAGCTGCATATAAAGAATTATTTTCCATGATCATTTTACCTATATCATGATCCCTTAACCAAGGTGCAACTGACTCATCCGAAAACATTACTCTAGAAATTGAGGAATTTTTCAAAACCCTGGACATTTCCGAAACCGCAAGTCTGATAGAATGGAATCTGTTGATACCTCCAAAATGGTGGCAATAGTCAAAGACATTATCTAATAAGGGTAAATTACATGCGTCACCATTAAAAAGAATAAGTTTTAAATTAGATTTATTAGAAATGAAAACATTATTTTTTTTAATTCTGTTAAAAATGTAATCAACAAATAAATCTGAATGATCTTGAGCAACTATAGTGATGTTTTGTAAATCTCTCGTTAGAATACGATCAATTAAATATTCGATCTCGTGACCCAAGCCAACGCCTGTTATCAATATTTTTATATCATTGTTTAATGATAACTCGGAAAAGAGTTCATTTCTTAAAGAAGTCTCAGTAAGATTAAATGTATCATAAAACCAAGAAAGATAATTCCTATAAAATTGAATACTGGATTCTAGAGTATATTCGTTTTGACCTTCAGAATTTTTCTCTTTTGAAGTTTCATGTTTGAAATAGCATCTTTCTAAGGGTCCTATTGATTCAATTGAATCGAATTGAATTTTAAACATTGTACTCTGCTTTTATTTAACATAGCATCTCTTTTATCTTTCTGGCTAACAATAGTCTAGTAATAGATAAACTCAACTTTCCATAAAGACTCCTATTTAAAATATACTTCTTATGGTTGTCAACAAATGACTTAAAATTATTATAGGTTAAATCTTTCTTAATAAAAGATTTAATTTCAGATTCAATCTGAAACCTTTATTAGCTTTATGGTTTATTGAATCCGAATTTAGAATAAATAGAGGTTTTTAGAAAAAGATAGTCGGATTTAACTAATGTTCTTGAAAGTATGGGAACATAACTAATTATAATTAATCACAGATGATAGTAAGTTGAATTTATAAAAAATACACCTTTAATTCTTTTCCCTTTTTGAAGTCTCCTCTTCATTCATCAATCTTTTTGCAGTGAGTGGACTGCCATCCAATGCCCATGCCCATTGAAAGAAAGAGGCTTAAATACATCACAAGGAGATACACAATGATCAATACCAAAGTCGAATATCAATAGGTCGCCCGTATCAATTAAACCATCTGTTGAAATAATTATATCATCCTTATCTCTAAACATCATTTGTCCTTCATTCATAGAAGCATAACTAATTTCTTGTGGTGAAATTTCGCGACTCTTTGAATTTACTTTTGAGACTTCTGATAGACACAAGCACATACCATAATTTGTAGGAAGCTTAGGGTGACTATGCCAATCAAAGTAACCACCACCTTGAGGATAATATATAACCTGAGGAGCTGATTTGTATTCTATTGGAACATTGTCTACCCTAAGATTAATATTATAAAATTCAATTAATTGTTTAAAGATCTTAGATGTAAATAAAAACTTATCAAGATTTCCTCCCAATAATATATCTAACATTATTCTCTTTGTATCTGAAAAGATAGGATTATAATCAACTGTGTAGAATATATCCTTATGCCTATCTAACATCTGATCTTGATTTATTGCTGGATATTGATTTTGAATTAGACCAATCATTTCTTTAACCATATTCTTAATAGTATTTCTATCTTGAATGAAGGACTTAATAATAGTTATAGGCTTTTCAGATGGTGTGAATGAAGATTGGCTATTGGGTATTATTTGTATATAGTCTGATATGTCGCCATTTTTACCTTGATTAGAAATAGAATTAACTCTATCGTTTATTAACATATCTACTCTCTCTCCTCTTACTTTAATAGATGAATTCATTATTTTTAAGATTAAAGATATTTTCTACCAATTTTATCAAAATCAATCCTCAATGTCGAATATTTGTAACTATAATCATTTATTAAGTATTAAAATTCCTATAAGTAAAACGTCTGTGTAAGGTTAAGATACGTTCTTTAAAAAGTTTGATATTAGGTTTAATTACTATTGAACATATTATTATTAAAGGGAAGTTTAAACAATAAGTAAACAGGAAATATCCGAACAAATCAGAACTCAAAAGGTAACATTTGTGTTGAATAGCTCCTATCCTTTTCTTACTTTTTATAAGACACATTATGGTTAATACTTAACAGGTTAAAGATGGCGGATTAGGCCTGCTATTTTGTTATAAAGAATTACTTATTAGATTAAATTTGTAGCTCTAAGCAATTCTGTGGTTATACCTCTTTCCCTCATAGAGTGTCCTGCATCATCAACAATAACAAGCTTACTATTAGGCAAGGCTTTCCTTAGGTCCCATGCACTTCTAACAGGGCAGACAACATCATATCTACCTTGAATAATTGTAGTTGGGATAGATTCAACAGCAGAAATATATTTAAGTATAAAGTTCTTTTCTAAGAAAATATTATTTATAAAATAATGGCATTCAATTCTAGCGAAGGCGTCTGAAAATAAAGTGTTACCTGATTTAATCAAATACGAATTATCAGGGATAAGATGACTAGTAGCCATTTCCCATCTAGTCCAAGCTATTGAAGCCTTTTCTCTTATCAGCTTATTCTTGCTTGTCAACATTTTATAAAAAGCTCTAATCAAGTCTTCTCTTTCTTCAATGGGAATAAGAGATTCATATGCCTCAAACTCCTCTGGAAAGATCTCACTTGCTCCCTTCTGATAAAACCAAAGCAACTCAGACTCTCTACATAAAAATATACCTCTAAGAATAAGACTTTTAACTCTATTAGGGTGCTTAATTGAATACACAAGAGACAGTGTTGAACCCCATGAACCGCCAAACAAATGCCAATCTTTAATCTTTAAAAAATCTCTTAATTTTTCCATATCATTAACTAAATCTTGAGTCGTGTTTTCTTGCAGTTCTGAATGAGGGATTGATCTACCACATCCTCTTTGATCGAATTGAATAATATCAAATTTTGCGGGATCAAAATATCTCCTATAACTCTTTTGACTTCCCCCACCTGGACCACCATGAACAATTAAAATAGGTATTCCTAAGCAATTGCCACATCTTTCCCAATAAATAGAGTGTAATTCACTTACTTTTAATAAACCCGTTTCCCTTGGATCAATTTCTGGGTATAAAGAAAAATTCATTATTAGAAATTTCTATATAAATAGCAACATCCTTCTTTATTAGAAGTTTCTTATACTGTCAACTTGAGCATCCTGAATAGCTCTTACTGGAAATCTCTTTGCTTGCCGCCAAATTGCCGTAACTATAAGTGCTACAAATGCAATAACAGGAATTAAACTAAGAAATTTTGTAGAGAGAGGATCTGTAGGCAATGACTGCAAAGCCTTAAAAGGAAGATTGACTAAATCTCTTAGGTCAAGAATTTTTATAGTAAAAGAAAGCAAATACAGCATTTCAAAAACCAACTTAATTTCTAAACCTTAGGACAAAAAGTTGATATATTTTTTCTTTAGCAATAAACCATAAACAGCGAAGGCTTTTGGCCCAGGTAAAACACAAAAATAGTTTCCAAAAGAACATGAAAGGAAATCAAAAGTTACCATCCCAAGTCTTTTTAACTTTTATCAAGTTATTCCAATTACTAATATCAATCAGCAAACCAATTGAGAATAATCCAACATCAATATCTCATCAAACCTAATAGTTAAAAGTCTATGGCAAAAAAAAACCTGCCTTATGGCAGGTTTTTTTTGAGATCAAGAGGTCGTGTTTCCTTGTTTCCACTCCTCAGAGGATCTCAGCTCCTCACCCAGGTATTATTACTCATTATTCAGCATTTAGCAACCCCCTCCCCCCTCCTTTTTTTGATCAATCAATCAATTCAAGAATATATATAGATTTTAAAACCACAAAAACGACCTGCCTTGAGAACTTTCTTCTTAGCTCAACTCTTCTGAATAAACATACTTGGCATACTGCAATGATGCCATTGAGTATGAATAGTTTTGACAGCAGCGATTAGGGTCAGGTATTGAATACTGATTCATCAGTGCAAGCTTCTCATCTGCTTTTCCTTCAATCAAATCAATATTTCAAATGTACCGAACAAGGTACTCACAAAAATTGATATTTAATAAGACCCATTCTCATTTCTTTAGCATTACATACTAAAAGCTAAGAAGTCGATTAAACAACGAATCCCATACCTATAAACAAATTAAGAGTGAAAATCCATTTGAACTTTATATCCTTCAAGATACGGATCATCTAAATACTCTTGCTTAGAAAATAACGCGAGAACTACAGCAAAAAGTTTTAATTGTATCTTCCTGAACAACACGAACACACAACTATTAGCTATAAAAGTTCTGTAGCGACAGCTACAAAAACGTTCAACTCGCTACATTTGCGAGCCGCATTACGACTTAAGCCAAGGAACGGGGACTTAGGTCAATATTCGGAGTGAATTCATGACTACTCTTCTTTATCGCGGACATAACTATGTTCAGCACAAAAAACCAGTCGCTCAATCAAACTGCATTGAACTGACCTATAGGCGAGAGCATTACAATACTTGCAGAGATGAAGCCATAAGGGCAATGGATAATCAGCTTGCATATCGCGGTATTAGCTACTCGAAGTAGTAATTAGGATCACAATAAAAAAAGCCCTCTTTAGGAGGGCTTTTTTTATTGTGATCCTAGTTCTTGAGCTTATAGAACAACTCTAAAGGTGATATCAAGTAGACATCAAGACTATATTTATATTTTGAAGAATACTTTTCACTTAATCCTATGGGACAACCTTTAAAGAAAAAACCATGGTTACTTAGGAAAACTGTTTTACCTCAACACACAGATCATGCAGGTATAATGTGGCATGGTTCTTACTTGAACTGGTTAGAAGAGTCAAGAATAAATGCTCTATCTCAAGCGGGGTTGTCTTATTCAAATATTTCTGAAAATGGTTATGAGATGCCAGTTGTTGAAGTAAGCATTAAATATCAGAGCTCGCTAAATCATGGAGATGAAGTTATTCTAAAAAGTTGGCTATTAGATTCAGAAGGAGCCCGTTTACCTTGGAAAACAGTCTTTATCAAAGAGTGTGGCAAGCCTTCAGCGGAGGCAATAGTTCATTTAGTCACCTTAAAACGGATTGACTCAGGTCTTCGTATAGTTAGAAGATTTCCAGATGAAATTTCAAAAGCTCTTGAGAACTTAAGGCAAGGACCGACGAAAGACAGTCTTGATATCTGATTGACCGTATGAATTAACAAAAATCAACTATTGGGAAATAGCCAAGAAAAAATAACTACGCTTTGAGAAGAAATAATTCAAATTCCTTCATCCATGAATTGGGATTCCGCCAAGAAGCATTGTACTGAACGCAATTGGCAATGGACATTGGACCTAATCAACCAAGCTGAACAAGAAATGCAAGAACTAGAACAGAATGTAAAAAGACTAGAGGATCAGCAAAAAGCTCAAAGGTTATATAACGCTTGCAATTTCTAATATATGCCAATACTAATTAAAGCTTTTAGAGATTCAACATGGGGATAGAAGATCCAAAACTTCGTTTTATAGTTCTTATCCTGATTAATTTATTAGTCTTAATTGGATTGAGATATTGGATTTTGAATGGAGAATCTTTTGTATGGTTGTTAAATGGATTACCTTCTGGGTAAAAGGTACTTTAGAAGAGTCGTAACAACCAAAAATATTTTTTCATGTGTAGCAGATATCAACTAACAAGTGATTTTAAAGATTTACCAGACCTTTTAAAGAGAAGCTTGCCTAAAAACCTGGAAGCAAACTACTCGAAACAAAACCTGATCAAACCCGATGCACCTGTACTGGTATTAAAAAATGAAGGCAAGGCAATGACATCAATAATGCTTTGGGGTTTTATTTCAGAGTGGGCAAATGATCCTTTCTCAACCTCAAGACCAAGACCAAGACCATTTAATGCAAGAGCGGAAACTGTTAAAGAGAAAAAATTATTTCGAAACAGCTGGAGACACAAAAGATGTCTTTTACCTGCCAATGGGTTCTTTGAAAAAAAACATCTCATCAGAAGAAAAGATTCTCGGGACTTTTGGTTAGGAGGTATTTGGAGTAAATGGATGTCTCAAGAAGGAAGTGAACTCGAAAGTTGCTGTGTTCTAACAACAACACCAAATAAATTAATTCGGCCACTACATAATCGAATGCCTGTAATCATTCCATATGGATTAGAAGAAGAGTGGATTGAGCCAGTTAAAAGTACAACTGAGCTTCAATCACTCGATTCTCTACTCATGGAGTGGGATCCTGATGACTGGATATCTGAACCAATAAATCAAAAGTTTTCCACTCAATTAACTTTCTTTGAATAAAGCATTGAAAGTTGACCTCTTCAAATAATGTTTATAAAGAGACAAACATATCTCTACAGGTTAGGTATTAAGACTCACCTTGAAAAGTTTTTCTTTAATGCATATTTTTTTTATAACTTGTCCTTGTCTATTAAGCTCAATAGCATTCAACAATCTTACTAATACGGACTATAGAGACACAGTCTCTCCTTGTGAAATCCATCGCACAAATAACAGACAAATACAGTTGATTTTATGCACCCTGACATAGTCACAACCAGTCAAGGGAGTAGTAAAAGAGCTTAACTGAAAAGTATTCTTCTAAGTCTATTGAGAATAGACAACAAAAAGTTTTAATAAGCAATATATAGACATTAGAAAAAGCTTCGTTACTTTTCAAATATCTACACTTCTAGAGTTAATGTGTACCACTAATTTGTGTATCGCCTTTTATGTTCTTACTTTTTGTATCCTTGGATGGTTTGGTGCTTTAGCTTTGATTTTGATTAAAAGCACCAAAGATCAAGGAAATGTCTATGTTGTAGATCCAATAGCGTGTTGGATAAATAGTGAATTAGTCAATCCACTAAACTGTTTTAAAGGTGAAGTAATCAAACCTTTACTCAATGATTTATCTACTGCCGCAAGAGAGTGGAATGCAATTGTTGGATCAAAACCAAAAATGAATTTCTAATCCTTATAAGAAAACGCCTTATCGAACTTAATCAATTTCTTAAATGCGCTTCCCTCTTAAAATGTTGGAGGCGCAAATTTTTATTCAATTTTACAAAAGAGTAATTAATGAACTTTTTTACAAATTCACTTAGAGACAATTATTTAAAGATAGAAGCACTCTATGAAAAAACTTTCTGCATACATGGATTAATTAAAATCAATTCTTAAATAGGCGTCAGTATTCCTTCTTGTGTTGGAGCTTTACTTCTGCAAACAGGAATTTCTTTAATGCAGGAGTTTTTTCTTCTACTAATTACTAAGGCCAAAAAAAGTCAAGCTATTTTTAAGAAATGATTTTAAGTAGCATTCACTTTCAAATCAGCGTATAGATACAAAGGATTGCATTTCTCCTAATTAAAGAGATATTTAAATCATTAGATTTTTATACTATGTCCTTTGATAATTTAGTTCTGTTATATGCATCTATTTCTCTTGTGATGACTCCTTGTCTAATAGTACTTAACAATATTCGTGAGGATGCTGAAAGAGAAATGAATGAGCCTATTGATTTCAATAGTTATATTAGAAGAAAAGAGCAAGGAGATGTAGTCGACAAATTAATAGCTGAGCATATCACAATCAATAAAATAGCTGCTTGATACTTTTTATGAAACTTTTAAAGTCTCCCCACTTTAGTTCTTAATTTTTTTATAAATCCAATTCCTACTCCTGAGAGCTTCATTAAATCAGCATCGTCAGCAGATATTATTGATTCAGGTGTTGTATAACCCGCATCATAAAAAACTCTACAGTTATTAATGCCTATACCTGGAAGTGACGTCAAGTTTTCACATCTAGATGAATCTTTTTCAGTATCATTATCAGTTGAACTAATTTGAATTAACCTTTTAAGGCGTCCTTTTAAGCCAAAAAAGAATTCTTTGCCTAGCATTTTAAATGAGTATATATATACTCACTATGCAACTCTAAAAAAAAAAAGCAAGGATTAGGATGAATCGCGAATCTATGCTTAGCATTATATGTAATGAATAATACAATAAGTTCCTATTCTTGATTAAACAAGATTTTTGTTTAGTTCTAATATCAATTTTTAAGTACCCTCAATTACTCAAAATTGAGGCAAGGGAAAGAACCTAATAACCTTCTATTTGACTCTCGAGTTTAAATAGAATTAAATTTTTATGATAATGCAAGCAAGATCGTACAAAAAAACATCTCATTTATGTCTTATGAACATATTGTTTAGATGGAATACCCAATCTCCTTATGTGGCAAAAATAAACTTAAATTTATCTAGTTAGAATCCTGGATTCTACATCCTTATAAATTTTCCATTCCTGGGGCATGATCGAAACCAAAACTATTGCTTGGATCGGTGGCGCATTGGTTGTTTTTTTTCTGTTTGTTTTTCTCTACGTTATTCAAGTAAGGATTCAACGATGGAATCAAGAAAAGATTTCCCCTCTACCACTTGAAGGATTTTTATCAGTTAGTAGCTATATAGCTTCTTTAACAGGATTAACAATTATGTTTACTGGGGTTTTTGAAGTTTTTTTCTTTTCTCCAAGAAATTCATTAATTGCATCCTTAGTAATAGCTTTCTCAACTGGCCTCCCTATGTGGGGAGTAATTAAAGGGTTATTGAAAGAAGTGGAAGCAGGCGAATTAAAAGAAATCGTTCCTGGGAAATTCTAAAAGACTCCATGGCTGAATAAGCAGCAAGATTAAATCAACCTCTAATCTTAACCATCTTTATCAGAGATTTACTTTCCTAATAGGTCTCATAATTTCTGCTTACCAAAGCCAACCCCCAAAAGCCACAGTCGTTTAAGAATTGTTTTATATTTCAAATATCAATTCCATCAATTCAATTAATTCCATGACTCCTGAAGCAGAAAAGTTCAATGGCTGGGCAGCAATGATCGGCTTCGTTGCAGCCTTCGGTTCTTATGCAACTACTGGACAAATTATTCCTGGAATTTTCTAAATAGAATTAAAACCAGTTGAAATAAATTCTCAATTTTAAAAATAATATTGAGAAAAAATCTCTTGCCGGTCTGGGTAAGAGATTTTTTTTTCAACAATTAATCAATAAAATGGTACATTCATATAATATTTAAGCTTATCCCGAATTTCCAAAGAGAAAGGTGAAACAATCATTACATAAAGTAACCAAGTCAAAATTTTACTTATAGGTATTAAATAACCATCTGACTTCATTGTTCTCACTTATCTGAACAATTAAGTTAGATTGCATTAGATATGTTGTGGAGAAATATTGAAGCAATTCAATAAATTAAATAAGAAGAGATTAGTCAGTTAAAGAATTTTGATTTATAATATTGTTTATCAGTTTTAATCAAATATTTTCCATCCTTTTAGAGGTTGCAAAACTAATGGCATTTTCAGAAGATCAAATGTTAAAAGCTATTAATCAGGAGGGAGTAGTAAAAGCTTCCGTGGATAAGATCAAAGAAGCATGCAAAGCTCTACAAAGAGAAACAGGCTGTCCAGAAGAAGATGTGGATGATTTGCTTAACTTCCTTGCAGGTAGATGGAGCTAATACTGCTTCAAGAAATTTACAATACTATTGGGTATTATTTACGAATGCTTTATGGCAAAAATGCGCTTATATATAAATGAGGCATTCAATCCCTCGCGTCTGCACGGGGGATTTTTTATTGGATTAATTCTGCAATGTGTATTTTAATCTTGATAGTAATCAAGGAAGTATCTACTTTAACTTGATTATTACTTATGTATGTTTTTGTCAGAAAAAGCATATGGCAATCAAGCCATTAATTAAATACACCTATTAGAAGAAATTGAATTATTAAATCAGCTTACCTATTATTAGTATTAACATACATAAGAAAGCAATTATAACTAGAATAGAGACGGTTAAGAAGAAATATTTCTGAGATAAGTGCAACCAATCATTTTCCATTTCGAAATAAGGTTAAAGGTTTGCAAGCAGAAGCTCTATAGAGTTCTTCTAATACATTAGATCTTAAATATATATTATTAAATCCGTCAAAGATATTGGAAAGATCTCTAAATTATGAAATAATCATTTTAATAGCATCTTAAAGAATTAGCTATTGTGATTTTCTTCTTCTGCTTTTAAATATTCTTTTGTCTCATCAGATATTGATTCAAGCAGAGAAGTTGCACTATCGCCAAGCTCTCTTTGAGTTATTGATCTAGATGAATTTCTCTTAATAGGAAAATCCTTAGCGGACCAAGCAGTCCCTCCTTTTATAAGTGTTTTTTTTGCTGACCATACAAAAAGAAGTAATAAAGCAACTGCAAAGCAAACAAAAAGTGCAATAGCAATGAAAGTAATTAAAAATTGGTTCATGTCTCTATTAAAGCTATGAGGAGAGACCAGGGAAAGGAATCAAGCAAAAGCAGATGGAAATCGTTGTTATTAATTTCTCTCTGGTAAAATTACTGAACATTTAAAATCTTAATGTCAGAGCCTGAAGCTCTTTATGTTCTATTAGCCCCTGCAGGACAACTCTGCGGAAATGGTCAATTGCGTGAATCAATATATGAACGACGAGCTAGGCGAGGTGAAGATTATCCAATGTGGTACTTAACTCCAGAATTAGTTCAAAAATTTAATCTGTATGAAAACAGCAATTATGAAGCAGTCATAGCAAAAGATTCATCTGCAATAGCTTGGCTTAAATTGAGATTTGGGGGAGAACGTACAACCACTCAAATAGATATTGATGAGTTATGGAAGCATGCCAGCTCACCACCAGAGCCTGATTTAAGAAGAGATATAGGACTTAAGAAAAATAAGCAGAACTAGATACAATTAAGGCATAAGATTATTGAAATCGCTGAAACCCTTACATAAAATCACCATCCATCACAAGCAAAAAGGTAAGACTTATACCTTTGAGGTGCCTGAAGGAGAATACATTCTTAGGAACTTTGAATCAAAGGATGAAAATGGGCAAATAATCGGTGAACAATTACCCTTTTCTTGTCGAAATGGTTGCTGCTCAGAATGTGCCGTAAAAATAATTTCAGGAGGGATGGATCAAACAGCCTGTATTGGATTGTCCAAAGAACTTAGAGACAAAGGTTTTGGTCTATTGTGCGTATCAAAGGCAACTGGTCCTCTTGAATGCGAAACACAGGATGCAGACGAAGTTTATGAAGAGCAATTTGGAAAATATTTCAAGGGATTAGATACTCAGGCAGGTAATCCCTTTGATATTTAAAATATTGAATTTATTTACTTATCTGTCCAGAAATTAAACAAATCGCTTCCATTAAATGGAACAGATTTTTCATATCTTATTGCATTTGTCTTCTCCATAGGTAAAGCAAATTGTCTAAAGATAAGAGATACAAAACTAATTAGCTTTGCAGGCTTCTTGAGTCCCTTTGCTTCCACAAATGAACGAAATGCAGCAATTATTTTATTTCTTAATTCCCAAAATCTAGAATCATCCAAATTAAAGACCCAAGGGAAAGCATTTTTTGAAGTGTGATTTGTTCTTTTGATAACTTCTTCGTCAAATTCTTTAGGGTCAATTCCTAATAGTTCATAGAAATCACCTCTCTCACAAACAGTAAGTGTATGCGTTAAGAACACACTCCAAAGGAAAAAACGACTTAACAGTTTCCCTCGGAACCCCTTGGTAATACCTGGCCAACATCTCATCATTACAGTGAAACAGTCTCCATGACGGTTTTCGTCTTGGCACCAAGGTTCAAAGAAATCAAATAAAGGCGCAAAAGCTTCATCCGGATTAGCTTTTAAATGTCTATCCATCAAAATATATCTCCAATATCCTATCTTCTCTGACAAATAAACTGAATATATTACCCAACTAATAGGGAACCAAGTTGCAGCTCTTTTACCACCTAAATGCGGCAAGTCAACTTCTATTCCTTCTGCAACTAAAGCTCTGCTGAGAAAGCCAGCGTGCCTAGCTTCATCTCTAGCTAAAAAAGTAAATAGCTTGCTTAAATCCTTATTTCCATTTTTTTTAAGACGGTTAGAGATCTCTTTAAAGAGCAAGAAGCCTGAGAATTCAGATACAACTGACCTAACAAGATAACTCTCATATACTTCTTTATCCTTTTGAGGCAACTCTTGCAACCTATCAAGACTAGCTTTTCTATCAAAGTGAGTACAGTTATAATCTGCCTTCATTTCATTGAACATAGCCTCAAATTCTTCTCGGGCATCTTCGAGATTCGTTTTTGAAGCCTTATTAAATTCAGTCACATAAAAACGAGGGGTTAAAAGGTTCTCGTCTAAATGAGGTGGAAGCTCATTCTTACCTCGGGTATCAACTCTTAAAGAAGGGGAAGAAGCTGTGGCTGTCATTCAATAAATCAATCCTGGAGTTGATTCTATGTCCTTCTTTCGTGAAAAAGTAACTTTGATTAAGCAATTAATAGATAAAGCAATAAAAGTGATGAATGATAAAACTGCATACCGGCCAATTTTTTTCGAGGTCTCAACACGTAACCAAGAAGTCCAGAGAAACAACCAATAGTTCCTTTTCAGGGTTAGTGGTTTTTGTAAAGGAAAAGAAGGGATCAGGTTTGGCTTTTTAATTAGGTTTTTATAGGTAAATAAAATAAAATTGAAATATTTTGGTTCCTTTTTACTAAATAATTTTAGACTTTCTAGTAAAGTATATATTTAATAGTCCTAAACAAAATGCAACTAATACAGAGATTATTAAGATAATCAAATAAGGTCCTTTGATAATATCGAGATCTCCTTTTAAAATCGCTTGCATTCCATTATCTTTTAATTGATTAATTGAATAGCCTCCAGCAACAAATGGAAGATCAGATATCAAAATGCTTATAATTAATGCAGGCATAAATTTTTTCCAAGGAATTTTTGTTAAACCTATCGCATATGAGACAAAGTCAAACCAGGAAGTCATCAAGAAACCAGTCATTAAAAAGATATTCTGCTCAAAATAGTTTTTACTTAGTTGCTCGATTTTACTCATTTGAGTATTTCCCAAGATTCTTTTCAATGCATCTCTTCCTAAATTCCTCGAAACAAAGAAAGCAAATGAGCAAGCAAAAAAGTCTGCAATAAAAATAATCAGAAGTCCGTTCTTTACACCAAACAAATAGCCTGAGATAACCGAGCAATAAGTACCGGGAAGGATTGGGATAATTATACTGATTGCCCTAAGTATAAATATTAAAGTTACTGCATATAATATCGATTTCTCCAACTTAACTTGATTTTCTGAAATGAAGTAATTAATCTGATTAATATCAAAGCTCTTATATAAAATATATACAAAAGCAGAAATTATTACTAGATAAATGTAATTTAAAATTGTTTTATTTAGATATTTCTTCAACATAGGACCAATTCAAACCAGCTATAATGTTGACAAAAATGGATTGGCATACCCTTAGACCAAGGAAGAATACATTAAATAAAAAGAGATCATACCATCCTAGATATCAAGATATAAAGTAACACTATTTCCCAAGTAGAGCTGATACCCGTAAATAGATGAGCAAAGAAATCACATTTTAATTGGCCAAGAAAATTCAATGTCCTCAATTTTTTAAACTCCTTATTACTTGAATAAAGAATTGGTCGGATTTTTTTACTCTGGACTCTAATAAAAAATAATTTTTAATTTTCAGCATTTACATGAAATATTTTGCTAGAAATCACCTAAATATAAAAATGAAATTTGCAGCTAAAAGATTTTCGATTAACTGAGATGCGTCTACCAGTCCTAAAAGGCCATACCAGGTCAAAGACATGGCGCAGACTTCAACTTCAACGTCTTGAAAAATTACTCAACGAAAATGAAAATGAAATAATCTCAAACCTTGGGAAAGACCTTGAAAAACCAGCCACAGAGGCATTTTTCGAGTTAATCGCTCTAAAACAAGAATTAAAACTTGCACAAGAGTCTTTAAATAATTGGATGCAACCTCAAAAAGTCAATGTTCCATTTTCATTAAAACCAGGAATTGCAACAACAAAGCTTGAACCTTTAGGCTGCATCTTAATTATTGGACCATGGAATTATCCTTTTTCTTTAACTATGCAGCCTCTCATAAGTGCTTTAGCAGCAGGCAATGCAGCGGTACTTAAGCCATCTGAAAATGCCCCACATATATCAACTCTTATAAATAGAATCATCCCTAAATATTTCTCTGAAGATATAGTTAGAGTGTTCGAAGGTAATGGTGAGATAGCTGAAGAGTTGATATCAA
This sequence comes from Prochlorococcus sp. MIT 1223, assembly GCF_034092465.1. Taxonomy (NCBI): domain Bacteria; kingdom Bacillati; phylum Cyanobacteriota; class Cyanophyceae; order Synechococcales; family Prochlorococcaceae; genus Prochlorococcus; species Prochlorococcus sp. MIT 1223. Next base: position 830,103 of record NZ_CP139303.1, read on the forward strand.
AGTCATTTGATCACATTTTCTTTACAGGGGGAGGGGAAGTCGGGAAAAAAGTTCTTAAAGCTGCTGCTAACCACTTAACACCGGTGACCCTTGAATTAGGAGGAAAAAGTCCAGCAATAGTTTTAGATGGAGCACGTATTGAAATCACGGCAAAAAGATTGGTCTGGGGCAAAGGTCTAAATGCTGGGCAAACTTGTATTGCTCCAAACCATATTTTGGTACAAGAGAATCTATATTCCACGCTTGTCTCTTCAATGAAGAAGGCTTCTCTTGATTTTTACGGACCGGAACCACTTCAATCAATTGACCTTGGCAAGATAGTTAATGAGCATCATTTTCAAAGGCTTAAAAAGCTTTTAGATTATGCTAAAGATTCAAAAAGAATCATTTTCGGAGGAGAAGTAGACGAAGCCAGGCATAGAATAAGTCCGACACTTATCGAGGTTAAAAATAGAGAAGATCCATTAATGAAAGAAGAGATATTTGGTCCACTAATGCCAATTTTTAAATTAAAAAATCTTGAAGAAGAGCTAATAGAAATAAGGAAACAAGACAAGCCCCTTGCGATATATTTATTTGGTGGTTCTGATACTCAACAAAAAGCCGTAATAAATACTACAAGTTCTGGTGGGATTTGCATTAATGATGTTGTTTTGCAAGCCGGTATTCCAGAGTTACCTTTTGGCGGAGTTGGAGCAAGTGGGATGGGTCAATATCATGGTTACGCTGGTTTCGAAACGTTTTCTCACAGAAAATCTATTTTCAGAAAACCTTTTTGGCTTGATATAAATTTTCGATATCCTCCTTATAGAATTGATCCATCACTTATAAAAAAAATAATATAGTAAAATCTTTCAAACCTTTAATATATTCTAATTCAATACATACTTTTCTCTGGCAAATGGTTTAAAAGCTATTATTATATATCAATAAAAGAATTTAAAAGGAAATGATTAAAAGACTATTTTTTACTCTTTCTTTTATATTACTAACAAATTCAGCTGGATTAGCTTCCGAAATAACTGTCAAGGAGGGGGACACTTTAACCAAGATAGCCAATGAAAATAATTTAACTATAAAAGAAATTTTAGATTTAAATAATATAAGTGATGCAAATCAAATCAAGAAAGGGCAAATAATAAAGCTACCCGAGAGATCGATTTATCAAAAGTTTCATGTCATGAAACAAGGAGAATCACTTTCTATGATATCAGAAATGTATAATGTAAAAAGAGATGATCTTATTAAGTTAAATAACATAAAAAATCCAGATTTATTGTATCTTGGGCAGAAAATATTAATTTCAGAGGAAGCAGATTTAAATGAAGAGAAAGAATTAACTACGGAGAAAGAAATGATTGCTGATAAAAAAGTAATTGATATATCAATTAATAATAAAGTACCTTTAGAATGGAAAACATATGGTCCTCTGCGAGTGAACTGGTCGAGCTTAGAGAAAAAAGATGGTAACTTTATTGCTAAATCAATGCACAAAAGTGGAAAGCCTTTGTATATAGCCGTTAAATGTTCAAGTCAAATTATTAACAGGACAGGCCTAAATGGCAATTGGAGAGAGTGGATTACGCCTCAGGAGGCTTTCGAGTATAAATTAGTAAATGATATTTGTGAAAGCAGTTAAATTATAAATGTCCAAATGATAGATATATTAAAAGTATAAAATTCAATTAATCGTAGGGGGGAGGAATACTTTCAGGATCTTCCTCTACTATTTGTAACCTGAGTTTTTTTCCACCTGCGAGCTCACCTAGAGAGACTCTAATTGTAGATCCAGTTATAACCTGAAGAGATTCAAGAACTTGCCTTAAGTAAGGAGTACTGCTTCCACTTTCAATCCAAAGTCTTTCATATAGATCGCCTAATCTTTTCCATGATAAGAATAATTTTGCAACTGATGCTTCAATTGATCTGGCTTGACCACATGCATCTGATAAAAGACCAAGTGCATCTAACCTCTGTGCCTCTTGAATAGCTTTTTCGAGATTGAGTTCTGCCTCTTGAAAACTTTTTAATGATAAAGATGCTTCTAATGATTTTCCTATCCAACGAGCAGAGCTTGTTACCTCTTTAATGCATTCTACTTCAGGGCTTTCTCTTAATTTTTCTTTCATATCAGCCTGCTGCAATTCTGGCAATTTCATCAACTCTTTAACCAAAGGCGCCACCATTCTTGACGGCAATAAATTTGCCTGAGTTTTCTCTCTAATCTCTTCAGGAATTAAAGGACTGGTTACTGAAGTGAACTCATCTGCAAGTCTTTTTACTTGCCTACGTGTGATCTCCTGGCCTTCATTTGCTGCTTCGGAAATCATTTGCTGCACTTCAGGTGAAGATTGAGCAGTTTCGATAAAAGCTCTTCTAGAAAATTGATTAACGCTTTTCTCTTCTAATACCCCACCCCCAACGAGGTCATCAGCCGAATCCGCAAGCTGAATTAGCTGATAAGCTCTTGTTTTACTGATTTCCATGTCCCTTAACCACTGAAGGAATCCCGCGCCTCTTCCTTCTCCTCCTCTTTTTTCTCGATCTCTAACAGTACGCAAAATTCTTCCTCTCCAAATCTCGGTTTGCAAGTCCACCCTTTCGCAAATAGACCAAGCCTTCTCTAACTGTGTTAAAAAATCAACACTACTGAGATCATCTCTAGTGGGATCTGGTAAATCCAATTGAAGAAGAGAATTCTCTGGAGAAAGAGTTGTGCTCACAAATTTATTTAAATTTAAACAGATCCTGTCACAAGCATTTAACAACGCAGCGACATTCTGTGACGCTAAAGCAAACTAATGCGTTCTTCGCGATAATGTATTAGTAAGATCCGTCACATTGATTCAATGGCCATTGCTAGAGGCGACACTGTTCGAATTAAACGACCAGAGTCCTATTGGTACAACCAAACAGGAAAAGTTGCATCTATTGACAAGTCAGATCCACCAATTAAATATCCTATAACCGTAAGATTTGACAAGGTGGATTACAAGGTTTATAGCGGCCAGGAAGGCGGACTAAATACCAATAACTTTGCTCCTTACGAGCTTGAAAAAGCCTAACTTTCTTGCCTGAATTACCTGAAGTTGAAACAGTTCGTTTAGGTCTGGAAAGAAAGTTAACTGATTTTATAATTAAAGAAGTAGAAGTATTATCAGAAAGAACTATTGCTAGCAATGGGGGTGGCAAAGAATTTATATCAAACATGAAGGGGTTAAAAGTATCTTTATGGAGAAGAAGAGGTAAATATCTAATAGCGTCAATGAAAAATTTAAATATCAAAAGTGTTGCAAAGAACAATGCTGGATGGTGGGCTACTCATTTAAGAATGACAGGACAATTCCAATTCCATACAGAAAGTTGTTCGCCGTGTTCTCATACTAGAGTTCGTTTTTGGGATAAAGAAAACAAAGAACTTAGGTTTGTAGATACTAGAAACTTTGCTCAAATGTGGTGGATAAAACCAAGCAGTTCTCCTTTTCATTCTATAAATGGACTAAAGACAATAGGACCCGAACCCTTTAGCAAGGATTTCAATGCTATATATTTAAAAGAACAATTCAAGGGAAGAAAAAGATCTATTAAATCAATATTGCTTGATCAAAGAATAGTTGCAGGGGTAGGTAACATATATGCAGACGAGAGCTTATTTGCTGCAAATATTCTTCCGACTAGAGAATCTGGAGAATTAACAATTCATGAGCTTGAGAAACTTTGTAAATCTCTTGTCAAAATCCTAAAGATTAGTATCGGAGAAGGTGGTACAACCTTTAGTGATTTTAGAGATTTAGAAGGAGTAAATGGTAACTATGGAGGACAAGCTTGGGTATATAGAAGAGGAAATAAGCCCTGTAGAAAATGTGGAGAAAAAATAATAAGAAAAAAGATTGCTGGTAGAGGGACTCATTGGTGTTCTAATTGCCAAATATAAAAAAACAGCCCCTAAAAGAGGCTGTTTTTTTATATTTGGAGAATGAAATAATTTAACCTGGCATCGAGCTATTTTCTCAGGGGGCTGCCCCCCAAATATCGTTGCCGCTGATGCATTTCACAGCCGAGTTCGAGATGGATCGGAGTGGTTCTACATCGCCATGAACACCAGGAAAATCATTCTCAAGAAAACCTTGAGAACTGCATAGAGATAATTATTTCTAATTAAAGTCTGGATTGAAAAAGCTGATTTTTAATAATGAAAAATAAGGTCAAGCCCTCGGTCTATTAGTACTCCTCCGCTGCACTTGTTACCAAGCTTCCACGTAGAGCCTATCAACGGGTGTTCTTCCCGTGACCTTACTGGCTTATGCCATGGGAATACTCATCTTGAGGTGGGCTTCCCACTTAGATGCTTTCAGCGGTTATCCACTCCGCACATGGCTACCCAGCGTTTACCGTTGGCACGATAACTGGTACACCAGAGGTGCGTTCCTCCCGGTCCTCTCGTACTAGGGAGAAATCCTCTCAATATTCCTGCGCGTACACCGGATATGGACCGAACTGTCTCACGACGTTCTGAACCCAGCTCGCGTACCGCTTTAATGGGCGAACAGCCCAACCCTTGGGACCGACTTCAGCCCCAGGTTGCGATGAGCCGACATCGAGGTGCCAAACCTCCCCGTCGATGTGAACTCTTGGGGGAGATCAGCCTGTTATCCCTAGAGTAACTTTTATCCGTTGAGCGACGGCCCTTCCACGCAGAACCGTCGGATCACTAAAACCGACTTTCGTCCCTGTTCGACTTGTAGGTCTCACAGTCAAGCTCCCTTCTGCTTTTGCACTCGTCGACTGATTTCCAACCAGCCTGAGGGAACCTTTGTGCGCCTCCGTTACCTTTTAGGAGGCGACCGCCCCAGTCAAACTGCCCACCAGATACTGTCCGCTTCCCGGATAACGGGTAAACGTTAGAACTCTAGCTCTAAAAGAGTGGTATCTCACCAGTGACTCAGTAGCACCCAAAAGCACTACTTCAAAGTCTCCCACCTATCCTGCGCATTCAGAGCCCGAGCACAATACCAAGCTGCAGTAAAGCTTCATAGGGTCTTTCTGTCCGGGTGTACGTAGTCCGCATCTTCACAGACAATTCTATTTCGCCGAGCCTCTCTCCGAGACAGCGCCCAGATCGTTACACCTTTCGTGCGGGTCGGAACTTACCCGACAAGGAATTTCGCTACCTTAGGACCGTTATAGTTACGGCCGCCGTTCACCGGGGCTTCAGTCGCTAGCTTCGCTTACGCTAACCGGCTTCCTTAACCTTCCGGCACTGGGCAGGTGTCAGCCCCCATACATCGTCTTGCGACTTAGCGGAGACCTGTGTTTTTGGTAAACAGTCGCCTGGGCCTCTTCACTGCGACCAGCTCTCGCTGGCACCCCTTCTCCCGAAGTTACGGGGTCATTTTGCCGAGTTCCTTAGAGAGAGTTATCTCGCGCCCCTCGGTATTCTCTACCACCCCACCTGTGTCGGTTTCGGGTACTGGCAGTTATGCCTTAACGGGTATAGGGCTTTTCTTGGAAGCATGACGTCACCAACTTCGCTGCCGTAGCAGCTCGTACTCACGCCTTAGCTCAGAACGTTTTCTCCGTTCCTCAAAGCCTCGAACGCTTGAACCAGTAACCAACATCTGGATTGGCTAGCCTTCTCCGTCCCCCTTCCCAAAACATAACTGGTACAGGAATATTGACCTGTTATCCATCGACTACGCCTTTCGGCCTGACCTTAGGACCAGACTAACCCTCCGCGGACGAGCCTGCCGGAGGAACCCTTAGGGTTTCGGGGCATGGGATTCTCACCCATGTTTTCGCTACTCAAGCCGACATTCTCACTTCTATGCAGTCCACGCCCGCTTACGCTAACGCTTCACCCCACATAGAACGCTCCCCTACCATTTAACAAGTTAAATCCGCAGCTTCGGTACAACGCTTAGCCCCGTTCATTTTCGGCGCAGGATCGCTCGACCAGTGAGCTATTACGCACTCCTTTGAGGATGGCTGCTTCTAAGCAAACCTCCTGGTTGTCTGGGCAATCCCACCTCCTTTATCACTTAGCGTTAATTTTGGGACCTTAGCTGGCGGTCTGGGCTGTTTCCCTTTCGACTATGGAGCTTATCCCCCACAGTCTGACTGCTTAGTTACACACAGGGTATTCAGAGTTCATCTCGATTTGGTACCGCTCTCGCAGCCCGCACCGAAATGGTGGCTTTACCCCCCTGCTGGAGCACTAAACGCTACGCCTCAACGTATTTCGGGGAGAACCAGCTAGCTCCTGGTTCGATTGGCATTTCACCCCTAACCACAGCTCATCCCGTGACTTTTCAACGTCAGTGGGTTGGGACCTCCACTTGGTATCACCCAAGCTTCATCCTGGCCATGGTTAGATCACCAGGGTTCGGGTCTATAAACACTGACAAACGCCCTATTCAGACTCGCTTTCGCTATGGCTCCACCATTTCCGGTTTAACCCGCCAGTGCCTATAAGTCGCCGGCTCATTCTTCAACAGGCACACGGTCACCCGATAAGTCGGGCTCCCATTGCTTGTAAGCTCATGGTTTCATGTTCTATTTCACTCCCCTCCCGGGGTTCTTTTCACCTTTCCCTCGCGGTACTGTTGCGCTATCGGTCACACAGGAGTACTTAGCCTTACGAGGTGGTCCTCGTGGATTCACACGGAATTTCACGTGCTCCGTGCTACTCGGGATACAGCTAGGCCAACTCTCCTTTCAATTACGGGGCTTTCACCCTCTATGGCGCGCCATTCAAGCGCTTCTTCTAGGTTTGTTGGTCCACATTGCTGTCCCACAACCCCGACGATCGAGATCATCGGTTTGGGCTATTCCCCGTTCGCTCGCCGCTACTTAGGGAGTCGTTTTTACTTTCCTTTCCTCCAGTTACTAAGATGTTTCAGTTCACTGGGTTGGCTCGTGCCAGCCTATGGATTCAGCTGGCCGTACATAGGGTTGCCCCATTCGGAAATTCCCGGATCAAAGCGTGTATCCAGCTCCCCGAGACTTATCGCAGGTAACCACGTCCTTCATCGCCTCTGTGTGCCAAGGTATCCACCATGAGCTCTTTGTAGCTTGACCATTAACCTCTATTTAATAATTTCGGAAATAAATCCTCATTTAATAAAAAGAGTGTTTTCTATTTATTAGAAATTAAACATAAATTCTTTTATTAATAGAACTTATACTGTAATTACAATATGAATTCTATATAAAAGAATCATGCATCTATGAGATGCTTAATTCTTACCAGACTAATCTATGCAGTTGTCAAGGTTCTACTGAAGATCTATGAAGTTTTTTTTAGAAACTTCAAAGAGCCCAGCTTGTTACCAGCCATCATTTAATTAATTTGTGGAATGATAGAAAGCTAGGTTCATTTCAGAAAACATCGTCTAAATCACATCAACTACTTATCTCCATTTCGTTGGGATATCTGGTGGTTAATCAGTGGAGGTAAGCGGACTCGAACCGCTGACATCCTGCTTGCAAAGCAGGCGCTCTACCAACTGAGCTATACCCCCAACACCGAATGGGCCATCCTGGACTTGAACCAGGGACCTCACCCTTATCAGGGGTGCGCTCTAACCACCTGAGCTAATGGCCCAGGAGAACCATCGTTGGGTGTGACCTAGACAAGTTTAGGAACTGAAAATTATAGATCTAAGAAAATGAATACTCACCTTCAATTAGTTCTAAAAATTGAGGTACCGATCGACCTAAGGTGACAGGACTATGGTCTAAGAATTTTTACTCAGACATCATAATCTTTGTTTTGTCTCCCTGTTAGGAGGTGATCCAGCCGCACCTTCCGGTACGGCTACCTTGTTACGACTTCACCCCAGTCATCAGCCCCACCTTCGGCGTCCTCCTCCACAAGGGTTAGAGTAACGACTTCGGGCGTGGCCAACTTCCATGGTGTGACGGGCGGTGTGTACAAGGCCCGGGAACGTATTCACCGCAGTATGCTGACCTGCGATTACTAGCGATTCCTACTTCACGTAGGCGAGTTGCAGCCTACGATCTGAACTGAGCCACGGTTTATGGGATTTGCGTGCTCTCGCGAGTTAGCTGCCCTTTGTCCGTAGCATTGTAGTACGTGTGTAGCCCAGGATGTAAGGGGCATGATGACTTGACGTCATCCACACCTTCCTCCGGTTTATCACCGGCGGTCTTTCTAGAGTGCCCAACTAAATGCTGGCAACTAAAAACGTGGGTTGCGCTCGTTGCGGGACTTAACCCAACATCTCACGACACGAGCTGACGACAGCCATGCACCACCTGTCACTGCATTCCCGAAGGCACCCTCTAATTTCTTAGAGGTTCGCAGGATGTCAAACCCTGGTAAGGTTCTTCGCGTTGCATCGAATTAAACCACATACTCCACCGCTTGTGCGGGCCCCCGTCAATTCCTTTGAGTTTCACACTTGCGTGCGTACTCCCCAGGCGGAACACTTAACGCGTTGGCTACGACACCGAAGGGGTCGATTCCCCCGACACCTAGTGTTCATCGTTTACGGCCAGGACTACAGGGGTATCTAATCCCTTTCGCTCCCCTGGCTTTCGTCCATGAGCGTCAGTTATGGCCCAGCAGAGCGCCTTCGCCACTGGTGTTCTTCCCGATATCTACGCATTTCACCGCTACACCGGGAATTCCCTCTGCCCCTACCACACTCAAGCCCAACAGTTTCCACTGCCATGATGGAGTTAAGCTCCACGCTTTAACAGCAGACTTGAAAGGCCGCCTGCGGACGCTTTACGCCCAATAATTCCGGATAACGCTTGCCACTCCCGTATTACCGCGGCTGCTGGCACGGAATTAGCCGTGGCTTATTCCTCAAGTACCGTCATATCTTCTTCCTTGAGAAAAGAGGTTTACAGCCCAGAGGCCTTCATCCCTCACGCGGCGTTGCTCCGTCAGGCTTTCGCCCATTGCGGAAAATTCCCCACTGCTGCCTCCCGTAGGAGTCTGGGCCGTGTCTCAGTCCCAGTGTGGCTGATCATCCTCTCAGACCAGCTACTGATCGAAGCCTTGGTGAGCCATTACCTCACCAACAAGCTAATCAGACGCGGGCTCATCCTCAGGCGAAATTCATTTCACCTCTCGGCATATGGGGTATTAGCGGCCGTTTCCAACCGTTATCCCCCTCCTGAGGGCAGATTCCCACGCGTTACTCACCCGTCCGCCACTAACCCGAAGGTTCGTTCGACTTGCATGTGTTAAGCACGCCGCCAGCGTTCATCCTGAGCCAGGATCAAACTCTCCGTTGTAATCAAACCCTCTTGTAGAAAAACTACTCAGTTTGACTTGCTTCACCCGCTAATAAATTATTAATAGCAGTTGTTGCTCCTTCCTATGAAAGAAGGTTTCTAAGAGTGCACTTCAGAATCTCTTCTTTTGTGTCTTTCCGAGATCTCAGATCCGGTCGTTGCATCCACCTGTAACACCTTTACATGAAACTGAGCCGTGAGACTCAAATTCAATGCATTAGAGGGGATTGTGCAACTAAATTTCTTTTGACGGGACCTCACACCCTTATCGCAAATACATCCTTCATATAGAAAAACCAGATAGGTTCCTCTATTTAAGGACGCGATAAAAGCGTCAGTTCCTAAACTTTTCAGTTGTCCAGGTTCAGTATCTTTAGAAACTCCAAAAAATTTGAAGAATTAAAGATCTACGGTCATTTGATGACCGTAATTGGAACTTACTAACTTAAGAAAAATCACTTTCCCTCAAATTCGCAAGTGCCCACTACACGATCAGGCTTTCGCCTCATAGGTCATGTGAGCTGCGCTTCTAATCTCAGTCAGATGCGCATCATTTAATGTAGACCATAACCCTCTCTTATGCAACAACTAATAACAGTTCCGATTTGCGCAATTATCATCAAGAAGAAAGGAGCAAGCCATAACTAGCGTTTGCCCATTGAAACTAAAACTAAATGGCAGGCCGCTTCAGCCAACAAAATCAAAGAGTACGTCCAAACTCTAATGAAGACCAGGTCATCAAAAGAGCAAAGGAACATTTTGAAAAAACACTCATTGAAATTTCAGGAAGCCTTACAGGAAGTGTGGCGGCCCTCGAGCATCCTGGGAACAAAAATGATGCGCTGAATTATGGGGAAATCTTCTTAAGGGATAACGTCCCTGTAATGATTTATCTTCTTACACAAAAAAGATTCGACATAGTTAAGAAGTTCCTTTCAGTAAGTCTGGGATTACAAAGCACCACTTATCAAACAAGAGGAGTTTTTCCCACAAGCTTTGTAGAAGAAGAAGGAGAGCTAATCGCAGATTATGGACAACGATCAATAGGCAGAATAACTTCAGCCGACGCAAGCCTATGGTGGCCAATACTTTGCTGGTTATATGTAAGGAAAAGTGGTGACCAAAGCTTTGGGACCAGTCAACAAGTCCAAAGGGGGATTCAACTATTACTTGACTTAGTACTTCATCCAACTTTTGAAGGAACTCCTGTTTTATTCGTTCCAGATTGCTCATTCATGATTGATCGTCCAATGGACGTTTGGGGAGCCCCCTTAGAAGTGGAAGTACTTCTTTATGCATGTCTGAAAAGTTGCATAGAGCTTATGGAATTGAGCAGAAAAAACCAAGTCAGCCGATTACTAGATCAAAGATTAGTTCTAACTCGACAGTGGGTTCATGATCTTCGACAATTTCTCTTGAAGCATTACTGGGTTACCAGCAAAACAATGCAAGTACTAAGAAGAAGGCCAACTGAACAATATGGAGAAGACCAACATCAAAATGAATTTAATGTTCAGCCTCAGGTGGTTCCTTCTTGGCTACAAGATTGGCTAGAGAATAGAGGTGGATACTTAATAGGAAATATAAGGACAGGAAGACCAGATTTTCGCTTTTACAGTTTGGGAAATTCTTTGGCATGCATGTTTGGGGTTCTTACAGCGCCTCAGCAACGTGCTCTTTTCAGATTGGTTCTTCATAATCGAGAACATTTGATGGCTCAAATGCCTATGAGGATTTGCCATCCACCAATGGATATAGACGAATGGCAAAATAAAACTGGATCAGATCCTAAAAATTGGCCTTGGAGTTATCACAACGGAGGACATTGGCCAAGCCTTTTATGGTTCTTTGGGGCATCCATTCTTCTTCATGAGAAAAGGTATCCAAAAGCAGATGTACTTCTAATGGGACAAATGCGAGCTCTTTTAGAAGAATGTTACTGGAGTCAACTCAATCAATTACCTCGTCAAAAATGGGCAGAGTATTTTGATGGCCCCACTGGAACTTGGGTGGGTCAACAATCAAGAACTTATCAGACATGGACAATAGTTGGATTTCTATTGTTGCATCACATTCTTAGAGACTCTCCAGAGGATGTTTTAATGCTAGATCTTGAAGAAGGCTTTAATTAAAAAAGCCCTAAAGTTAGTGACTTGTCTATTGGCAGACAAGCTCCTATGCCAAGATAAATAGTTAAAACAGTGCCAAAAAGAAAGAATGTCATTGCGACAGGTCTTCTAAACGGATTTGAAAACTTATTAACGTTTTCTATAAATGGTATAAGCATTAATCCAAGTGGTATCAATGTTTGTAGAGCAATGCCGAGTAATTTATTAGGAACAACTCTAAGTATTTGAAAAACAGGGTATAGATACCATTCAGGAAGAATTTCTAATGGAGTAGCAAAAGGATTAGCTTTATCTCCCAAAAAGGCCGGGTCAAGTACAGCTAAACCAACTACGCATGCAATAGTTCCAAGTATCACTACCGGGAATATATACAAAAGATCATTCGGCCAAGCTGGTTCACCGTAATAATTATGCCCCATCCCTTTAGCAAGCTTCGCTCGTAATTTCGGATCAGCTAAATCTGGTTTTTTAAGGGAAGACATAATTTGATAATCGCTAAATTCGTTTTAATGACCAATAAGATTAATACTAACTAATCCAAGTAATCCCTATAAAGGACCAGAGATTCCTTGTTTACGAATCATTAAAAAATGCATAAGCATAAACACAGCCAATGCCCATGGAAGAACAAAAGTATGCAAGCTATAAAAACGAGTCAAAGTTGATTGACCTACACTTTCACCTCCGCGAAGCAACTCAACCATAAAATCTCCAATTACAGGAATAGCGGCAGGAACACCAGACACAATTTTGACAGCCCAATAACCCACTTGGTCCCAAGGCAATGAGTATCCTGTAACGCCAAAAGCAACAGTTATAACTGCCATAACTACTCCTGTAACCCAAGTAAGTTCTCTGGGCCTTTTAAAACCTCCAGTTAGATATACCCTGAACACGTGCAAGATCAGCATTAAAACCATCATCGATGCACTCCACCGATGAACTGATCTAATCAACCAACCAAAGCTCACGTCTGTCATAAGGTAACTAACAGAGCTATAGGCTTCTACAACAGTTGGTTTGTAATAAAAGGTCATCGCGAAGCCTGTCGCGAATTGAATCAAAAAACAAACTAGAGTGATCCCACCAAGACAATAAAAGATATTTACATGAGGAGGAACGTATTTTGAAGTGACATCATCCGCAATGTCCTGTATTTCAAGACGTTCTTGAAACCAGTCATAAACGGGCGAAGAGTTCGCCATTTAATTAGGTGCACTTTTAAAAAGATTCTACTTGATGTGTCCCATGGACTGTGCAAAGGATTAATCCAATGCTTCCAACTGTTAAATCACTGCTCAGGAAAATGCAGCCCATTTTCACAATGCTGCTGAGCCTTTGCCTAGCAATGTGCCTGCTAATACAACCTGCAATTGCTCTAAATGATGGGCAGCAGCTTGTTTTAGAAGCATGGTCTCTAGTCAATGAAGGGTATCTAGAGCCTCAAAAGCTTGATGATATTAAATGGCGAAAACTTAGACAAAGAGCTCTTGAAAAGCCCATCACCACTTCATTTCAAGCCTATGCAGCAATAGACGCAATGGTTCTTCGTCTAGATGACCCATACACGCGTTTAATTCGGCCAAAAGACTATGAAGCTCTTAAATCAAGCAATCTTGGAAGCGAAATAAACGGGGTAGGACTCCAACTAGGGTTACGAAATGAAGATAATCAAATTGTTGTTATTTCTTCTCTTGAAGGATCTCCAGCCGCAGATGCAGGAATCACAAGCGGGACTTTGATCATTAAAGTCAATGGCGAATCTCCAAAAAATCTTGGATTAGAAGCAACTGCAGCAAAATTAAGAGGAGAAGTTGGCTCGGAAGTTGTTGTAGAACTTCAAGCTCCTAATGAAGAAGCGAAAGAAATAAATCTTGAAAGAAGAAGTGTTGACTTAAGACCAGTTCGGACGAAAAGGCTTAGGAGCGAATCTCATACCCTTGGCTATTTACGAATTACTCAATTTAGTGAAAGTGTTCCAGATCAAGTAAAAGAAGCTTTGCAAGAACTTTCTCAGAAAGGAATAGAGGGGCTGGTTTTAGACCTAAGAAACAACTCAGGAGGCCTCGTAAGTTCAGGATTAGCTGTTGCAGATGCATTTATCAGCAAACAGCCAATAGTTGAAACAAAAAACAGAGAAGGGATTAATGATCCAATTCCTGCCGGAATCGAAACCCTTTATGACGGGCCAATGGTGACACTAGTAAATAAAGGGACAGCCAGTGCAAGCGAAATACTTGCTGGAGCACTGCAAGATAACAAAAGATCTGAATTACTTGGGAATAGAACCTTTGGGAAAGGACTAATACAGTCCTTGACTAACCTTAGTGACGGAAGTGGAATCGCAATAACAGTTGCTAGTTACTTAACTCCTAATGGGAAAGATATACAAAATTTAGGTATAGAACCAGACAAGATATTGGAGCTACCTGAACCACTAAACCCAGGAGGGAATGAAGACAGATGGATACAAGATGCAGAGATTTACATGGGGGCAGCTTTAGATAGAGATGTTATAAAAACCACTCAATCGGAGAATGAAACATTAAATACAACCTCAGGAACACTTCAAACCAATAACGATATTCCCTGATTATGAGTATCAGGACCTACTACGACCCATTACATAAGGGGATAACACTGGATACAAATATTCCTGAGGAAGCCCTAATAATGCAATTAATAGATTCATCTCCTTTTCAGCGGTTAAGGAGAATTCGTCAACTAGGTCCGGCTTCTCTTACTTTTCATGGTGCCGAATCCAGTCGTTTCACTCACTCATTAGGCGTGTTTGAAATTTCAAGAAAAGCTTTAAATGGTCTCTTAAACATAAATCCAGACCTAAAAAAATTCAGACTTATCTTATATTCAGCTGCATTACTTCATGATCTTGGACATGGACCTTTTAGTCATACAAGCGAGGGGATTTTCAATTTAAATCATGAGCAATGGTCTGCCAATTTAATAGAGAACCATCCTGAGATATCAGATCCTTTAGAAAAGTTTAATTCAGGATATTCAATTGAAATTGCAAATCTAATTAGGGGCAAAGATTCTCCCAACAAGGCCATAAAGGCTCTAATTAGTAGCCAGCTAGATTGCGATAGATTGGATTATTTAATTCGAGATAGTTACTCAACCGGGACAAACTATGGTGTATTAGATTTAGATAGAATTATTAAAGCACTAACACTTTCTCCAGATGGAGATTTAGCCATACACCCTAAAGGACTTCCAGCTGTTGAACATTACCTAGTTACTAGAAACCTTATGTATAAAAGTGTATATAATCATAGATTAAATGAAGTTGCGAACTGGCTTCTCGAGAAAATATTTACTATTGCAAGAGATTTAGGGCCAGAAATCGTATGGGCTGATGAAAATATATCCAAATGGCTCTGGAATAAAAATGAAATAGGATTAGATGACTTTATAGCAAATGACGATATTGTAGTAAGTTATCACCTGCATAGATGGAAAGAAGGTAAGCACAAAATACTTTCCGAACTATGTTATAGGTATATTAATAGAATTCTATTCAAAGCGATAGATATAAACATTTTAAGCAATGAGAATCAAATCAAAGCTCTTGCAATAGCTAGAAGCATAGCCTCAAAAAATGGCCTTGATCCTGATACAACATGTGGAATAAAGAAACAGAAATTACATGGATACCATCCTTACAAAGGAGGTTTGAGACTCTGGGATGGCAAAAATTTAAAAGCTTTAGAGAATGCCTCACCTTTAGTCAGAAGTCTCATAAGGCCAGAAGAATCAACCTGGTTAATTTATGAAAGAAAGATTCATAGTCCTCTAAAAAAGGAAATTGATTTATTAATAAATGAATTGAATTAACAATAATATATTGTTAATATAATTAATTAATGTACTAACCTTCATCTCTTGGTCTACACAATAATATTTCCAGAAAGTAATCATTCAGATTGGAAGCCGCTCCTGCAAAGGGAACTTCATAATATCGCTACAAAAAAAATTGAGATAGATTGCCTTGACTGGAAACTTAACTGTAAAGACTTATTGTATATACAAGAAGTCTGCAATACTTATAATGTAAACATACAAAATATCAAGACAAATTTACCCGAGACTGTTGTTAGTTCTAAGGCAATTAAATTAAACTGTGAATTATCTATGAATAGTGATATTACTCAAAAAAGAACTAAAGCTGGCCTCTCTTATAAGAAGAAATTAGAAAGCAATAAATCACTATATTTTCATGAAGGGACAATTCGATCAGGCGAACATATTGAGAGCGAAGGAGATTTATTTATTTATGGAGACGTAAATCCCGGAGCAATGGTTTCTTCAGATGGCAACGTAATGATTTGGGGAAGGCTCTTAGGCATTGCACATGCTGGTAAGTCAGGAGATTTAGAAGCTAAAATTTCAGCTCTTCATTTAAGGCCAGTCCAACTAAGAATTGCTGACAAGGTAGCAAGAGGGCCTAAAGACAAACAAGAAGGAGGGCTCGTAGAAGAAGCCAAAATAGAGTCAGGAATAATTGTTATTTCCACACTAATCTCATAGAAATAAAAAAATAATTAATTTAGATAAGCAATTAGCTATTAACTCATTATTTTAAATATCGACTCTTATTGATATATCAGTATTTAAAAAGATCAAAGTCAAACCTTTTAATGAACGCTTACTCCAAAGCAAAATCCAATTAAACTTTATTCACATTGAGAAAATCATTGACTAAAGATACACGAGTCATTCTTATCTGCTCAGGCAAAGGAGGAGTGGGTAAAACAACCCTTACTGCAAATCTAGGAATTTCGCTTGCCAGTCAAGGCGTTAAAACAGCTGTATTAGATGCAGACTTTGGATTGCGTAATCTTGATTTACTCCTAGGTCTAGAAAATAGAATTGTTTATACAGCACAAGAAGTGCTTGAAGAAACTTGCCGACTAGATCAAGCGCTGGTCAAACATAAACAAGAGCCGAATCTTGCTCTACTGCCTGCAGGCAACCCAAGAATGCTCGAATGGCTTAAACCAAATGACATGAAGCAAATAGTTGAAATGCTTAGAGAAGAATTTGACTATGTTTTAATCGACTGTCCTGCAGGAGTAGAAGACGGATTCAAAAATGCAATGGCTGCCTCACAAGAAGCAATAGTTGTTACAAATCCGGAGGTTTCCGCAGTAAGAGATGCTGATCGTGTAATTGGTTTACTGAATACAAATTCTATAAAACCAGTTCAATTAGTAGTTAATCGAGTAAGACCTAAAATGATGGCCAGTCAAGAGATGCTTTCAATTGATGATGTGACAGATATTCTTGCATTACCTTTACTGGGACTAGTTCTAGAGGATGAACAAGTAATAGTCAGTACTAATAGAGGAGAACCTCTAACTCTTAATGGAGGCAATTCTCCAGCTGGGAGATGTTACTCAAATATTGCGAAACGTCTTCAAGGAGAGGAAATACCTCTAATTGATCCCTCCAAAGAAGGATCAAGTTTAGGAGATAAGTTCAAAAGATTGATGCAAACAAAGATTTTTTAAATCCATGACTCTCAGAGACCTCATTAACAAACTGCTTAGACGGCAACCAGCAAGTGCAAGTACTGCTAGGGAGCGTCTTCAATTAGTTCTTGCGCATGATCGAAGTGACTTAAGCAGCGATCTATTAGATAAAATGCGAAAAGAGATCCTTGAAGTAGTCGCAAAATATGTAGAGATAGATATGAATGAAGGTGCTGTGAGCTTAGAGACAGAAGATAGGATGACTGCCTTAGTTGCAAATTTACCAATAAAAAGAACTCTTTCCGGTGAAATTCAATTAAAAGAGGGTAGTTCAACAAAGACAGAAATTGATGAGACAGCTAAAGAGCCAGAGGGAAGTTAGGGCCCTATGAATAATCTTTTTAAGTCAAAGGCTCTAAAAATAGATTAATTTCTAGAATCTATGAAAGAATTTATATTCATCAAGTACCTTTCATAGCTAGGATCATCAACAAGCCGGCTTAGCTCAGCGGTAGAGCAGCGCTTTTGTAAAGCGAAGGTCATCAGTTCAAATCTGTTAGCCGGCATAGACGAAAGTTCAGGGTAGTCAAAAAAATTTCTTCAAGAATCTCTAGCAATCACAACTTCTATTCCCGACCTGAAAACAACCAAACTACTAATAGAACCAAGATGAATCCAATTCCTCTAAGCTCTAAAATAGAAGTAATTGAAAAGACTAAAGGTTTAACTATCCAATAAAAAAAAGATTGGGCAATTACTAAAAAAACTAATAACCAAATCATTTAATCATTTATTCCTAAAGGCATAACAGCACCTCTTCTCAATAATCGCCATCTCCCAGGACTTTCCCACTTGATAACGCTACTAGCTAGTCCTGAAGGGTTTGGCCATGGGGTTGGCCCCAATAAAGGAACACCTGGAAAAGTCTTCGCAGCTTCTTCTGCAGTAAGGACTGGCTCCTCACCTGACAAATTTGCACTAGAAGTAGCTAAAGGACCACTTTCATCAAGTAATTTAATTGCTTGATCATTTGATGGAACTCTTAATCCAACAGTATTAGAATTTTGATTAAGCCAAGGGACCTCTTCCCCTGTTGCGGGTAAAACCATTGTTAAAGCACCTGGCCAAAAGGCCTCTGACATTTTTAAGGCATCTTCTTTTGCTGAAGAGCAGATAATCTTTAGTAAATCCTCTTTTTTAGAAGACATAAGAATAAGAGGTTTATTGAAAGGTCTTTTTTTTATTTCCCATAATTTACTGGCATATTTAGGGCAAACAGCTATTGCCGGCAAAGTATCCGTGGGAAACAAGGCAATTTCCCCTTTATCTAGCCTCTTGCTCAATTCTTTTGCCTGACATTCAACTATATGCATTTATTCGCACCTTTCTCTACGACCCATTGCATAACGACGAATACCTTGGAAATCAACCTCCCAAGAAACTTCTTCAAATCCAAAATCAATCAAAAGTTTCTGCACAGATTCACTTTGATCATGATGATGTTCGAGAATCAACCATCCACCTAATCGCAATTTATTAATTCCTTCCG
This sequence comes from Prochlorococcus sp. MIT 1223, assembly GCF_034092465.1. NCBI lineage: Bacteria > Bacillati > Cyanobacteriota > Cyanophyceae > Synechococcales > Prochlorococcaceae > Prochlorococcus > Prochlorococcus sp. MIT 1223. The sequence goes on from NZ_CP139303.1 coordinate 848,540, forward strand.
AAATTAATTTTCGACAAGATTCCAAACCATCCTCGCCTCCACTTAATGCCAGTTTAGGCTCAAAATTCATAACACTTTTATCTAAGTTTTTCAATTCATTGACTGGAATATAAGGAGGATTTGCAAGTACCAAGTCAAAATAATTGTTTAAGTTTTTCAAAGGGTCCCACCAATTACCTAAATGTAAATTTACTTCTGAATTTGGACACAAGATTTCTAAATTACTTTTTGCCAAAGAAAGTGCTTTTTGACTGCAATCAACAGCATGTCCTTCCCAATGAGGCAACTCTCTTGCTAACGCAATAGCAAGGGCTCCTGATCCAGTTCCCAAGTCCGCCCAAGCACCTTTTGAAGTCTTAACGATTTTGTGTAAGGCTAAGTCAATTAATAACTCTGTTTCTTGTCTAGGTATTAAAGCATCAGAATTAATTTCAAGGACAAAGTCTCTCCAAGGACATTTACCTACAATGTACTGAAGAGGCTTTTTAGTTTCCAAGTGAATTGTCCATAAAAGATTTAATTCTTTTAGAGATTTTTGAAGTAAAAAAATACGTTCTGGATATAAAAAAATTTTTTGTTTTTCTGAGAAAGGTAATCCTCCCCCTAAATCTAATAACCAATCAAGTTCAATTTGATCTCCACCTAAGGCTAAATTGGATTTTCTCCAAGATAAAATCTCTTCACCACTATAAGAATAACCTTCCATATAAATTTATGGTCAATCCCCATAACGAGAATAGACCTAATTTCAAACCATTTAAGTCCTAAATCAATTCTTAAGATGGCTTATTTTTTGGACTCAGGAGAAAGCCTTCCTTTACTGGTATCAGAGAAAAAGCTTGATTTTTCACCATCGGCTGTAGCCAAATAAAGACCAATTAGAAAAATCACTGGAACGCCAACGAAAAGAAGACTTGCAGCAGCGCCAAAATTAGTGGTTTCCATACTTCAGATTGTTATTCGTAGATTTGAACACCCGCAACACTATAAATCTCTTTTCACTCGTTCCTGCCCTTCTATCAATCTAGAAAGAGATTTTGTAACCACAAAACATCAAATATTTTTTTCAAGGAGGCTAAATAGTTCCCAAAATTTTCGATAATGCAAAAAAAAAACCAAAAAAAAGCATCCAAGTGGATAAAAAAATCAAAAAACTTATAAAGAAAAAAAAAAGTAGTGAAAAGTTAACTTCGACTGACCAGATTTTAAAAACGTAGTGATAGCAGTGGATTAGGCCATTAAAGTGAGTTTAGAAGGTGGAAAAATCTTCTTATTTTGAGCTCAATAGTGTCAATAGTCGTTGCAGCTAGCAACAACCTTCCCCGTTGGGCATGCAAGAACCTTTACGATCATGCGGTCTGGCTGCATTAAGTAGCTTCGTTCACGAAACCTGACACATGGGATTGCCCTGGTATCGGGTGCACACAGTCGTAATTAACGACCCTGGCCGCCTCTTGGCCGTGCACCTCATGCATACAGCTTTACTTGCCGGCTGGGCCGGCTCAATGGCCCTTTACGAATTGGCCATTTTTGATCCAACTGATCCAGTCTTAAACCCAATGTGGCGTCAAGGCATGTATGTCATGCCTTTTATGGCGCGCCTAGGCGTCACCAATAGCTGGCGTGGCTGGGATATCACAGGAGGTACTGGAGCTTTTGATTTTGATTCTTTAGATTTTTGGGGCAAAGCTCTTCCGTTTTCTACGTTTGAAGGTGTTGCCCTGGCTCATATTGTCTTCAGTGGTCTGCTGATTTTGGCAGCCATCTGGCATTGGACTTACTGGGATCTTGAACTTTGGGAAGATTCAAGAACTGGAGAGCCAGCATTAGATCTTCCGAAAATCTTTGGAATACATTTACTTCTAGCAGGACTCACTTGCTTTGGTTTTGGTGCATTCCACTGCGCTTCCGTTGGCATCTGGGTATCTGATGAATATGGACTTTCAGGTCATGTTGAGGCAGTAGCACCAGCATGGGGAGCCGAAGGATTCAATCCATTTAATGCCGGAGGAATTGTTGCCAACCATATTGGTGCAGGCCTAATAGGAATAATTGGTGGTGTTTTCCATATCACTAACCGTCCAGGAGTAAGGCTATACAAAGCCTTGAAAATGGGAAATATTGAAGGCGTTTTAGCTAGTGCACTAGCAGCGGTACTTTTTGTTTCTTTTGTAGTTGCCGGAACAATGTGGTACGGCTCAGCTACTACTCCAGTGGAATTATTCGGACCAACTCGTTATCAGTGGGATTCCGGATACTTCAAAACTGAAATCAATCGCCGAGTTCAAGAAGCGGTTAATAATGGGGCAACAAAGGAAGAAGCCTATGCTGCTATCCCTGAAAAACTTGCTTTCTACGATTATGTAGGAAATAGCCCTGCAAAAGGCGGTCTATTTAGAACTGGTGCATTGGTTAATGGAGATGGCTTGCCAACTGGTTGGCAAGGTCATATATCTTTCCAAGATAAAGAAGGAAATGATCTGGAAGTAAGAAGAATTCCTAATTTCTTCGAAAACTTCCCAGTCATTCTTGAAGATGCAGATGGAAATGTTCGTGCTGACATTCCTTTCCGTAGAGCAGAAGCTAAATACTCCATTGAGCAAACTGGAGTCAAGGCAACTGTTTATGGTGGAGAGTTAAATGGCCAAACATTTACAGATCCGGTTGTAGTAAAACGTCTTGCACGTAAAGCTCAGCTAGGAGAAGCCTTTAAGTTCGATAGGGATCGCTACAAGTCTGATGGTGTATTCAGAAGCTCTCCTAGAGCCTGGTTCACCTATGCCCACCTATGTTTTGGACTATTATTCCTATTTGGACATTGGTGGCATGCAGCTAGGACCCTATTCAGAGATAGATTCGCTGGAATCGATCCTGAGTTAGGCGATCGTGTTGAGTTTGGACTCTTCAAGAAACTTGGAGATGAATCCACTCGACGAGTTCCAGGCCGTGCCTAATTGAAGGAATCTTTATCCACTATCGAGAATCCAGATGGAAGCATTCGCTTACACACTTCTAATGACCTTGGCAGTCGTAACACTCTTCTTTGCCGTCGCTTTCCGCGATCCCCCAAAGTACGATAAATAAATTGCCAAAAAAAAATCCCCTGGTTAACTAGGGGATTTTTTTTTGGTAAGAATTAATTCTCAGACTGGGATTCACGCAACTTTTTTCTATATTTACAAAAAAGAAAAAGTAAACTCAAATACACAAACCCTTCTCATTAAGCAAATAAATGTATAAAGTAAATTCGAATACCATTTTATGTATAGGGCAGCAATGCAATGCCCCGCTTGCCAAAACACAGATAGTCGAGTCCTCGAGTCACGTTCTGCTGATGCAGGTAAAAGCGTGAGGAGAAGGAGAGAATGTTTGAATTGCGATTTTCGCTTTACTACCTATGAAAGAGTAGAAACTATTCCTATTACAGTTATCAAAAGGAATGGTAATAAGGAAATATTTAATAGAAATAAAATACTAAATGGAATTACCAGAGCAAGTGAAAAGATTTCAAAAATCTCTCAAAAAGGAGAATTAATTGTTGATGATATAGAAATTCAGTTACAACAAAAAAATCTCAGGGAAGTACAAAGTTCAGATATAGGAGAAATGGTCCTAGATCATTTAAAAGAACTAAGTGAGGTTGCCTATATTCGCTTCGCATCAGTATATAGAGAATTTCATGGAGTCAATGATTTTATAGAAACGCTAGAAACATTAAACCCAGAAGAAAAAGAACAATTGGCAAGTGTTATTTCATAGTGATAGTTGAGTATGTAAAGTAGTTAATTATTGCCATAAGGTCGGCGGGCCATTATGGACACAGTCACCCACTACCTATAGGTAGACCGCCTTACCCCCATGTCTGAAAATCTTAAAGAAACTGATCAAGAGTTGTCAGAAGTGCAAAAAAATACAGAGGAGGAGATTAAAAACGAACTCGAGACATCTAGCGAAGCAGAAACAGAAGCTCTAGATATTGATGAATCTTTGGATATTCCAGAAGATATCCCCACGGCGGACGATCCATCCAGTAGAGCAAAGAGATATGACTTTGATGGTGCTGGTTTTACTCTTGATGAGTTTGCTTCTTTACTTAGTAAATACGATTACAACTTCAAACCAGGAGATATTGTCAAAGGTACAGTTTTTGCTCTTGAGTCGAAAGGAGCAATGATAGATATAGGGGCAAAGACTGCGGCATTTATGCCAATGCAAGAAGTCTCTATAAATCGAGTAGAAGGCCTAAGCGATGTATTGCAGCCTACAGAGCAAAGAGAGTTTTTTATAATGTCAGAAGAGAATGAAGATGGTCAGCTAGCTTTATCAATTAGAAGAATTGAATATCAAAGGGCCTGGGAAAGAGTAAGGCAACTGCAAAAAGAAGATGCAACTATTTATTCTGAAGTCTTTGCAACTAATAGAGGAGGAGCATTAGTTAGGGTGGAAGGATTAAGAGGCTTTATTCCTGGTTCTCATATCAGTACTCGCAAAGCAAAGGAAGAGTTGGTCGCAGATTTTCTTCCTTTAAAGTTTCTTGAAGTTGATGAAGAGAGAAATCGTCTTGTTTTAAGTCATAGGCGTGCTTTGGTCGAAAGAAAAATGAATAGACTCGAAGTTGGTGAAGTAGTAGTGGGTGCAGTAAGAGGAATCAAGCCATATGGAGCTTTCATTGATATTGGGGGAGTCAGTGGACTACTTCATATTTCTGAAATCAGTCACGAACACATTGAAACTCCTCACTCAGTTCTAAATGTCAATGATCAAATGAAAGTAATGATTATCGACTTAGATGCAGAAAGAGGGAGAATTTCTCTTTCAACTAAGGCTCTTGAACCCGAACCAGGAGATATGTTGACTGACCCACAGAAAGTGTTTGACAATGCCGAAGAAATGGCTGCAAAGTATAAACAAATGTTGCTTGAGCAAGCTGAAGAAGGAGAAGATCCAATCGCAGTAATGACTGTTTAAAATTACTTAGGTATTTAATGGCTGAGATTTTCTTGAATAATATTAGTTTGGGAGATTTTAAAGGTGTTTTATTTGATAAAGATGGGACATTGACTAGCAGTAAGTCAAATCTTAGAGATATTGCCAACTCTAGGGTTAGAGAAATTAAAAAAATTCTTAAAAATAAGTTAATAAAAAATGAGTTAAACCAGCTTATTAAACTGCTGAAGTCTGCTTATGGTCTAACAGAAAACTTAGTAGATCCAAATGGCCTTATAGCAATTGCATCTAGACAAGATAATTTAATCTCTACTGCAACTTTAATTTCCATATTTACAAAGAGTTGGCCTGAAGCAATTGATATATCTAATAAGGTTTTTCAAAGTGCTGATAAAGATTTATCTGATCTAGAAAGTATTGCGAAGGAAAGACCTCTTTTCAAAGGAGTAAAGATCTTATTAGATAAATTGGTACAAGCCAATATCAAATGTGCTGTTATTAGTAATGATACGAGCAAAGGAATCAAGGATTTTCTCGATCACAATAAAATAGCAAATCAATTTGCGGGATATTGGAGTTGTGAAAACAACCCACCCAAGCCTAATCCCACTGCAGTAATCAAATTATGCAAAAGCATTGATCTTCATCCTCATGAATGTATGTTAATAGGTGATAGTGATTTAGATTTAAAAATGGCTCAACAAGCAGGGATAGGTATATCAATAGGTTATGTATCTGGTTGGGATATAAAGCCTGATATCTCTTATCAAAATAAATTAATATCAAAATGGGAAGAACTATCTTGCCACTAAAAAACTAAAATAATGATCTAAAAAGTTCTTCTATGAATAAGTTTGTATTCACTTCAGAATCAGTAACTGAAGGACACCCTGACAAAATTTGTGATCAGATAAGTGACTCTGTCTTAGATGCTCTATTAAGTCAAGATCCCAATAGCAGAGTAGCTTGTGAAGCAGTAGTGAATACAGGCTTATGCCTTATAACAGGAGAAGTAACTACAAAGGCAAAAGTTGATTTCATTAAACTTGCTAGAAATGTAATTAATGAAATTGGCTATGAAGGGTATCGAGCAGGCGGATTTGATTCTAATAGTTGTGCAATCCTAGTAGCACTTGACCAGCAATCGCCCGATATAGCTCAAGGAGTCAATGAAGCAGATGACCATTCCGGAGATCCACTCGACAAAATAGGTGCTGGAGATCAAGGAATAATGTTTGGCTATGCCTGCAATGAAACCCCTGAATTAATGCCTTTGCCTATTAGTTTGGCTCATAGACTTGCAAGGAGGTTAGCTTATGTGAGACATCAGGGAATATTGAATTACCTTTTACCGGACGGGAAAACACAAGTTAGCGTTGCTTATGAAAATGATAAGCCTGTTTCAATCGACACAATTTTAATATCCACTCAACATACAGAAGAAGTTGATGGAATCAGCGAGGAAAAAGGAATTAGAAAAAAAATAGAAAAAGATCTGTGGGAACATGTTGTAGTTCCAGCAACTTCCGACCTTAAATTAAAGCCAAATAAAGAAGAAACTAAATTTCTTGTTAATCCAACTGGGAAATTTGTTGTTGGAGGGCCCCAAGGTGACGCTGGCCTAACCGGAAGAAAAATAATTGTTGATACTTATGGAGGAGCTGCAAGACATGGAGGCGGGGCTTTCTCTGGAAAGGACCCAACTAAAGTTGATCGATCTGCCGCTTATGCAGCAAGATTCGTATCTAAATCATTAGTTTCGGCAGGTTTTGCAGAAAGGGTTGAGGTCCAACTTAGTTATGCAATAGGAGTAGCAAAGCCTATATCAATTCTCGTAGAAACTTTTGGCAGCAGCAAATACTCCAATAATGATTTAACAGAACTAGTCTCAAACTATTTCGACCTTCGCCCTGGAGCAATTATCAAGCAATTCAACCTCAAAGAATTACCACAAGAAAGAGGAGGACGTTTTTACAGAGATACAGCTGCTTATGGCCATTTTGGACGTCAAGACTTGGACTTACCTTGGGAGAATGTGATAGAAAAAGTCAATGAAATTAAAGATGTAAATTTCGCAAAAGAAGATTAAGGAATAGCCTCAGATGGCAGATGATCGATTGGCAATGGGAATTGATCTTGGGACTTCTGGAGTACGAGTAGTATTAATAAATTCTCAAATAGAATTAGTTTATTCAGCCTCCATTAATTACAATTTAGGATTAGAAGAATGCAAAGACTGGGAGAGATGTTGTGAGAGTTTAATTAATAATATACCCACAAAGCTCAAACAAAAACTTAAGGGAATTGCAATAGATGCAACATCTGGGACGATAATTGCTTGTGATAACAATGGTAAACCCATAGGGAAAGCAATTACTTACTATGAAGATTATTCAGAAAGTTATATCAATCAATTAAAAGGATTTAGCAAAGAAAATCTCAAAAAATATTCCAGTCTTGGTAGCGCTCTAAAATTAATTGAAAGGCATGGAGAAAATTTATTATTAAGGAGTCAAGCTGATTGGGTTAGCAGCTGGCTAACAGGAAAATGGGAATTAGGGGAAGAAGGAAATAACCTAAAGTTAGGCTGGGATCCATATAATAAGTCTTGGCCTAAAATTTTTTATAACCATTCTTTAAAAAAAATGGTCCCAGAAATTATTTCTAGTGGCAATCAATTAGGAAAAATCAATATAAAAAGATCAAAGGTTTTAGGTCTCCCTAACGATGTAATTATTATAGCTGGTACAACAGATTCGAATGCAGCAGTAATTGCCGCCAATGCTTCAGATAGTGAAGGGATAAGTATTCTTGGTAGCACAATTGTTTTGAAAAAATTTGTTGAGAAACCAATTTTTGCAGAAGGTATAACAAATCATCTTGTCGGAGGCAAATGGATATGCGGTGGCTCTTCCAATTCTGGTGGTGCTGTGCTTAGAAAATTCTTTAACGATCAGGAGATAGAAGATTTAAGCAATCAAATCAATCCATATAAAAGTTCTAATATAAATCTATTACCATTACCATTTAAAGGAGAAAGATTTCCTATAAATGACCCTAATTTAAAACCAATTCTTACTCCTAGACCAATAAGTGATTCTTTATATCTGAAGGCCTTATTAGAAGGATTAGCTAATATTGAAAAACAAGGATGGCAAAAGCTTGCAGACTTAGGTATTAACCAACCAACTAAAATTATCACACTTGGTAATGGTGCAAGAAATATACAATGGCAAAAGATCAGAGAGAGGATTATTCAAATACCCATAAGAATATGTAAACGCCCACCTGCAATTGGTGTAGCAAAAATTGCAGCCAATTCTATATTTGAATAAAAATTTTTAATAAAATATTCCCAAATAGCCAATCAAAAAAGAGTTAAAGATTATTAGATTTACGTTAATATTTAAAAAACCATTAAAGACTATGAAGGAAGAAGAACTAAACAGTGAAGTTTGCGATCGTATTTGCAAGCATATGAATGAGGATCATCAAGATGCGATAAATCAATATGCACTGCACTATGGAAAGATTACCGAATTTAAAAATGTAATAATGAAAACCCTAAACTCAGAATATCTTGAACTGGAAACTGACAAAGAATTAATCCAAATTAATTTCGACCATACGCTTAAAGACAGCGAAGATGCACACAAAACATTGATTCATATGCTTAAGACAATCTCAAAACAGTGTTAACACTTCAGCTTGCGAGCTATCTGCTCTAGAACTTAATTACAAAATAATGTAAGCATTGCCAAATCTTCCTAACAATATATTCCTACTGGTGAGAGGACAGTAATGTAAATTGAATAAAGGGATAACTTTAGGCCGGGATAGCTCAGTTGGTAGAGCAGGCGACTGAAAATCGCCGTGTCCCCAGTTCAAATCTGGGTCCTGGCATTAATAAAGAGAACATTAATCTTGTCCTTCTCTTCACAAAGTCACAACAACAATCTTTTAATGAACAATGCTGATGGCTTTGCCATGGCGTTTGACGAGGTTTGGACCAAGGAGATCTCAACTCTAAAAGATTCAGACTTAACTCAAGAAGAAAAAATCTCCTTGGTTTTTTCAAAAATTGACGACCATCCTTTCTTGATCGAAAATCCAATCCAGGCAAAAGAAGTCGCCATATTTAGAATAAGGTTATTAGATTTAAAGTAAGGTTTAACAAGATTAGTAGCTTAAGATATAATTTCTACTATTAAAATACCTTTTTTTAATTAGATAAAAGTGGTAAAATTTAGTATCGGATTGAAATTATGGGCTCTATCCTAATAACTGGAGGGGCAGGATTTATAGGTTCTCATACTTGTGTGGTTCTATTAAATGCTGGTTATAATTTAATTATAATAGATAATTTTTCTAATAGTTCTCCAAGCGTAATAAGCAGTATTGCAAAACTTGCAAAATTAGAAGATAAGATAACAGAAGCAAGGCTTCAATTAGTAAAAGGTGATATTCGTGACAAAGAGTTAGTTACACAGATTTTTGAAATAGCAAAAAGAAAGGGCACAAGAATTATTGCTGTAATACATTTTGCAGGCTTAAAGTCTGTTCATGAGTCCATTCAAAAGCCTTTACTGTATTGGGATGTAAATACTTCTGGGACAAGGAAATTATTAGAAGTGATGAATGAGTTTTCATGCAAAGTTCTTGTATTTAGTAGCAGTGCAACTGTTTATGGAGATCCTTGTGTAATACCCATAGATGAAACTTCACCTATTAACCCAATCAATCCTTACGGAAAAACAAAGGCAGCAGTAGAAATGCTTCTAGCTGATATTTCTAATTGCCAACAAAGAACAAAACCATTTCAAAAAAGTCCTACAGATTGGAGAATTGCCATATTGCGTTATTTCAATCCAGTTGGAGCTCATCCAAGTGGAGAGATTGGAGAAGATCCCAAAGGGATCCCCAATAATCTTTTCCCATTAATTAACCAAGTAGCAGAAGGCAAAAGAGATTTGCTCCACATCTTTGGGAATGATTGGCCCACTATTGATGGCACGGGGGTAAGAGATTATATCCATGTTATGGATCTTGCTGAAGGCCACAAAGCAGCATTAGAAAAGCTACTGAGATCTGAACCTCAATTATTAACTTTAAATCTTGGTAGTGGCAAAGGGCATTCTGTATTGGAGTTAATTCATTGCTTCGAAGAAGTAACCGGGAAAAAGATCTCTTATCAAATCGCCAATCGAAGAGCTGGGGATTCTGCTATATCAATTGCAAGTCCTAAGTTGGCTCTCAAATATTTAAATTGGTCAACACAAAAAAGTCTAAAAGATATATGCGATGATGGATGGAATTGGCAAAGCAAGAACATTTATAAAAACAAATTCTAAAAAAGTAATATTTAGAGAAAACTTTTTGATGCGTTATTTTTATTAAGTAAGTCCTTTCATAATAGGAATTTTGTCTTGAATCAATCGAAAGGTTTATCAGCTATTAACTTAGCAAGGCTAAGTCTTTTCCAAGGATGTCTTGGCTGCTTGGCTGTAATTTTTGCCGGGATGCTAAATAGAATAATGATATCTGAACTTGCATTCCCTGCGATTTTAGTTGGAGGAGGACTTGCTTTTGAGCAATTAATGGCACCATCACGAGTTTTGTTTGGGAATATTTCTGACACTTGGCCAATTCGAGGACAGAAAAGAACACCTTATATATGGCTTGGATCGGCTGGATTTTGCTCAATGGCAATACTTTCAATTCCGTTGATCTTCATTACTGAAAAAGCTCTTTCAGGAGGTGATTGGTTACAAATAACAATGGCAGCAGTATCTCTCTGTGTTCTTTTTTCTCTTTATGGATTAGCGGTTTCTCTCGCAACCACACCATATCTTGCTCTTGTCATTGACATGACAACTGAGGAAGAAAGGCCTAGAGCAGTTGGGATTATATGGTGCATGTTAACTGTAGGAATAGTAGTCGGAGCTATCGCAATATCTATAACAACAAAAGGGTTGGATGGGATTTCTGATCCTGCCTTACTTGAACCTGCTCTTCAAAGATTCATGACATGGGTTGGGGGAATAGTTTTACTAATTACTTTCTTTGCATGTTGGGGAATAGAAGAACGAAATAATTCCAATCATTCATCAACTAATACTAAGTCAAAGAATAACGAAGTCGGACTAAGGAAAGCATGGTCTATCATCATTTCTAGCAAGCAAATACTAATCTTCTTTGTTTTTCTAGTTCTCTACACATTAGGTCTATTTTTACAAGATCCAATACTAGAAAGTTATGGAGCAGAAGTATTTAATCTGCCAATTTCACAAACCACATTGTTAAATGCTTTCTGGGGAGTAGGTACCCTTATTGGATTACTTATTGGAGGTCTTTTTATTACACCTAGATTAGGAAAATTATCTACTGCCAGGATTGGATGTTGGTTAATAGTAAGTTCACTATTTCTGCTAATTATCAGTGGTTACTTTCAAAATGAAAACGCACTTTTTGGAATATTAGTTATTTTCGGGTTAGCCGCAGGAATAGCTACTAACAGCGCCTTATCATTAATGCTTGATTTAACCCTTCCAGAGATGGCAGGCACCTTAGTAGGAGTTTGGGGACTGGCCCAGGCTCTTTCCAGAGCATTGGGGAAGATATTAGGTGGAGGGCTACTGGATATTGGCAGATATTATCTTGGATCAGAGAAACCTTTTATGGCATTTTCCTTTGTATTTTTACTCGAAATTATTGTTACTTGTATAGCAATTTTTGTCCTCGGCAAGGTTAGTGTAAAGAGATTCAGAGATGAAACTTCTCAAACTATGGAATCTCTGATGATGGCTGAACTTGATGGATAGAATAAATAAACATTACTACACCTTGCTTTTCTTCTAAAATGTCTCTAATACCTCAAAAGGCATTTCATTTAGGAGCAGAGTCATTATTTGAATTCCCTATAAGATTTAACAAATCAAATCATTCTGGTAGTAAAAGAATAAGCTACATTCTTCACTCAAAAGGAGGTTGCATGCCTGGGCAACCTAACGTATTTATGAAAAACGCAAGATCAAAGGCATCAGGAGGATCAAATGTTATTGAAAATAGAATAACTAGAGAGTTTAAATTAGAAAATTATCATATTTTATATGGCATTAAATATATACATACTAACCTTACTTCATTTTCTTATGATCAATATCACCCGAATGATGATGAGTCTTTTAGAGTATCAATAAATGCAGCTTATAGACAAATATATGGAAATTTACATCCATTGGAAAGTGAAAGACCAATTGATATTGAAAGACGTCTTAGGAATGGTGATATAACTATTAGAGAATTTATAAGAAGGCTATCAAAATCTGATTTTTATAGAAAAAATTACTTTGAAAGAATAAACCAAAAGAGAGTTGTAGAGCTAAGTATAAAGCATATACTGGGCAGACCAATTTTGAAACAATCTGAATTGATTAAAAATATAGAATTAATAAATTCAGAAGGGTTTGAAAGTTATATTGATTTTCTAATTGACTCTTATGAATATATAGAAATATTTGGAGAACATACAGTGCCTTTTATGCGGGCTTGGGATTCCTCTTGCGGGCTAAGGACATCAAGCTTTATGAATAGTATTAAACTAACTGCTTCATTTGCAACAAGCGATAATGCAAGTCATCTGAGATCTATATGAATTATTACTGAGCTGAAGTATAAAGATTAATACATCTAAAAAATCATTTTTGAAAATCCAAAATCCTTTAATTTCTTACATTAACCAAATCAAAGCAGAAATCGATATTAAGATAAGGTGACTTGGCATGCTAAATATTATGTACATGCTTTAGAGGATCCAAACCTTCTTAAGCAATAGCCAAGAAAGGCTTACCCAGTAATCCAATAATAAAAAAATCCATGTCAATTAACCGTCCATCCTCAAACAAAAAACCAGGGGAACAATCCTCTACTACTCCCTCTGGGAAAGAAGTCCCGATGGCGATGTCAATGATGGTCGACTCAATGGTGCGAATGATCCAAAAAGCTAATATTGACCAAGAGGAATGTGTGAAAGAAGATTACTCTGAAGACATTGATGAAAATTGAAAACTTCATCAAAAGAAGTGAGGGGAATTGGAAATCTATGCGTAGTGGTCATTCACTTGCCTTCAAACAGTTCGAAGAGATAGTTAGTGATATAAGAATTAATTTACTTTCAGTTAATGACAATGAAGTGTTAAATCTAGTGAAGAAAAATAATATATCCTCAGGAGAATTTACATCTCCTTTCATTATCTGCTGGGAAGCCGAAAGCAATTGGGAGGAAGAGAAAAAAGATACTACTCTAAATGGTTCATGTGTAATTGTTCCTGTACCTATTTCAGAGGAGAAAGGTATAATGCTACGTAGTTCTGGGTATGTAGAGAATATTGAGACAAAAAGTGAATATGAGTTCCTAGAAGAAGGTACTATACTTTTATCAACTAATTACAATAAAACAATTGCAGAAGAACGTATTTGGTTTATATCTGAAAATCTAAGATGCCGATCTTCAGTAATAAAAAGCTCAGGTTCAAATTCCATTCTGCAAACATCATATGCCTCTGAAATACGCAGATTAAATAATTTGCGATAGTCAAATGTCTACTAGAACTAATCAATTAATAATAAATTTTGCAAAAACAATATCAGGTAAGTATAGCAATCAAAAACAAGCTAATGAGCAACCTCAGAAGTTTGCTCATATCAACATTTACTTCATGCCATTATCTTACGATCTTTTAAATAGCCCAGGTTTTTATACAGAACAGAGTTATGACTATGATCCATGGACTCCATATCGCCAAGCTATACTTAAAATACATAACAAAGGCAATATAATTATTACTGAAAACTTTGAAATTAAAAATTCTATAAGAATCGCTGGAGCAGGTTCAAATCCTAATTTACTAAAAGAAATAGAGATAGAGAAACTATCTTTAAGAAAAGGATGTTCAATGCACTTTAGAAAATTAAATAAAGCTGATTTTTTAGGCAAAATTGAGCCTGGGAAGAAGTGCTTAGGCCGGAAAGAGAACGCCACCGTTTATATCAATAGCCATGTATATGCAAATGATTCTCAATGGATAAGTAAGGATGAAGGTTTTGACATTAATACACAATGCAAAATATGGGGTTCTAATGATGGTCCATTTATATTTTCAAAAGAATATTCGCTTAATGATTATATAGATAGAAATTGGCTATAAAACAATGCTTTAAATCTATTATTTATTCAAAATTTTTCATATGAATGTAGTTTGCTTTAATTGATACAAAAGGATTTTGATCATTTCTTGAATCTTCTATTATACCTTTTATATTTAATTTATTTTCTTTTAAAAAATAAAGCTCTATAGCCCTTAAAGCTGAATAGCGACAAGCCCAGTAAGGAGTATTTTCAGAGTCTAAGAATCTTAAAAGATTAGCTTCTGAGTTTAAAGTTCTATAAGATAAAATGAGAAATATTGATGGAGGTCTAAATTTCATATAATCAGGCCAATCACTATCTAATAAAGATGAAGTGAATTCCAATATAAACTTCCTTTGATTATCATTCCAATCAGTCACGAAAGTAAATAATTTAATCAAAAAATATATAGCCCCATAATCTCTGTTAATCCTACCTAGCACTCTATTTAAAGGTTCCCATAAATCCCTAGCAGAGAAATTAACAAGGGTTTCAAGAGCAAGGTAAGCTTTATTGAAATCGGTATTAAAAAAGTCATTAAGTAGCAAATCTAAGGATCTTATTTTATCTGATCTATTAATTAATCTAAGTTGAGTAGGGTTATCTACTATAACAGAATCTAATAGATGAAAAAGTTTCACTTCATTTCCTTTATCTTCTCCAATTGGCCATAGTTTCTTTATTGCTCGAAGTCTAAAGAAAGGAGATATTGGTGTTTTAATAACTGACGGTAGCAAATCAATCGCTTCTGCATTGATTATATCTTCAACTGCTGTTTGCCTATCATTCTGATTAGGTACTAGGAGTAAACTATCTAATTCTTTATAAAGCTTCTTCTCATGAGTGAATTTAATTATTGCAGAAATCGCAGCACCATATACTCCATTTTGCAATGACTTTTGATCTAATAATCTTTTAATCTTAGGCAATGACCTAGAGACTCTCATGAAAGATAGTGATTGAATTAATGAACGTCTATGCTGCTTTTTATCTTCAAGTAAATTAGATATCATATCTTGTATTTGATCATCTTCACATGAAAGTTTAGCGAGAGCAAGTGATGCATTCTCAACCAAATAAGGATCCTCGCTATTTAGAAAAAAGCTTATTTCGGGTATTGATCTAGTGCAATTCAATTGAGCTAATACTTCTATAGCTTTACGTTTTGCTATAATTGTTGATTGTGATTTACCTTTTTTCTTAAGAAAATTAATAAGAGCATCTTCTGTTTCACAGCATGGATATTCGAGGAGATTAGCAACCGCTTTATAATAATCACTTAAAAGATTAAGTTTAGAGATAGGTCTAGATAAAATATCTAATGCTGTTTCTTTAGCTAATAAGGGAGGTTTACTAAACAAGGTATCAGAAATAGCCGTATCATCCTAAGCAGGAAATTTATATTATTTCTCAGGATATAATCAATTGTAAAGAGAAATTTGTTTTACTTGATAACGTAATTATATAAATTGTTTTTGATCAATATTATACTTATCAAAAAATCTAGTCCATAAAGGTAACTGAATATTGTCTTCAAACATCCCAGAAAAAATTAATCACTCTGATTTTAAGATAAGTCCGGAAGAAGCTCATGCACTAGCAGAGCAATTAAAGGAAAAACTCGGTACAAGGGATTTTCAAAAAACAAACCATAAACTCACCAACTTAATGATTGCTGGATTAGGTGATGATAGAGGTTTAGTCAGGCGGACATTTGCAGAAAGTCTTGGAATTATTGGAAGTTCAGCACTGCCTGGATTATTTGAAGTACTAAAAAATAGTCCAAATGTAATAGCAAGAAGAGCCGCAGCTAAAACTCTAAAGCTAGTGGGGGATCCAAATGCAGTTCCATATCTGCTAGAAGCTCTTATGAATGATACGGATCCAGTCGTTCAAGGGTCAGCCGCAGGCGCGATGGCAATATTTGGGAAGGCAGCAATTGATGCTCTTTTAAAGGTAATCTCCAACTCAAAAAGCAGCTCAATGCAATGTGGTCTTGCCTCTTGGGCGTTATCTTTTGCCGGGGGGCAAGCTCCAGACGAATTAAAGAACGCCGCCAAATCAAACAATCCGGCTATTAAGACTGCAGCAATAGCTGCATTTGGAGATCTTATGCAAACTTCATATGATAAAGAGTTAGAGAATATTTTACTGAACGCGTTAAATGATAATTCCCCAGATGTTCGTATTGAAGCAACAAGACTTGTAATTAATATTAATAATACACAACTAATTGAAGAGATTCTTTCCAAGAAAATTAATGATACCAATTTATTAGTAAGAAGAATTGCAGCAATTTATCTAATGAAATTAGATACACCAAATGCAATCAAGATACTTAATAAACGTATTCATGAAGAGAAAGAAAACAGTGTTAAAGAAGTAATTAATCTTGCAGTAAAAAAGCTTTCAAATCCAAGGGATTAAAAAAATTTATTTAAGCATAGTTTTTTAGTCCATCAATTGCTGCCTGTTTAGATAATTCGTCGATTGAATTATCTGCTATTAGGCTATTAAGGTAATCAGGGATACTTGGGTCTTTCAATTCGGAAAGTGCTGATATAGAAGCCTTAGATTTCAGTATATTTTTATCCTTTGCCAATATTTTTAAAAATCTAATACCTTCATTCCTCAATTCTCTTAAAAGACAAATTAATGACAAAACAATCTGTGGCTCTTCATATTGAAGAGATGAGTCTATTACTTTAATTAATTCATTAGGCATTACTTTATATTCTATATCTGAAGCAATTAGCACAAACACTTTTAAACAGCAAATTTTTATTATTTCCTTATCAGTCGAGAAAAATAATTGCGTCAAAGGTGGTATAACTTTTTCTCCATACCTGCTCAATGATTTTACAGACTTCCTTCTTAATTCAATATTATCACAGCCGAGATATTCAATTAGTTTTTCCAATGAATAATCTGGGTAGTATTTAATCATGTTCAATGTAGCCAATTTATTTATATTTGGATTTTGATGATGAAAATCATTGAAAATCATCTTCAAAGATGGTTTCTGGTTTTGATCTACTTTTTCCATTAAATGCTAATTATAAAATTATTTCTTTTCTCAATTCGAGCATCAATGTTTAAGCCAAAGCATTAATTAAATGGTCCAAAAGAGACTTGAATTCTGCAACAGCTTGTCTACCCATATAATCAGAAAGATTTTGCTTATCCCGAATAAAAGTAAATGCTTCAATATAAGCAACTGTAGGAAGGAGTTGTATTCTTATTACTTCCCTCATCCCAGCAATTCCCCATTCATCAAGAGGACCAGTTCCACCCGTAACAAGACAATAATTAATCAATCGGAGATAATGGTGAATATCTCTAGTACATTTATCTTTATTAGAAAGTTGATAGGCAGCAGATTCATACACTGCATCAACAGCTTCATTAGCAAGCCTATCTATTGAATTCGCAAGTTTTTCCGCTGCTTCTATTCTTGCTCTTGCTCTATCCAGAGAGCCTTTAACCGATTCAAGATCACTAATGCTAGGAAATCTTCCAGCAGCATCTGCGGCAGATAAAACTGTTGTCACAGCTGATTTCATGAGATAAGCCTCGATTGAAAAAGATAATTTCGAAGAAAGAGAAGGTAGGGATGAAAAAACTTATTTAAGAGAATTTATAACTCTATCAAAATAAGTTGCAGCTTCAGATGCAATATCTTTACATTCAGCACCTGATCCTGAATTAATTCCATTAAACATTTTTCTGCCAGTATTAGTCTCAGTCATTATTGCAACAGTTGCAATTTTCATGATTTCAATTGCTCTAATTGCATTCACTAGAGGCACGCCTAGAGCTAAATAAGTTTCTTTAAGCCCATTAATACATCTATCATCAAGAATTGATGGATCCCCTGCAAGCAATGCATAGCTTATATATCTCAATATAATTTCTCCATCTCTTAAACAAGCAGCCATTCTACGAGTGGGATAGCAATTCCCCCCTGGTTGTGTAAGACCTGTGTTTTCACAAACCATTCCAGAAATAGCATCAGCTGCTATACAAGAAACATTTTGAGTAATCGCAAGTGTCGCATCTATACGCTTATTGGCATCGGCAACATATTTTTTGAGTTGCGCAAGGTCCTCACTACCAACTGGCGCACCTTTAGAATCAGCACTTACTACAGCACGGGAAAATGCGTCTAGCATCGGAAAGTGAAATGACCTTTAATGTGATTGAAGTGCTTCTAACCAGTAAGGAAAGGCACCATTTTCCAAGTTAAACCTTTTAGTAGCCGCTAAGTTCCTTTAACAAACAGACCGCAACGGTTCGTAACCGAAGTTTTATGCAAACAGACTTTACTTGTATAGGAACTATTAAAAAAGCTACCAATAAAGGATTAAAGATCTGAGCTAGTCTTTTAATAGATAATAAATCTCATGCCTGAACCGACACTAGAAGAATTGACAGAATCCATTCAATCCTTAAAAACTTATAGAGACAGACTTCGAAATGAACTGATCTCGATCTCTAACAAACTCAGGATCCCATCAAAAAGCATCAATTTTTCTATAGATAATCACACTGAATTAAATAAAGTTGAGGATATGCTAAAGAAGCTAATAGAACAAAGGTCAAATCAGATTAATCAAAATAAATGAAAAATACATTCATTTAAATCAACTTTAAGTACTATTCGACTATCAATCCAATAAAAAACGATTGATTAGTTATTTAAAATGGTCAACAATTTTAATTTCTAACGATTCTAATTTTCCATGAATGAAAAAAAGAAAAACTTTCTAAGTGGTTTAAATAATGAACAAACCTTAGCAGTAGATCATTTTTCAGGTCCTTTATTAGTAGTTGCTGGAGCAGGAAGTGGTAAAACAAGAGCTTTAACTCACCGCATAGCGCATTTAATATCTGAATATAATGTAGACCCTTCGGAAATTCTAGCTGTAACTTTTACTAATAAAGCAGCTAGAGAAATGAAAGATAGATTGGAATTATTATTGGCAAAAAGGCTTTCAGAAAATCAATTTGCTCAACCTTGGAATACCTTACAAGTTGCTGAACAACGTCAATTACGTAATCGTATATATCAAGAGATAACAAAAGAATTATGGATAGGAACATTCCATTCTCTATTTGCAAGACTTTTGAGATTTGATATTGATAAATTTGTAGATCTAGGAGGATTGAAATGGACTAGACAATTTTCAATTTATGATGAATCTGATGCACAAGGCCTTGTTAAAGAAATAATTACACAAGACTTGAAGTTAGATCCTAAAAGATTTGAGCCAAAGAAAATTCGGTGGGCTATAAGCAATGCAAAAAATCAAGGTATTTTACCTAATCAATACGAAAAACAAGCTGAAGGACAAAGAGGAAAAATAACAGCAGAAGCTTATCAACTCTATAGAAAAGCATTAGCTGCAAATAATGCACTTGACTTTGACGATCTTCTCCTACTTCCAGTAGAGTTATTAAAGCAAAATAAGTCAATCAGAAGCTACTGGCATCAAAGATTTAAGCATATTCTTGTTGATGAGTACCAAGATACAAACTGGACACAATATGAATTAATTAAACTCTTAGCAACAAATGGAGTCGAACCTAATTTATTTAAAGAGTGGACTAATCGATCAGTATTTGTTGTAGGCGATGCAGATCAAAGTATTTATAGTTTTAGAGCCGCAGACTTTCGAATCTTAATGGGTTTTCAAGATGACTTTGGAGACAAGAGTAAAGATAATGTGTCTTCGACAATTGTTAAGCTTGAAGATAACTATAGATCTACTTCCACAATTCTGGAAGCGGCAAATTCATTAATTGCCAATAACAAAGAAAGATTGGAAAAGGTTTTAAAAGCCACTCGAGGAGAAGGAGAGTTAATAAAGCTTACTGAATGCGATGATGAGATATCAGAAGCGGAAGCGATCGTTCATAGACTTAGGCTTCTTAATGCCTCTAACTCAGAATTAAATTGGGGGCAGATGGCAGTTCTTTATAGGACGAATGCGCAATCAAGATCAATTGAGGAATCTTTAGTTAGATGGAGTATTCCTTATATAGTCGTAGGGGGTCTTCGTTTTTATGACCGCAGAGAAATTAAAGATGTTCTCGCTTATTTAAAATTATTGATAAACCCTGCAGACAGTGTAAGCCTTTTAAGAATTATGAATGTCCCCAAGCGTGGAGTTGGCAAGACAACTGTTCAAAGACTTACTGATGCAGCTAATCAATTAGCAATTCCAATTTGGGATCTTTTGAATGATGGAGAAGCAATACGATCATTAGGGGGAAGATCTGCAAAGGGGCTATTACAATTTAGTGAGTTAATAAATAGTCTAAGAAATGAAGTAAATATTTCTCCTCCCTCTCAATTAATACAACTTGTTCTCGAGAAAAGTGGTTATTTAAGCGAATTAATTGCAACTGCAACTGATGAAGCAGAAGAGAGACGAAGAAACCTTCAAGAACTTGTCAATGCAGCACTGCAGTATCAGGAAGAAAATGAGACCGCTACTTTAGAAGGATTTTTAGCTAGTGCAGCATTAGCAAGTGATGCAGACAAAAAAGAGTCGACTAATAATCAAGTTACCTTAATGACATTGCATAGCAGTAAAGGCTTAGAATTCCCAGTTGTTTGCTTGGTAGGAATGGAACAAGGATTATTCCCTAGTTATAGGTCACTTGATGACCCTTCATCACTAGAAGAAGAACGACGACTGTGCTACGTAGGTATTACTAGAGCGAAAGAAAGATTATTTTTATTTCATGCAAATGAACGAAGGACATGGGGAGGCATTCGAGAACCTGCTATCCCTTCATTATTCTTATCAGAACTTCCTAGAGATTTAATAGAAGGAGACATTCCTCTTACAGGAGGAACCGCACTAAGAAGAGATAAGCATTTAGAACGTCTAACACGTATTGACCGAGAAGAAAAACTGTCTCAATCGCAGAGTTATCCGAAAAATGCAGTTCGACGAAGATATAGTGGCCCTTCCCCTGAGAAAGCTTGGAAAATAGGAGATAAAGTAATTCATAACTCATTTGGAATTGGAGAAATAACTCATATTTTTGGCTCCGGGGAAAAAATCTCTTTAGCTATCAAATTCCAAGGACTAGGTGCAAAGATTCTTGACCCAAGGCTGGCTCCTATACAATTAGTCGAATAAATATGATACTTGTTTTCTTCTATACATCTAATAATTTTCCGTAAGAATAAATCCAGAGAATGGAGGAGTTTATCTTAGATACAAAGGAATTATGTCTTCCAAGAAATCTATTGGAGACAATTAAGCTTGCCGCGAGAAGAGCAGGAATCAAGCGAATTGCTTTAACAGGAGGAGTTATAAGAGATCATCTACTTCATTTCTACTTCAAACATCCAATATCTATGCCAAAAGATTTGGACCTCATCATTGAAGGTGAACCATTTATACTTGCCAAAGTGCTTGAGCAAGAGATTGGTACGGAGAGGGTAGAGATAGTTCGAGAAAATAAACTTTTTCAAACTATCGAAATGAAGATTGACGATTTCCCTGTGGATGTGGCCAGTGCAAGAGAAGATCAATATCTTTTATCAGCAGAGAACCCAAAGACAATTTCAACGACAATAGAAAAAGATCTTAGAAGACGTGATTTCACACTCAATGCTATAGCACTAGAACTTACAAGTAATACTTTAATAGACCTACATAATGGTAGGGATTCAATCAAAAAACGTCACTTAGAATTAATTCATCCTAAAAGTATTGAAGATGACCCTACTCGCATAATCAGAGCCGCAAGATATGCATCAAGACTTGATTTAAGGCTGTCACCTAAAAGCCTTTATCAAGTTCAGTCTACACTTGATAAGTGGCCATGGCACTGGAAACCAGATGATACTAGTGAAGCAGCTCCGGCTGCTTTAAGTACTAGGCTTCGAATGGAACTTGAACTCTTATTTTCTCAAGAACCTTTTAAGAAAGCAATTCAATATTTACAAAACTGGGGGGCATTAATTCTATTAGATAACCAACTGCAATCAGATTCAACTTGGAGTGAGAGATTGGATTTGGCATTGAAATTTGAGATAAGTCCTTTAATAGCATTTATTGCTAGCGCTTCAAATCCAATACAGTTAGCAAAAAGATTACAATTGGCTCAACGAAAACAAAAGATCCTTGTCGAGAGTATTGCTATTCAAGAATTCTTTAATGAAATCCATGAGAAACAAACATATATAAATTGGTTGCCCTCTGATTGGTGCGAAGCAATTGAAAAAAATAAATGGGATAAAGATAGTATCGCAATTGCAATATGTCTCAACCACCCTCTCCGGGAACCTTTGTATAAATGGATTAAGAGTTGGCGATTAGAGAAATCACCTATAAGCGCAAATGAATTAATAACACAAGGATGGGCTCCTGGTCCATCCTTAAAAGCGGAACTTAAACGACTTAGGAAGGAGAAATTAGATGGAATGAACTGAACCAATCTTTATCCATGCACCTTCATCTATTAATTCATCAGCTATAGATGAAGAGCATGCCAAGCACAAGGGGCCACAAGTTTGAGGATCCACAATTAATTCCATTATCTGCTGATGATGTTTACTCTCCAAAGGAATATTTCCAAGATCCCACTCAAACCAAGACCCCATATTCCCTTTAGGTTCAAATAGACGCCAAAATCTACGATTAGCAGAAGCGAATGTACTCCTATGACCTGCTGCTAAAAGTCTTAATACTCCTGGGAAAGAAGGAATAGCTTCTGCCATCAAAATAATCTTTAATGGTGTTAATTCATTCTCAAGAAGCTTTGAATTACTTGACGAAAGCATTTCCCACAAATGTCCTAGCAATCCAAAGCCAGTGATATCCGTACAGGCATGAAAAGCATCTGAGTTACATTGTTGAGATTGCTTATTAAAAAGATTTAACAAAAGGGAATGCTGGCTCAAGTTCATCTGTGCAATTGCGAAATCCAAATCACTTGGATCAACAGCTCCTTGCATCGATGCAGCAAAAATGACTCCACTACCTAAAGATCGACTTAGTAAAATAACGTCTCCTTCTTGAAGACCATTTTTGTTCCAAGCTTTATTTTCACTACTAATTAAACCATTAACACTTAAAGATATTTGTATTGCATTAGCAATTATTCCAGGGGTTTGACTTCTTGATTCAAGAGTATGTCCTCCTATAATTCGAGCATCTTGTGGTTCTAATGCAGATCTAATACCTCCTAAGACTTGCACTAATAGCTCTTTTTGGACCCCATCTGGAACAGCCGGCAAAGTTACAATAGGCTGAGCAGAAATAACAACTCCTCCTGTTGCCCAAATATCTGAACATGCATGCAGTGCTGTAAGTCTTGCATTCAGCCAAGGGTCACTTATAAGAGAAGGGAAACCATCAACGCTTTGAATTAAATTTTCACCCGAAGAAGATTTAAAAACAAGTGCCGCATCTTCTGAATTATTTTCTAGTCCATTAACGTTACTCTCCTTCAAAGCTTCTCGTAACGGCTCTGAAGCAAGTTTTGCGGCGCAACCTCTGCAAAGTTTTTTTTCATCGTCATTTTGTGAATGACTCGCCATCATTGAAATATCATCAAACATCCTCATAAATCTTCGATCTATAAATTTCTTCCAGAACCAAATCCAAGGGTGAGGGCCTATAAGCTTCTCGCCCCAAAACGCCCAAGCTAAATCAACCTCTGGCTTAAAAGGGCCACCTACTATTTGAAGTGCTCTTTTTTGAGGTTTCCAAACAAGTAATTTTTTACCTTCAGTTTGTCTCTCAATGTTTCTCGCCAACTTACTTGCTGCCCGAACCGCCCATACACCAGAAGGAGGTCGAGGTGATTCTTTAAGTACACCGCAATCGCCAACAGCGAAAACATACGGATAAAGAGTTGATTGAAAAGTTGCCAATGTAGATATACGACCTGATACTTCTAAAGGCAGTCCACTATTTTTAATCCACTCCGGAGGCTGGTTTCCTGTACACAAAAGGGCCGGTCCACTAATAGGAACATCTCTCTCCACAAGAGAAATCCTTTCTGAGATAAGAACATTTTTGATCTTTTCACTTAACTTCTTAGAAGTAAATTGCAATTGCAAAGGGCGCTCAGGCCATCTTTTTCTCAAAGCAAAAGCTATTTCTAAACCAGCGAATCCTGCACCAATTACTGAAAATGTTTTTTCTTTGCTAGCAGAGGATCTGATATCTTCACTCTTTATAAAATCCAATGCTTTATTAAATGGCTTGATTGGGATAGCCAATGCTTCTGAATTTAAGCTTTGATTAAATTTACTGGTATTTGTACTAGAGCCAAAATCAAGGCTAATTCTTGAAAAATTAAGATTTGGCCTATGTTTCAGAAATAAAGTTTTTTCTTTTGCATTCAATCCCAAAATCTCATCAATTACTAAAACAACTTCTGCTCTATCAGCTAATACTCGTAAATCAATCTGTGCATCGTTCCAACAATATTCTCTAGCAATAACTCCAGGAAACATTCCCGAGTAAATAGTTGTACTGTTCCTATTAACTAGAGTGATTAAACCTTTTGGTCTGAACTGGGAATTTGCCGCCCATCGCATCAACATCAAAGCATGAGAATGGCCTCCACCAGCAAGAACAAGATGATCAAACAACATTTTTCCAATTCAATGAAAAATAATGAACCAAGTACTTTTTCTCTAGAGAAAGCGAGGCTGGGAGTATTAGGAGGGAGTGGACTTTATTCAATTGATTCAATTGAAGAAGTAAAGGAAATACATCTAGACACACCTTATGGCAAGCCCTCTGATGCCTTACGTATAGGGAAATTAGGCAAAATGGAAGTGGTTTTTCTGGCTCGTCATGGAAGAAATCACACAATTCAACCAACAGACATACCTTACCAAGCGAATATTTGGGCTTTGCGTTCATTAGGAGTGAGATGGATATTATCCCCTTCAGCAGTTGGTTCTCTTCAAGAGCAAATAAGGCCTCTAGACATGGTAATTCCTGACCAATTTATCGATAGAACGCATCAAAGGCCCCTAACTTTTTTTAGCGAAGGCGTTGTGGCTCATGTAACAATGGCAGATCCATTTTGTCCAATACTTTCAAAGGTACTTGCGGAAGAAGCAGAAAAAATTATTCCTGAAGGCAGGCAAATTCATCGTGGAGGCACTTATCTTGCAATGGAAGGGCCGGCATTCTCAACCAGAGCAGAATCTGAACTTTATAGAAGCTGGGGCTGTTCAGTTATTGGAATGACTAACCATACTGAAGCTCGCTTAGCGAGGGAAGCAGAAATTGCCTATGCATCCCTTTCCATGGCAACTGATTATGACTGCTGGAATCAAAATCATGAAAATGTAACAGTAGAAATGGTTATTGAAAATCTAAAAGCCAATGCATTTATTGGCAAAAAAATAGTTGCGGCCACTGCTCTCAAAATAGATCAGTTAAGACCGCGTAGTGCAGCTCATAGTGCTTTAAAAAGCGGTCTCTTGACAAATAAGGACATCGTGCCTGATTTGACAAGAGAAAAAATTGACATATTCACAAGCCCCTACTGGGGCTTGTTTTCTAAAAGTTAATTATCAAAGCCAGTCGACTTTATTGATAATTCAAGCCGAGCCTATACCTGTGTAGGAACCGTAGAAAAATATTCCTAAAACAAAAATAACGGCAATTCCCCCAGCAGTTGCTACTAGCCATAAAGGAAGAGCTCCTTCTGTCCAGCGCCTCTCCCAAGAAATAGCTGGACGTCCATCAGGGAGCCTATCCCCCAAACGTCCATCGGGTCCTTTGGTACTCATGATTGAAAATTGGGATGAATTTAGTTAAAGAAGTAGCTTGAAAAAAGAATTCCCATTACAAAAGTAAGAAGCAGTCCAAGATAAAGACTTGTTCTGTTCAACTCAACAGGAAGTTTGTTTGGGTTGGGATTAACTTGCATGGATAATAAAATGATCACTCAATGGTGATGTTGTTTATTTCAGGCGCAAATCAAGTTGAGCCTTGGAGTCAAATCTTTGAGTAACAACAGGAGCCTTCGATTCAGATCCTTGAAAGTAAGTATCTGGTCTAGGAGTTCCAAATGCGTCATAGGCAAGGCCTGAAGATACAAATAGAAAACCTGCTACGAAGATAGCGGGAAGAGCCACTGCATGGATAATCCAATAGCGGACACTTGTAATGATCTCAAAAAACGGGCGTTCCCCTGTGGAGCCGGCAGCCATAGCCTTACGCAAATCAGCTCATAGATCTTATCAAGGCTCGAACTGAACTAGGTAAATGCTTAATCAGGTGGTTACACAGCGTTGCGGAATTTATATATAAATTTTATTTATCCAAGCCATCTCAATAAATTTCCTCTCTCTCCAAATACAAATCCTTTTGTCGTATCTCCTGGACCACTCTTTGTAAAAAGAATGCGAATAAAGTTAGTAGGAACCAAGTCTCCAACAGGATCTTTCTCCCATGATTCTCCACCATCCCTACTGGATAACAAGGTTCCATTGCCTCCTGCAGTCCAAATAATGTCGCTAGGGTCCCAAGCAATATCCAAATAGTTATATCCATTCAAAATAGGAATTATTGCTTTCCCCCAACTGTCTAAATCATCTGAATCTTCAAGAAATCTGATTTCTGCCCCGCGAGAAAGCATCCATAAATCGCCATTTGGTTGCAAACCAACACTTTGTACTCTTTTGCTACTTGCTCTTTGATGTGGTTCCCAATTTTCTTGTCCCTGTGGAAGAACAGAGAAAAAATTACCTAAACTACTTACGCTTATATAACTTCCATCTTCATTCCTTCTCAAATCACGAATTCCACCAGAGCCTGAAGCATCAGAAACCAAACCTTCCCAATTTTTTCCAGAATCAATTGTTTTATAGATAGCACCTGCTGTAGTTGCCAGTTCAGCTGAATCTGGGCCTAGTGTTTTTATTAAATATGGATCTCCAGGCAATTTATTCCCCAATGAAAGACTAGTCCAATTTTTACCTCCATCATTTGTATGAAGAACTAAACCAGGTTGACCAGCAATCCATCCTTCATCTCCAAGAAAGTCAACACTAACTAAACGAAAATTGTCTTCAGTAGGTATTTCTAAACTTCTCTCATGCCAGACCTTCCCACCATCATCTGTCTCTAAGATTAAACGTTCAGTCCCTACAAGAAATCCCTTCTGATCATTTACAAAGGAAATATCTAAAGGATTGGATTCCGTCTCAAGGTTAACTATTTCCCAGGGACTAGAACTCGCTTGGGGAAGTCTTGTAGCAACACATCCGCTTAGGAAAAAACCAATAACGACTGTTAGTAATAAATTCAAAGATTTAGAGAAAAAACTATTCATAACGATGAGACTTTTAACGCAGAGAATACAGAGAAAGGAAGCAAGCAGCAGCAAATGCCAAGCCTCCAAAAATTAATACATTTTTTTGCCCTGAGGGAAGAGTGTTAAAACCAAATCCATAACTAAGATTTTCGTCAAAACCACTAGGCTTAAGTCTAGAGCCTATATCTTTATAGGCATCAATACCCGATCTGCATACTGGACAGCGGAATTTAGATTTATCTATCTCTAAAAAGGCAGTGCCTTTAGGAATGTCAAATTTCTTCAAACCCTCTTGAGGGTCATAGATATAGCCACATCCACAGCATTGAAATCGATGTTCTTTTATAGCTTCTTTTGAAGCTACAAGGATTTCATTAGTTGATGGATCCATTTGACCCGTCTTCTTGCTTTGGGAAACAGAGTTAACTTCATCCATCACAGTTTGCACACTCACACAACTCAACTCTATCTGCACTAAGAGCAAAAATGAGTGCCAAAATGATAGAAAATAAGCATGATCTTATGTTTTCCCTTGAGGGTTATGACTATTTCTTAGGTTTCCTTTTGCTTTCAAGTGCTGTTCCCATACTTGCATTGGTAACAAATAAACTGGTTTCCCCTTCTAGCAAAGCTGGAGAAACACAGCTCACATATGAGTCAGGAATGGAGCCAATAGGTGGTGCATGGATTCAATTTAATATTCGTTATTACATGTTTGCTCTTGTTTTTGTAATATTTGATGTTGAGACAGTATTTCTATATCCCTGGGCAGTTTCATTTCATCGTCTGGGATTGCTGGCTTTCATAGAAGCACTTATTTTTATTGCAATCTTGGTTGTCGCACTAGCATATGCATGGAGAAAAGGAGCACTCGAATGGAGCTAATGCATTGAAAGAGTATCCATCTGATACAACAATTCGCGATCTTCGAGCTGCAACTTGCGGTCCGATAGGTGCTCCACAAGTCACTAATGACTTAAGTGAGAATATTATTCTTACAAGTCTTGATGACCTACACAATTGGGCAAGACTAAGTAGCTTATGGCCTCTTTTATATGGCACTGCATGCTGCTTTATTGAATTTGCAGCATTAATTGGTTCGCGGTTTGATTTTGATAGGTTTGGATTAGTTCCCCGAAGTTCACCTAGGCAAGCTGATCTTTTAATAGTTGCAGGAACAGTCACTATGAAAATGGCCCCCGCACTTGTAAGACTTTATGAGCAAATGCCAGAGCCAAAGTATGTTATTGCAATGGGTGCTTGCACAATTACTGGAGGAATGTTCAGCGCAGATTCAACAACAGCTGTTAGAGGAGTAGACAAATTAATACCTGTAGATCTTTACCTACCTGGTTGTCCCCCCAGACCAGAGGCGATTTTTGATGCTGTCATCAAACTTCGTAAGAAAGTTGGCAATGAATCATTTTTAGAAAGATCAAAAATTACTCAAACACACAGATATATAACTATTCCACATAAAATGAAAAGGATACCAGCTGAGATTACAGGTAAATATTTAAAGGCAGAAACTCAAAAAGCTGCATTAGAGCCAGCTAATGAGGAAGCTTTCAAAATAAACAATCAAAATGATCCAATAAGTATTTCTGAAAATCAAGTAATTCAATGACAGAAGAAAACCTCGATAATCCAGGGGAAGAAATTTCTCAAGAGATAACTGGACCCAAAGCAGGAGAAGCAAGTATTTGCTTATCCAAAAGAAATTTAATTCATACTGTTTTAGAACCTGATCATCTTGGTATTGAAATCATCTCAGTAGAACCACATAATTTATACGAAATTATTTCTGCATTGAAGGCAGAGGGATTTAATTATCTTCAATGCCAAGGTGGTTATGACGAAGGACCTGGGGAACAACTTGTTTGCTTCTACAATTTAATATCAATCAAAGATTTCGATGCGAAATCGAAGCCAAGAGAAGTCAGAGTAAAAGTATTTCTAGAAAGAGATGGAGATCTTTCTGTCCCAAGCCTTTATGGACTTTTTCGTGGTTCAGACTGGCAAGAAAGAGAGACATATGACATGTTTGGAATTAATTTTATAGGTCATCCTCATCCAAAAAGGTTATTAATGCCTGAAGACTGGAAAGGATGGCCTCTTAGGAAGGATTATGTACAACCAGACTTTTATGAGATGCAAGATGCTTATTGAGGTTTAACCTTTTGAGTTCTTCTATATCTTCTATAAAATCTTATTATTCCTATAGCTAAACTTTTTGGATCATGCCTCAAGGTTATTGATTGCCTGTCTCCTTGAAATGACATCTGTATAACCCTATAGCCCTGAGCAATAAGTTTTTCTCTGTCACATAAAACTGGCTCAGCCCCTTTATATCTGTAGTAATCAATCAAAGGGGAATCTACTAATTGAGATTGAGCAAGAATATTATTAAAGATTCTTTTTGTAATTCCCAGACTTGCTAGCTGAGCCTCTATTGCTCTGATATGGCCCTCAACAGACAAGCCATCTGTCTCTCCTGGTTGTGTCATCAAATTGCATATATATAGCTTGGGAACTTTGCTTCTTTGTATTGCCTCGACTATCTCTGGGATAAGTAAATTAGGCATTAAAGATGTATACAAACTTCCTGGGCCAAGAATAATTATGTCTGCATTGTTTATCGCCTCAATTGCACTTGGCAAGGCTGGAGGTCTTTCTGGTAAGCAACCTATTCTTACGATAGGACTACATGCCTTTCCTATTGCTGATTCCCCATATATTCGTTCTCCATTTTCAAGTTCTGCCCATAGCCTTACATCAACATTAGTCGCAGGAACTACCTGTCCTTGCACTGCAAGAATACGACTAGATGCAGTAATTGCACTCTCAAAACTTCCAGTTATTGCAGTTAAAGCACTTAAGAAAAGATTCCCAAAGCTATGACCTTGCAATCCATTACCAGATGGGAAGCGATATTGAAAAAGACGAGTTAATAATTGCTCTTCTCTAGATAAAGCAGCCAAGCAATTTCGAATATCGCCTGGTGGCTGCATGCCAAGTTCTCTACGAAGTATTCCACTGCTACCTCCATCATCAGCAACAGTTACTATTGCTGTGATATTACTGCTGTATTTCTTCAAACCTGTAAGTAAGCAAGATAAACCTGTTCCTCCCCCTATAGCTAAAATATTAGGCCCTCTATTTAACTTACTCTTTGCCAATAATGCATCAACTAAGAAAGTACCTTCTGAAGGCGCTAAAGCTTGCGAGATAGATTGAAAACTCCTGCTTTGTCCGTAAATAAGCAAACCGATTCCTATTAATAGAATAAATGGACCAGTAAAGCTAATAGGAAGAAATGTCGTAATTACTCCGAGTAAAAAAAATAGAATTTCTAATAACCAATAAATAGGTCGAAAATCAGTCCAAATAACAATTCCCAAAAGACCAATTAATAATCCGAACCCAGAGGTGAACATCCAACGCTTGACAACCAATCCTGGCAGAAGCCATCTAATGGCTCTTTGAGAACGTTGCATCACGTTACTTTTATAAAAAGATCTCAAAGATCTTTTCTTGACCTTAAAAAAATTTGGTGCAAGTTTTCTACGACTTTTCAATGTTTTCTTTAATAAGATCGTTCTTAAATGCCTTATAAGAAAATTAGGAAGGGTCTCATGAGACTTCACTAATTAAACATTCAAGGCAGAATTAGATGAAAGAGTGAGTTTCAGATTCAGGAATGCCAAGCATCACACCAGCGGTAGAAATCAAGAACTTAACAATGGAATGGAAAGCTACTCCTGTTCTAAATAATCTTAATCTTTCAATTAATCCTGGAGAGCGCTTAGCAATTGTTGGTCCATCTGGCTCAGGTAAGTCAACAATACTTAGATTACTAGCTGGTCTACTTTTACCTTCAAGTGGAAATATTCAATTATTCGGGCAAAAACAGAATTACCTTCGACTAGATCAAAATAATCCTCCTGATGTTCGGATTGTATTTCAGAACCCTGCTCTCTTAGCTTCATTAACAATTGAGGAAAATGTAGGTTTTCTTTTGACAAGGTCTGGGGAAATGAATAAAGAAGTAATACATAAGAAAGTTAACTCTTGCCTAAAAGAAGTAGGTTTATATGATGTCGCTGATAAATTCCCAGGTCAATTAAGTGGTGGTATGCAAAAAAGAGTTAGTTTTGCTAGAGCATTAATAAATGAATCCACCGAGGACTGCTTAATGCCATTACTTTTATATGATGAACCAACTGCAGGTTTGGATCCAATCGCTTGTACCCGCATAGAAGATTTAATTGTAAAAACAACTGATTTTGCGAAAGGAACTTCAATAGTCGTAAGCCATGTTTTAAGCACCATAGAGCGTTCTGCTGAAAGAGTTATTTTGCTTTATGGAGGTCAATTCCAATGGCAAGGATCAATAGATGAATTTAAACAAAGTGATAATTCTTATGTAAAACAGTTCCGTGGAGGTAATCTTCAAGGACCAATGCAACCTATGGACATTTAATTTTTATGCGTCGCAGCCTTCGTGATGCCTGTGTAGGATTTTCCTTAATTGGTGGAATTGTTGTTTTTTCTGGGGCAATGCTCTGGTTAAGAGGAGTTCGCTTCAGCTCAAATTCTTGGAGCATAACTGCCACTTTCAAAGATGCAAGTGGACTGTCAGAAATGTCGCCAGTTAGCTATCGGGGAATATTAGTTGGATCAGTCAAAAAGATTGAATTCACGCCTAAATCAGTCGAAGCTAAGATAGAAATTAACAATAAGAATCTAATATTAACTAAACCAGTTTATGCAAAAGTAATTACAAATTCAGTGTTAGGAGGAGATGCTCAAGTCTCCTTAATAAGCCTTGGCCTTCCTTTAGCAGAGAACAAACTGCCTATATCAAAAGAATGCAATAATAATAAGATTGTCTGCAATGGAGATAAAATTGAAGGAAGGAAACTAAAGAGTATTTCAGCACTTACAGAAGAGCTACAAAAGATTGTCTTACGAGCAGAAGAAGAAGATGTGCTTGGAGATATGTTGGAATCAATGGAGCAATTTGATAAAACACAAGAAAATTTAGATGATTTAATTCTCCTATCAAAAAAGGAGCTTATTAGAGCTAAACCTATAATTACTGAATTAATAGAAGCAGCATCTCATTTAAATAATATACTTGCCACAATTGATAATCCGAAGACATTGAATGACTTAATTAATACGGCAGGTTCAGCAAGATCCTTAACAAATAAGATAGATAAATTAAGTACTAATATTGAACAAATTACAAGTGATAAAGAGCTTATAGCAGCCTTAAGAGATGTAACTATTGGATTAAGTAAATTCTTTAATGATGTCTATAAATAGATATTTTTATTTAATTAACGGAACTTATAGCTTCCATTGCAATTGAAGCTATGGCCTTATCGCTAGCTTTAGGTAATTGAACATACTTTCCTCCTGCTGCATCTGCCATATCTTTTCCAATACCACTAGCAATAAATTTTCTTTCCGTATCAATAACTAGCAATTTAATACCAAGAGACCTGTACCGGGTTGCAATATCAATAACTTCTTGTTTGAGATCAACAGGATCTTCTCCCTCAACAGGTGGTTGACCCAAAGAATTACTTAAAGGAATATTTCCACGGCCATCAGTTATAGCAACAACTACAACTTGACCGAGATCTCCAGTAGACAAAGCATTAGCACCAACCCTTGCAGCTTGTGTCAAGCCATGTGAGAGGGGGGATCCTCCTCCACATGGCATTGTTTCTAGTCGCCTTTTAGCAGCTGTAATTGATCGAGTAGGAGGCAACAAGACTTCAGCTTGCTCCCCTCTAAAGGGGATCAAGGCAACTTCATCTCTGTTTTCATAAGCCTCCGTGAGAAGACGAATGACTGCTCCTTTGGCACTTTGCATACGATTAAGAGCCATTGAGCCACTGGCATCAACCAAGAAGATAACTAGGGAACCTGCCTTTCTTTGCAATAACTTTGCCCTGAGGTCAGATTCTTCAACTATTACTTTCCTATTAGGATTCCTTTCCCTCCTAGCTTTTTGATAAGGAGCAGCAGATCTCAATGTTGCATCTACAGCAATTCTATTAACAGGGCCACGAGGAATAATCGGCTTAACATACCTTCCTCGATTATCACTTAACACCGCAGAGCGACTGCCACTATTACCTGCTTTAGATTTGGCCGATGCAAAAACCAAAAGGTCCGGGTCCACTGCACATTCCTCAGGATCAAGCATAAATTCTTCTGGGATGGGAGGAGATGACTCCTCATCAGGGGCATCATCATCGTCCTCTTCGGATTCATCTTCGGGTGAGTCATCTTGCTG
Source organism: Prochlorococcus sp. MIT 1223 (assembly GCF_034092465.1). NCBI lineage: Bacteria > Bacillati > Cyanobacteriota > Cyanophyceae > Synechococcales > Prochlorococcaceae > Prochlorococcus > Prochlorococcus sp. MIT 1223. The sequence continues at coordinate 882,301 of NZ_CP139303.1, forward strand.
CTGATCTTCAGGAGGAGGTGGCTGCTGATCTTCAGGAGGTGGTGGCTCCATTTGCTCTTCTTGTGGCGGGAGTTGCAATGCTCTTGGCACAATCACAAGACGAACAGCCACTTGCAAGTCTTCTGCCTCCACCTGATCTCTTCCTCCAAGAGCTGCGTGAGCTTTAGCTACTCGTACTGCATACAGTTCGGATCTATGGCCTTCAACACCTCCTCGAATTGCTTCTGTGACGAGATATTTAATTTGTTCAGAGGTGATTTTCACATCCTTTAACCATTGCCTTGCCAATAAAAGTTGGGTAGATAAAGCTTCAGTTTGTTCTTGAAAGTTTTTGGCAAATTTCTCACTAGACTCGCCATGAGCAATTGCAGATTGTGTTATTTCAACGCGCTGTTCATTGGTTATTAATTGATCCGCAGATAAAACAATTGCAAATCTATCCAACAAATGATCTCTTACAGCTCCTTCTTCGGGGTTATAAGTAGCAATTAATAATGGTCTACATGGGTGGGTAAGACTTAACCCTTCTCTCTCAACCTTATTCTCACCAGAGCCTACCGAAGCAAGAATCAAATTCACTATGCCTTCATCAAGGAGATTTAATTCATCTATATACAGAACACCTCTATGTGCTTCAGCGAGTAATCCAGGTTGAAAAACAGCACTTCCACTATTGAGAGAAGCAGTCACATCAACAGATCCAACTAACCTATCTTCCGTAACCCCAATTGGAACTTGAACAAAAGGAGCAGGAACAACTTTTACAGGCAGATCATTGGAAGATAAATTCTTGCTAAAAAAGCCTAATTTTTCTTCTAAAAATTCTTTCGTGGACTGGTCCCATTCATCAGAAGCATTTGGATCAAGGTTCCTTCCTATGGATAGAGGGCATAAATCCTCAGATTGATTCTCCTGAGAGTTATCTGTATCCAGAATCTCAATAGGAGGGATAAGAGCATGTAATGCTCTTGCCAAAACAGACTTACCAGTCCCTCTACCACCTGCAATGATTACCCCTCCCAAGCATGGATCAACCGCAGCCAGCATTAAAGCAAGTTTTAGTGTTCCATGGCCTGTAATAGCAGCCAAAGGGAATGATCTATTAGCTATATCTTTAGCTAAGGAACCCTCTGTCCCAGAAGAGTTATAAGTAGGATTTTCTTGACTAGCGACCATTGCACTAAATGAAAAATCAAATTCCTCTATTTTGATTATGAACTAATGAGTACTTTTATAGTTCCACCTCCCAGAACTCTTGCAATTGCTTTAGGGGCAAATATTGCAAGTCAAATTGGACCTCCAGCAACTACTTTAGTAGCAGCAAGGGAATCATTAACCAAAATAATTAATGAGTGGTGTACCTCATTGCTTAAAGAAAATACAAGTAAAGAAGATATATCCCAAGGAATTCATTACAAATGGTCACCACTTTTTGAGACAAAGCCAATAGGTGGGCCAACTCAACAAAGTAATTACATAAATGCAGTTGTTTTAATTAATGGTCCAATCTTAGAGAAAATAAATCCTACAGAAGTAGCCATCTTAGATTTACTAGAAAGAACAATCCTTATAGAGAAATCTTTTGGGCGTAATAAACAAAGGTCAATTGAAAAATGGGGTCCTAGAACTATTGACCTAGATATTCTTGTATGGGGCGATCTTCAAGTAAATAATAAAAAACTGACACTCCCTCATCCTCGGATTATTGATAGAAATTTTGTTATTACCCCACTTTCCTCAGTCTTAAGTACTACAGACACAAAACCTCTTCAGTTACCTCCTAGAAAAGGTTGGACTGAATAAAAAGATTTGAGAGTTTCGCATCTTGCGTATGAAGTTGCCATTATCTATATATCTTATTCAATTAGTTATGGCGAATTTGCCGCCTATTGAACCATCAAAAGTCCTTAAAACAACTGCATCACTTGATGCTAAAAAAATTCGCTTTGAAATCAATCAAATTGAACTACCTACGGGAATTAAAGATGAGTTTGGAATTATTAAACATCCTGGCGCATCACTTGCTGTACCTATTACTGATGATGGACGAGTAGTAATTCTTCGACAATATCGTTTTGCAGTTTCAAGAAGATTGCTCGAGTTTCCAGCAGGGACTCTTGAGCTTGGAGAAGATCCTCTTAGTTCAATAAAAAGAGAGCTTGGGGAAGAAAGTGGGTATCAAGCTTCTAAATGGGATTCTTTAGGAATAATGATTCCATGCGCTGGATACTCAGATGAGATTATAAATATTTATTTAGCAAGAGATCTTAAACTATTAGAAGAGAAGCCAGCGGGAGATATAGATGAAGACATAGAAGTTTTATTAATGGAAAAAGATGAGTTAGACAAAAAGATTTCAAGCGGGGAAGAAGCCTTAGACGGGAAAAGTATTACGGCCTGGTATAGAGCATGTCAGGCCCTCAACTCTTGATTCATTAATAAGCGTTTTAATTGCATTAATAACAAAGTCTTGTTGCTCCTCAGATATTTCTGGAAAGATAGGAAGACTTAATACTTGACTACACGTCTCCTCTGTTCTATCAAGATTTTCAAAAGAATTCTTAAAAACCTTATATGCAGGCTGAAGATGAATTGGCACTGGGTAGTAAATAATAGTTTGAACACCTAATTCATCTAGCTTCAATTTAAAGATATCTCTAGTCTTACTATTGTATGGTCCTTCCATATCAGGCAATTGATTGGATTGATCATTTTCTTGATAAGAATATTTAGTTACTTTAATAACAAATTGATTCCATCCATGAATAATATTCTTATTATTTGAATAGTCAGGTATATGAATTCCAGGTAATTGCTTAAGAGCTTTGATATAGCGAAATGCAATTTTTTCTCTTTGAATTATCCAATCAGAGAGTTTTGGTAGCTTTACATTTAAAATTGCTGCCTGCAAAGCATCTAGGCGACTGTTATAACCTAACTCTGTATGAAAATATCTTTTAGGCATTCCATGAACTGCAAGCTCTCTTATCTTTCTTGCTAGATGATCATCATTGGTAGTAATAGCACCTCCATCACCTGCAGCTCCTAAATTCTTAGTAGGGAAAAAACTAAAGCATCCGACATCACCCCAACTTCCTACAGATTTATTTTTCCATTTAGCACCAGCCGCTTGAGCACAATCTTCAATGACTTTTAATTGATACTTACCTGCAAGATCCATAATCTTATCCATATCAACAGGGCATCCAAAAAGATGCACAGGTAATATTGCTTTTGTTTTTGAGTTAATTGCTTTTTCTATCAAATTCAGATCAATTAAATATCCATTCGTTTCTATATCTACAAAAACCGGCTTCGCACCGACATTACTTATAGCTTCAGCAGTCGCAAAAAAAGAGAACGAAGAAGTTATCACCTCATCATCCTTACCTATTCCAAGCGCCCTTAACGCAAGTACCAAAGCATCTGTCCCGCTATTACAGCTCACTGAATAGTTAGTTCCTATATATCGAGAAAATGATTCTTCGAAACATCTAACCTCTTCTCCACCTATGTATTTTCCGCTTTCAAGGACTCTTAAAACAGCATTATTAATCTCTTGTCCAATCTCGGACAATTGTTTATCAAGACTAAATGGAGGCACCTTCATAAAAGGCACACTAATTGTTCACGGTAAAAATTTGTTTATTTTTCATTTAAAAATCACCCAAACCAAAAAGGTTCTTTCCCTGGATGCCATTTAATGTTGCAGCCAATAGAAGGATTTTGATCAACATTGACTGGTTCTCCATTTAAAACTTTATCTAAAGCTTGCCTTAAGTCTTTCCCAGTAACAGGTATTCCATTAGCTGGCCTACTTCCATCAAGTTGACCTCTATATTGCAATTCATGCTCTCCATTTATCAAGGAAGGTGCAAAAAGAAAAAAATCAGGGGTACAAGCTGCCATAAGTGATTTGGCTAAAAGTTGATCTTGGTCAAATAAATAAGGAAATCTCCAGCCATTGGTATTTGCTTGCTTGGAAAGATATACAGGTGCATCTTGCGGATGAGTAATCAAACTATTACTAGAGACAGCAATCATATAAATCTTCTCTCCATAATCTTCCTGCAAATTTGTTAGTCCATTTTCTACATGCTTTACAAATGGACAATGCGCGCATATGAGCATAAATAATATTGGCTTAAGTGAAAACATCTTTTGATTAATACTTCTGCAGCCTTTTCCGTAAAAAGGGCCTAGCTCTATCCCTTCTACAACAGGTAATTCAAAGGCTGGGAGCCTGGTGCCCAATGGCAACATATTAGATGCAGTTCTAACCATTTTTTGCAGTTTTAATCATTACTAATTATGGGTCTTATTAAATATATAAACCCAGGACATAAAATCTGCGCACAGAATAAGAGAGAATCTTTAAAAGGTTCAAATTATTTCTTGAAAGATGCTTCTAAACTTAAGTGGTAAGAAAATCCTAGTTACTGGGATAGCAAACAATCGTTCGATCGCCTGGGGCATCGCACAACAACTAAGCAAAGCAGGAGCTGAGCTGGGGATAACTTATTTACCAGACGAGAAAGGTAGATTCGAATCAAAGGTAAAAGAGCTCACGGCGCCATTAAATCCCAGTCTTTTCCTTCCCTTAAACGTCCAAGACAATTCTCAAATAGAAGCTGTGTTTAATGAAATAAAGGACAAATGGGGTGAGCTCGATGGTCTAGTCCATTGTCTAGCTTTTGCTGGCAAAGAAGAGTTAATTGGTGACTACAGTGCTACTAGTTCAGAAGGGTTTTCTAGAGCTTTAGATATCAGTGCATATTCTCTAGCGCCACTTTGCAAGCATGCCAAGGAGTTATTCACAGAAAAAGCAGGTGTTGTCACTCTTACTTATTTAGGAGCAGATAGAGCAATTCCTAACTACAACGTTATGGGAGTAGCCAAAGCCGCTTTAGAAGCATCAGTTCGATACTTATCTGCTGAGCTTGGTCCAGAGAAACAAGTTAGAGTAAATGCAATAAGTGCAGGGCCAATTCGTACTTTGGCAAGTTCCGCTATAGGTGGAATTCTAGACATGATTCATAATGTAGAAGAGAAGGCCCCTTTGAGGAGAACTGTTACTCAAACTGAAGTTGGCAATACCGCTGCATTTTTACTGAGTGATTTGTCTAGTGGTATCTCAGGTCAAACAATTTACGTAGATGCTGGATATTGCATTAACGGAATGTGATTTAACTAACAACATTTCATTCACCAGATAAGACATATGACTTCACCAAGGCAGGGCGAAATCCATCGAGTAACAAAAGAAACGGACGTTTTTGTTCGTATAGATCTTGATGGGAAGGGAGTATGCAAAATCAATACCGGCATACCTTTTCTCGATCACATGCTTCAACAAATCTCAAGCCATGGACTTTTCGATTTAGAAGTAACTGCAAATGGGGATACTCATATAGACGATCACCATACAAATGAAGATGTTGGGATTGCTTTTGGACAGGCACTATCAAAGGCACTAGGAAACAGATCAGGTATTTTTCGTTTTGGTCATTTTATGGCCCCTTTAGATGAAGCTTTGATTCAAGTAGTACTGGACTGCTCAGGCCGTCCTCATTTAGCTTATGGATTAAAAATACCTGTCGAGAAAGTAGGGAGCTACGACACTGAGCTGGTTAAAGAATTCTTTGGAGCAGTAGTAAATAATAGTGGCCTCACATTACATATAAGGCAAATAGAAGGTTCAAATGCTCATCATATTATCGAGGCATGCTTTAAATCTTTTTCCAGAGCATTAAGAATGGCCGTTGAATATGATCAAAGAAGAAATGGCTCAATACCAAGTAGCAAAGGAGTCTTAGAACAAGCTGGATAAATGCCTGTTCAATTCAACTTGTTTAATTAGGGAAAAACCTCACAAGTTGGTGAAATTTAAGCGAATATAGCTCATATTCCAATTTCCATTTGATGACTATATCCTCTAAAAAAATCAATCGAGAAGAAACTGTTTCTAACTTCAATAGAGAAGATTGGATTAGTGCCTATAGGAATGTTGACAAAGAGATATCAAACCTTGAACTCAAGGTAACCAGAGGAGAAGTTCCAAAATCTCTTTGCGGAACTTTTTATAGAAATGGGCCAGGTCAATTAGAACGAGGAGGGCAATTTGTGCACCATCCTTTCGATGGAGATGGAATGATTGCTTCAATGCAATTCGCAAATGGGAAAGTAACCTTCAGTAATCGTTTTATAAGAACAGAAGCCTGGTTAGAAGAAGAAAAAGCTAATAAATTTTTGTATAGAGGTGTCTTTGGTACGCAAAAACCAGGTGGTCAAATAGCAAATGCTTTCGACCTTCGTTTAAAAAATATTGCGAATACAAATATCATCAAACTAGGAGATGAACTTCTTGCACTCTGGGAAGCAGCTAGTCCTTATTCCTTAAACTTAAAAACACTTAGAACAAATGGAATTTCAGATCTAAATGGAGTTCTAAAAAAAGGAGAAGCCTTCAGTGCTCATCCAAGATTTGATCCTGGGCATAATGGCGAGGCCAAAATGGTTACGTTTGGTGTAAAAACTGGACCTAAAAGTGTACTGAGATTGATGGAATTCGCAAATGAAGGGAAAGCATCAGGTCATCTTTTAAGTGATAGAAAAGATTCCTTTAATGGATTCGCTTTTCTACACGACTTCGCAATAACTCCAAATTGGGCAATATTTCTGCAAAACGCAATTACTTTCAATCCAATACCCTTTTTATTAGGTAAAAAAGGAGCCGCACAATGCCTCACATCTAATATTCAATCAAATGGAAAATTTTGGCTAATTCCTCGAGATAGCGGTTGTTTTTCAGGAAAAGCACCTTTAATTTTTGATGCACCTAAAGGATTTGTTTTTCATCACTTAAATGCTTTTGAAAAAGACCAAGAAATAATTTTGGAAAGCATTTTTTATGAAGATTTTCCATCCATAGAGCCAGGGGAAGATTTTCGCCAAATTAACTTTGAGGAAATACCGGAAGGTATTCTGAAAAGATGTTCAATCAATCCAAACAAAGGTCAATTTGAGCTAGAGGTTTTAAGTAATCAATGCTGTGAGTTTGCAATGGTCAACCCTAATAATCAAGGACTTAGTGCACGTTTTAGTTGGATGGCAACCGCAGAGCGAAAATCAGGTAATGGTCCGCTTCAATCTATAAAGAAATTAGATCTACATGATGGAGAAGAGCATTACTGGAGCGCAGCACCAAGAGGTTTTGTTAATGAACCTTTAATGGTTCCAAACCCACATTCCACAATTGAAGATGATGGATGGATAGTAGTTTTGACTTGGAATGGAGAGAGAGTTGGGACTGATTTAGTAATTCTGAAAGCAAAGGATCTTTCTGAACAAGCAGTCATTGAATTACCTATTGCGATTCCATATGGCTTACATGGAAGTTGGGTTGCAAATTGAATAAAATTCGCTAAAGGAATATTTTTCAACCAATTTCAAAAAGTTTGTTCAGCCCTGGCTTTAATAATTTGAATGCAATTCCTCTATGACCATATGTCTTTTTTTTCTCAGATTCCATTTCCGCAAAAGTTAATCCTGTTTCTAAAACTTCGAATATTGGATCATAACCAAAACCATTACTTCCTCTTGGTAAATAGGTAATTAATCCCTCACATTTACCTTCAACCTCCAGAATTACTTTTCCCTTTTTCGCAATACAAATCGCTGCGTTAAATCTTGCTTTCCGGTTCTCAAAGTTTTTCAATTCGTTTAATAATTTACTAATTCTTTCTGAATCTGTGCTTGCATAACGAGATGAATAGATTCCAGGTGCACCATTCAAAGAGTCTACACATAAACCTGAATCATCTGCTAATGAATATTCTCCCGTAATTCCAGAAACTTCTAAAGCTTTTATTCTGGCATTTTCAGCAAAAGTATTTCCATTTTCATTAATTTGAATAAAATCAGGTTGAGACAATATATTGATATTAAATTCAGATAATAATTCTCTAAATTCTTTTATTTTTCCTTGATTTCTAGTTGCTATTATTAAAGAAGTTTTCATTTTATTAATAAGGTTATTTATAAACTCTTAACTAGCTTGGTTGCCCAATTAAGAGTGCTCTGAAGATCTTCATTACTTGGAGCCTGAGAATATACTCTTAGCAAAGGTTCAGTCCCTGAAAAACGAAACATTAACCAATAGTTTTTATCTAGAATAAATTTAATTCCATCAATTTTAATAATCTGCTTAACCCTTTTACCATTAACTAGATCAGGTATATTCTCAGAAAGAAAAGATTCTAATCTATCTTTTTCATTAATAGTATTAAATACTAAATCAATTCGATCAAAGAATATTTTTCCAAAACGTAATTGAAGGTCATCTAGTCTTTGAAATAATAATTGTTTTCCCTGAGAAATTGCTTCCAACAATACTAATGAAGTATAGAGAGCATCTCTTTCAGGAATATGTGATCCAAAGCCTATACCACCAGACTCTTCTCCTCCAATTAATATTTCTTGAGTAATCATCTCATGTGCAATGTACTTAAACCCTACTGGTAATTCAATAATTTCTCTTCGATAATTTTCAGCTACTAATCGCATTTGATCACAACCACTAACAGTTTTAACAATGGATCCAGGTCTATTCCTAATACCAATCAAATGATCAATCAATAACGGCATAAGATATTGAGTACTGCAATAATTCCCATTTTCATCTACAGCAGCTATCCGATCACCATCACCATCAAAAACCAATCCCAAAGAAGGTCTTCCACTATCACATGAAACTTTCACTATGTTGATGAGATTAGAAATATACTTAGCCAATGGCTCAGGGGGGTTACCTCCAAATAAAGGGTCACAATGACTATTTATTTCTCTAATCAATCCAGAAGGAGCATCACAAAAAAGTTCTGATATACAACCTGCAGCAGATCCATACATTGGATCGATGATCACATTTAAACCTACATTTTTAAGTCCACGAATAATTTCAGGGATATCAAATTTACTTTTCAATCCATTTAAATGCTCTTTGCGACATTCAAATCTATTTGTTCTTCCATCTACAGGAATGGTTATTCCACCAGCTTCAAGTCTTTGCTCAACTGCTTTAGTGAAATCAGAATCTACTGAACCTCCTAGTGAACTTTTTATCTTTAATCCAAGCCATTCTGGGGGATTGTGGCTTGCGGTAATTACCAAGGCACCTAGCGCTTGATGATTTTTTACTGCCCAACTGCAAGCTGGGGTTGTCACAGGAGAATCTGTTAATAAAGGCTCAAGTCCACATCCTCTAACTGCTGACGCCACAGCTTCAGCCATTGCATCAGCTAAAAAGCGACGGTCGTATCCAATAATAATTTCACGGCTTCGAAGATCAGAAGGTTTCCGATAATTAAGTTCTTGAGAAGAAGCAATAGCTACCGGCAAAAGTTTTTCCAGAGTAAAGTCAACTCCCAAGATTCCTCTCCAGCCATCAGTACCAAATGAAATAGGCTGAGGAGCTAAACGTAACGGCTTTTTTGTCATTGGTATTCAATTAATAGGTTTGATCTAAAAGGCATCCGACTTATCTTTTGTTTATGGCAATCCCAACGCATAAATCAATTTTAATCACTGATCGCCTTCTTAGAAGCTCGATTCGTTGCAGAAGAAAAGCTTGGTTAGATAGTTATGGAGATAAAAGCAAAAAGCTTTGGTCAGCTCACCGCACACTTCAATTAGATCATCAACACCAAAGCTTTATTTCCTTGTTAGAGAATTCAAAAAGCAAAAGTATTGGATCATGCCAAGAAGGAGCACCTTTTGTACTTGGATTAAAACTCAAATTGGAAAATTCATCAGGCTATTCACTGCAAGCAAGCCCAGCAATAATTCAGAAAATTGATGGAAAGAGTAAATGGGGAGATTTTTCTTATAGACCCGTCATAACTCGACAGGGTAACAATTTAACAAGAGAACATCGACTTATTCTTTCATTAACTGGACAACTTCTTGAAAATCATCAAGAAGCTCCGGTTAATGAAGCTATTGTAATTTGCAAGAAAGAGAAAAGACTTGATATCGAAGTTATAAAACTTACAGAAAGCCTTGGAGTTCAAGTTCTAGAAAGTATTAATAAACTCACTAAAGATCTTAAACTTTTAGTACCTCCTCCATTAACACAAAACAGACGTAAATGTGCAATTTGCTCGTGGCGAGGAATATGTAACTTAGAAGCAAGCTCTCAAGGCCACCTCACCGAGGTAAATGGAATTGGAGGGAAAAGATTAGAAATGCTTAAAAAAGTTGGAATCACTAATTTAGAAGAACTTTCAAAGTCTAATCCTAATCAAATTAAGGATAGTTTAGGTGATATTAACGGCGAACTTAGCAATAAAATTATTCAACAAGCCTTGGTAAAAATAGAAAATAAAGAAAAGCATATAAACCAATTAGAAGCATTACCAGAATTAAAAGATGCTCCTGGAGTATTGCTATATGATATTGAATCTGACCCAGATAAGAAACATGATTTTCTTCATGGTTTCTTGAAATTAAAGCATGATAAAAATGGAAGCTGGGGTTTAGATCATATTAAATATCAGCCGCTTCTTAATATTAACAATGATAATGAAAATTATATCTGGGAAAGAATTCGAAAAAAATTAAATAATTATCCAGATTGGCCAATACTACATTATGGAGACACTGAACTATTATCAATTACAAAACTAGCGCATAGGCAGAATATAAATAGGTCAGATATACAAATTATTAGCAATAGGTTTATTGATATTCAATATATATTAAAGAAACATTGGGTATTACCTCTTACTAGTTATAGCCTTAAGAGTGTTGCAAAGCATATCGGCTTTGATTGGGACATGAAAGGTGTTGACGGATCTATGGCTCTATTGTGGTGGCGACAATGGAAAAATTCAAGGAAACTATCTAAAAGCTTTTCAAAAAATTTAAACTATATTTTTAATTACAATAAAGATGATTGTTTAGCAACTTGGGCCATTACATCTTGGATGTTAACACAAGACAACTTATAGCAAGTATAATACTAACTATCATTATTTAATTGAGCAAATGAGATAGGAATTTTTAGGCTTATCGAATGATAACTATTTACCGAAAAAAGCGTATTGTATTTTAAATACTGTCTCTTTATCATGGCTAAACCAATTGTTTTTTTATCGCTAATTTTGCAAGAAGAAGTTATAATACCAGCAATTGATTCCTTCTTATTATCTACTAAATCTGTATTAACTTTAATTTCATGATTTGACTCCCAAAAACGTATTTGTTTATTGACTAAACCTACTCGTATTAATTTAGAAATTATCTCTTGCCCAAGATAGCAGCCTTTATTGGAATCAATTAAATCAATGAGTCCTAATTCTATTGGATTGCTTGCAGAAGAAATATCTTTTTCACTAAGTGGTATACCCTGCATTATCCTCCAAGATTCGACTTCTTTCAATGTTGCTAATCTAAAGCCCTTAAATATATTATCAATTGACTTTTTATCTCCAATCCATCTAACTATAGATTCTTTCCATGTCTCTTCTAGAGATATTTTTTGAACCCTTCTGATACAATCTATTGATTTAATATGAACTCTATCTGCAGGAAAAATCACACGGTCAAATCCTTCCAAGACTTCCTGATGACTACCTGAAAGAACTAAAATATCTGCACCTATTGAATTCAATTTAATTTCTATTAAAGCACGAACCTTTCCTTTATTTGATAAGCAACATGCCTTTATAAAATCTTCTTTATGTGCGCCAATTATATCAGCTGATGTCTGTCCATGAAGGAATTGCCTTACACCTTCTCCTGTTAACTTTATCACTTTATAATTAGCTTCCCAAATAATATTTTCCACGTTATTCATTTAATTAGTTAGGTCAATCGACCTTGTTGATACTTCTTCAATAGAAAAAACACTCTCAAGGACTAAGCCAGCATTCGAAATTGTTAAATCTGCCCCCTCTCTTCTATCAACAAGAGCGACAATTTTATTAATGGAATAGCCCAGCTCACTTAGAGGTTTTACTGCTTTAAGAGAAGACTGGCCTGTCGTAACTACATCTTCCAATATTGTAATCAATGATCCTTTTGGAGGTAAAGGACCTTCTATCCAAGACTCAGTTCCATGACCTTTTGGCTTCTTTCGAACTATTAGAGCATTTAAATCTCTATTAACCTGAGCGGCTGCCATAGAAACTCCACTAACCAAAGGGTCCGCTCCTAGAGTTAAACCAGCAACTGCACACGCTTCAGGCTCAACATAATTAAGCATCAAAGTGCTTATTAGATTCAATCCAATCCCACTAAGGCTTACTGGTTTGCAATTCACATAATGAATACTCTTTCGCCCTGAAGACAAAGTAAAATCTCCTTTTTGATAAGCGTTTTGAGCCAGAAGATTTAATAACTCGTTTTTGATAGCCTGATTAGATTTTATTGAAGGATTCATATTAAAATGGGAATAGCTAAGCTTCCTGAATTTTTGAATTATTTCCCTAACATTTATTATTAGTGAAAAACCTTCCTATTATCCAGTAGATCCCTGAAATCAACTTTCCGGGGGTGTAGCAATCTGGTGAATGCAGCGAACTCATAATTCGCCTTAGGCGAGTTCGATCCTCGCCACCCCCATCAAACATTTTTAATGCAAGTTTTCGTTCTTGGCATATTGCTAGCTATACCAGCTTTCTTTGCAGCTGGAGAAGTTGCAATTATTAGGTTACGCCCAAGTCGCGTTGAAAGATTGCTTGAAGAAGGGACAGAAGGAGCCCAGGCTATTCATCGCCTTCAGAGGAGAATGAGAAGAGCTTTAATGGTTGCTCAATTAGGAGTAACTGTTTCTCTTGTTTCATTAGGTTGGTTTGGGTATGAATTTACAAATGAATTAACAACTTCCGAAACTTCAAAAACTTTCTGGAAAATATTTGTCTTCTTAGGCATAGTTATTCTTGCGACTTTACTTTCAGGACTCCTTCCCAAAGCTTTAGTTCTTAATAGACAAGAAGCTGCTGCACTTAAGCTAGCCCCTCTCTTGGAAATTGCCATGAGAACCATGGCGCCTGTCCTATATGTCCTAGAAAAAATAGCCTCATTATTATTAAAATTGGTTGGTTTAAACACAAGATGGGATTCCCTTGTCTCTGCCTTATCTGCAGGGGAATTGGAAAGTCTCATTGAAAGTGGAAGTGTAACTGGGCTATTGCCTGATGAAAAAAATATCCTTGAAGGTGTTTTTGCGCTTCGTGATACTCAAGTTAGAGAAGTTATGATTCCACGCTCTGGAATGGTGACCTTACCAAGGGAAGTTTGCTTCGCTGAACTAATGAGGGAAGTTCATATTTCTCGCCATGCGCGTTTCTTTGTAACTGGAGATTCACTTGATGATGTTTTGGGAGTTCTCGACCTGCGAAGACTTGCGGAACCTATTTCAAATGGAGAAATGCAAGCGGATACCCCACTTGCACCATATATAAAACCGGCTCCAAAAGTGCTGGAAACAGCAACATTAGCTGAGCTATTACCTTTGATAAAAAGCGGAAATCCTTTACTTCTAGTTATTGATGAACATGGAGGAACTGAAGGCCTCATCACTGCAACTGATCTAACAGGAGAAATTGTTGGAGATGAAATCCAAACTGAAATCAATGAGCCATATCTTCTTCAAATAGACGGTAACCCCTTAGCTTGGCTTGCGGATGGAAACTTTGAAATAATTGAATTAAATAGACAGTTAAATCTTGATTTACCTGAATCAGATAATCATCATACTATTGCAGGTTTTCTTCTAGAAAAACTCCAAAAAGTTCCAATAGTAGGGCAAAAACTTTTATACAAAAAAACAAAATTTGACATAATCTCTATGCAAGGTCCAAGAATAAATCGTGTCAAAATAATCCTGACCAAAGATTCTCCCGAAGAAGATTCTCAAGAGTTAAGGTCAAGCAATTCCTAACACCATAAAAATGGCAACCAAAATGGTTCCGGTAAAAGTTGGAGTAATAGGAATAGGCAATATGGGATGGCACCATGCCAGGGTGTTAAGCCTAATAAAGGACGCTGATCTTGTTGGTGTTGCAGATCTTGACCAAGAAAGAGGGAAACTGGCTACTGAACAATTTAATTGCAAATGGTTTGAGACTTACGAAGAATTACTACCGAAAGTAGAAGCAGTATGTATAGCTGTACCAACTTTGCTACATCACAAAGTCGGTCTTGAATGCCTGAAAGCTTGCAAACATGTATTAATAGAGAAACCTATAGCTGCTTCTCAAGACGAAGCCTCAGCGCTAATAGATGCATCAAACAAAGCAAATTGCTTGCTTCAAGTAGGACATATTGAAAGATTTAATCCAGCTTTCAGAGAGTTAACAAAAGTAATTGCAAATGAAGAAGTTGTAGCAATTGAAGCAAGAAGGCATAGTCCTCACTCTGACAGGGCTAATGACGTATCAGTTGTATTAGATCTAATGATCCATGACATAGATTTAATTCTAGAGCTGACAAACTCCAAAGTAGTAAGACTTACAGCAGTGGGAGGGAGAAGCAATAAAGGCCCAATTGATTACGTAAATGCAACACTTGGTTTTAAAAATGGTGTAATCGCAAGTCTCACTGCAAGTAAAATGACTCATAGAAAAATACGTAATTTAAGCGCCCATTGCAAAGAAAGCCTTGTTGAAACAGATTTTTTAAATCACAATCTTCATATTCATAGACGCGCACATGAATGGTATTCAGCAGACCATGGTGAATTGTTATATCGAAATGATGGATTTGTTGAAGAAGTGAATACGACGTCAATAGAACCTCTTTACGCAGAATTAGAACATTTTCTTCAATGTGTTAGAGGGATAGAGACTCCTGCTGTTGATGGACTACAAGCATCTAGAGCGCTTCATCTGGCAGACTTAATAGAGCAAGCCGTAGAAAACCCCATAAATGAAATATCACTTGGACTTGGCCTCTAAATGCTATTTAAAATAAAAATAATTCAAGACAATAAAAGCTGTCTTAATAGAAATCTCTATTAAGACAGCTTTTATTCTTAGATTTTGCCGGCTTAATGGGTAAAAGAATTAAACCTTGACAAAGGTTTTAACGAAACCCTACTGCTGCCTGCCATACAAAAACTAGCAGGAAGAAGAAAATAGGTATCAGTGGAAGCACATCCACTGTTGGAGCAAAAGCGCGATACGCCTCTGGTAATTGAGCAAGCAAGTCGAGGGAAATTGAATTCATCCCTAATAATCAATGGACGTTTCAAGGACAATACCATGTGTTACGTGCTTTAGAGTCACTATCCCAAGGAGCGAAATCCTCTGAAAAAGAACCTTCTTCAATAGCTAACCTCATAGCCTTAGTAAAACGGATCAAATGAGTCAAATTATGCAAACTCAAAAGAGTAAGGCCTAGTAATTCATTACTCCTTATCAAGTGATGCAAATATGCCCTGGTGTGCTTCTGACATGCTTCGCATGAACAAGTTTTGTCCAACGGCTGAAAATCATTTTTAAAACATGAATTTTTAAGATTCCATCTCTCACCATTAATCAATACACTTCCATGCCTTCCTAAGCGCGTAGGCAAAACACAATCAAATAAATCAACACCGTTTGCAACAGCAATCGCCATTTCCTTTAGAGTTCCTATACCCATCAAATATCTAGGACGATTCTCAGGAAGCAGAGGAGTTATATAACGAACAATTTTATTAATTTCATTGCTATCTTCACCAACACTTACACCTCCAATTGCTATCCCAGGTAATTCAAATCCAGAAACAATTCTTGCACTCATCTCACGAAGATGAGGGAAACAACCTCCTTGAACTATGCCAAAGAGTGCTTGATCATTCTTGTTATGCTTTGAAACACATCTTTCTAACCATTTATGAGTACGGAGACATGCAAGTTCTATATCATTTTCACTAGCTGAAAAAGGTGGGCATTCATCAAATGCCATGGCCACGTCAGCCCCTAAAGCCATCTGAATTTCTATTGCAATTTCAGGCGTAAATTCAATGTGACGTCCATCTCTAGGACTTTGAAAAGAAACACCTTGATCATCAATTTTGTTTAAATTTGCAAGACTAAAAACTTGGAATCCGCCTGAATCAGTAAGTATTGGCCTATCCCAGCCCATAAATTTATGTATTCCTCCTGCTTCAGAAATAATTTGCTCTCCAGGTTGAAGATGAAGATGAAAAGTATTAGCTAAAATCATTTCTGCATCTGTACCTAAAAGCTGTTCAGAAGAAATACCCTTAACCGTGCCAGAAGTACCAACAGGCATAAACCTAGGGGTCAAGACTTGTCCATGAGGAGTAAAGAATGAGCCAGTTCTTGCTCTTGTGTTCGGACAACAATTTTTAATCTGAAAATTAAACACAGTCTTTTTACAAAAATATTTTGAGTTTTTTTGGACAAATAGTTAGGGACTTCATTATTTTGGGAATCATGATTGGTGATAATGCAAAAAAATCTACATAAATCACGTTGGCATCATGACTTAGCAGGGGCTTGGGTCTTTTATACCATTCTTCCAAAATGGTCTTTATCTAAAACCTCTTTTATTCGAATTGCAAGATTTGCTCCCATAATTGGAATATTAATTGGAATCTTCCAATCTGTAATTTGGATAGGACTCAACAAATTCATTTGGCCTAAAGAATCAATTACCTTAATTGTTCTATCTTTTGGTTACCTGATAACCGGAGGACTTCATTTAGACGGCCTAATTGACACTACTGATGGAATAGCTGCTGGAAAAGAAAGACGTTTCGAAGCAATGAGAGATAGTCGGATCGGCGCAATAGGTGTTCAAAGTCTAATGATTATTTTAATGCTTCAAATAGCAGCATTATTAAGGCTTAATAACTATATTCCATACGCAATGCCAGTTGCAGCTTTTTGGGGAAGATTTTCTACTCTTTGGGCAATAGAAAAGTTTGCATATATAAAAAACCCAGGAATAAAGAGTAGTGGTTCTTTACATCATAAAAACTGGGAAGGCTTAATTAGAGAAGCCATCCCATCCGCAATAGTTCTTATAGTAATATGTTCATTATTTTTGTTTAAAATACTTGAAGTTAATAATCATTTTAAAATAGTATTGTCAATTCTCTTATGTTTTTTGCCCTCAATTGTGATTCCACACTTAGTAGGTAAAACGCTTAAAGGGCATACTGGTGACTCTTATGGGGCAAGTGTTGTCTTAGTAGAAACTTTCATACTTCTTTTTCTATCTGTAGTTTGGTAGGGAAAGTAATTACAAAAGCATTTCCTTCTAAAGGAAGATTGGAATCAAAATCAAATGGTCTATTAATTAATTTTAATTCACCTTCTAATTGCTCAGTCAGTTCTTTAGCGAAAGCCAATCCCAAGCCACTGCCTGAAATTTCAGAACTATCATTTGCTCTAAAACCTTTATTAAAAATCTTTTCTCTTAAATCTTCTTTTATGGGAATACCACCATCCCACACACAAATAGCATTTTGATTTAAATGAATACCTATTGGAGAAGAATCAGGGCTATATTTAAATGCATTTTCTAAAAGATTGGCAACGATTTCTGCAATAACCCCTTCGTCTTTAGAAATAGGTTGAATCATCCACTTTGGCCATTGAGAAGGACCATACCAGTCCCTTCCCTGTAAATTTGCCGTTACAGAGGCTCTGTCAATTAATGGTTCTAGCAAGTTCTTAAGATTTACAGAACCCTTTGCAGCGAAAACAGGAGGAAGTAATAAATGAGCTGGTGCAACTTTTCCAGCAGGTAACTTCACTTGACTTAAATCATCCAGAACTGATACATAGTTATTTAATTGCTCTTGCTCATTTAATAGTCCTTCTAATAGAGATCTGTAATCACTTTCTGGACCTAGTTTTCTTAAAAGAAGTTTTGCATACGTCCTAAGGGCAGCCAAAGGATTCCTTAATTGGTGAACCATCATTCCAATTTGTTCACGCTGTTGATTTAGTTCATTTAGAAGTCTTTCTTTTTCAAATTCCAATCCAAGACATTGAGCAAGAGCCATTGCAGATGACTGGAGTCTCCTATCTAAGTAGCCAGGCCATTCCTCAGAGTTATCAGAAATTTCCACTCTAAGAACACCTAACAAAATCGATTCTTCCTGCAAGGGATACCATCGGCGACTTGGCGAGGGGGTTCTCAATTCTCTATCAGACTCAAGTGGCTTCAAAACTTTTTTTGATTCTGGCCATTGACCTGCAACTTCTAAGCTAGGTGAATTACCATCACTAGATTTTGCTACATAAACAATCAATTGATCAACAGCAGCTTCAGTCTCAAAACTGTTCAACTGCTGTCTCACTAAATTCTTAAATCTTTGAGATATCTTCATTGCATTCTATTCTCGACTGTCTTCAACTTGATAATCAAGCCTAAAAAACTTGAAAATCCAGAAAAAAGTATTAAGATATTCATATAGGCCAAAGGTGAGCCTTTCACATTTCTCTCAAGATTAATTCAATAGAGTTGCACAAAAAGTGCACGCAAGCCATCGCAGATGTTATTGGGGCTGCAAAAAAGGCTTATTGAGTGGATCTGAGGTTCAATTTGTCGCAGTTATTTACGCGATTATTCAAAAATTAATCCTTTCAATGATTGAGATTGATTTTGAATTTTAAAAACAAACCACCTCAACTCCACTTTATTCACTTCTACTGCTCAAAACAGGATTTCTATTTATGTCTAAGAAGCGCAAAAGGATTAGCCGTAGACGCCTTGCAGGGCAAAGAGTTATGGCCCATGTTCCAACTTTTCACCTTGAAACTGGCAAGCACAAACCTGTTACAGCAGCTAGACATTACATTGCAGAATCTGGATTAAACTCTCCTTCAGTTCTTAACGTTAGAAGAAATGAACATACCACTGATAGATATTTCTGGGGAGAAAAAGGACTTTTCAGTGCACAATATGCAGAAGAAAATCATTTTTTATTTCCATCTCTTAGATCAATAGTTGAATGTATTGGAGAAGAAAAAATATTTGAAGGTCTTGAACTAACTGCAGATGATTGGGAAGAGATAGAAGAATATGAATATGCTTTTGTTTAATAAATAAATTTGATTTACAAAGCAAACCATTCTGACAAGGTTTGAACAATTTTCAGAATGATTTGATTTGGTATTTCATGACCTCCCACAAAGAGCTCAGTTTCAGCGTTAAAGCCATTATCTTTTATCAAATCCGCTATGTTTTGCATTGCAAGACATGGAACAATTTCATCATTTGTCCCATGACTCAGGAAAACTGGTGGGATTTTATCTGGAATACTCAAATTTGGATGTGGATAAGCACTGCAAGCTATTACTCCTGCAAAAGGCAACTGCAATCCTGAAGCTAATGCCATAGCTCCTCCTTGTGAAAAGCCCATAATCGCCGATTGTTCAATCGAAATATTGTCATTAGACAAACTTTCTAATCTCAATTGCAGATCATCTACTGCCTTATTTGCTTCAGTCCAATCTGGAGGGAAAAGGCTATACCACTGCTTACCAAGTCCACCTGGATGAGATAAAGGTGCTCTTAATGAAACAATTTCAACTATTTCCTGTCCTTTAAGGCCTTCATGTATTATTTCGCCAAAAGGTATTAAATCCTCAGCATCAGCTCCCCATCCATGCAGCAAGATTAATCGCCGCGATGCTGATGTTGTGTGCAAGCAAACAAGATCTTCTTTCATTTAAGCAATTCTGAGCGTGGCTAATTAAGTTAAATCTTGAATTTGATTTTTACTAAGATGAAACCGATAGCCTTGTTAAGTGTTTCAAATAAACAAGGCTTAATACCTTTAGCAAAATCATTAACAGAAGATTTTGGTTTTCAAATCATATCTAGTGGTGGAACAGCAAAAGCGCTTGAAGCAGAGTTAATAGAAGTTACACGCATATCTGATTACACTGGTGCCCCTGAGATACTTGGAGGCAGAGTCAAAACTCTTCATCCGATAATACATGGAGGGATTCTTGCAAAAAGAAATGACTCAAATCATGAGAAAGATTTGGAAAAACATAAAATTTCTCATATTAATTTAGTCATAGTAAATTTATATCCATTCGTTGAAACCATTGCAAACCCTTTAGTCAGATGGGAAGAAGCTATTGAAAATATTGATATTGGAGGACCAACTCTCATTAGAGCCGCTGCAAAAAATCACAGTGATGTAACTGTTCTTTCTAATCCAAATCAATACCAACCTTTTCTAGAAGCATTAAAACAGAACAAGGTAACTGAAGAGTTTCGAAGAGAACTAGCTATTGAAGCTTTTGAACATACAGCAACTTATGACCTAGCAATAAATAAATGGATGAATTCAAAAACAGGAAACGAATCTTCTCAATGGATTGAGGCAATCCCTCTAAAACAAAAACTTAGATATGGAGAAAATCCGCATCAAAGAGCTTCATGGTTTGCCTATCCAAGAGAAGGATGGGGAGGAGCAAAGCAATTACAAGGGAAAGAACTTAGTACAAATAATCTTTTGGATCTTGAAGCTGCGCTTTCAACTATTCTTGAATTCGGTTATGGCAATCAAAATTGTATTGATAAGGCTGCTGTTGTGGTCAAGCATACTAACCCTTGTGGAGTAGCGATATCAGATTCAATTAGTTCTGCATTAGAACGTGCTCTTGAAGCAGATCCCATTAGTGCTTTTGGCGGGATAGTTGCTTTAAATAGATCAGTAGATTCAAAAACAGCTGAACAACTAACTAACATTTTTTTAGAATGTGTGGTTGCACCATCTTTTGAAACAGAAGCCAAGGAAATTCTTTCTAAAAAGAAAAACTTAAGGCTACTTGAACTAAAACCATCTTGCCTTGAAGTTTCGGAGTCAAAGCAAATCAGAAGCATTCTTGGTGGTTTATTAATTCAAGACAAAGATGATAAAGCAATAGAATCTGACACTTGGGAAGTAGCAACAAATAGAGAGCCCAGTTCTCAAGAAAAAAAAGATCTGGTTTTTGCCTGGAAGCTAGTAAGACATATCAGGTCTAATGCAATTACAATTGCATCTTCAGGTCAAAGCTTAGGGATTGGTGCAGGGCAAATGAATAGGGTAGGATCTGCAAAATTAGCCCTTGAAGCTGCAGGTAGAAAAGCAAAAGGAGCAGTTCTCGCTAGTGATGGATTCTTCCCATTTGAAGATACTGTGAGATTAGCTTCCGAATATGGAATAAAAGCTATTATTCAGCCTGGTGGAAGTATTAAAGATCAAAACTCAATAGATGCTTGTAATGAATTAGATATTTCTATGCTATTCACTAGAAAAAGACACTTTTTACATTAAATAAAAAATTAATTTCCTTTAGGGTAATAAGTGATTGTATTTGTCTTTCTGAATAAAGATAATCTTCCAGGGCCAGCACATACAAAGTAAAGAGATATAGCTGCATAAATAGCGGATAATTCAAAAGCATAATTGTGGGCCTCAACAACAGCCAATGGAAATCCTTCCAAACCGGTATCTATAAAGTGAAAGTAACAAGCAAATACCATTGTTCCAAAAATTCCCAATGAGGAAATTCTTGCTAAAACACCTGTTGCTAAACCCAAAGGACAAATTACTTGTGTCACCCCTGCTGCATAAGTCCAAAAAATTGGGTCGCCAGGTAGAAAACTAAAATACTTACCAACGACAAACTCTGAAAACCCTTCTGGGTCATTCAATTTTTCTAATCCATGATGAACCATGAACAAACTGAATAAAACTCTCAACACAAATATGGATAATTCTCCAAGGATATTTACTTCACCTTGAGGAGAAGGACTCTGTACTACAACTTCTACCTTCTGAGAAGATGAACCTGACTTGGCGTCTCGAGATTTTGAATTAGTTGATTCAGGCATATTCACAAAGGTTTAGGAAACGATACTAATAGAAGAGGTTCAAAAAAGTGGCTTAGGAAGGGCAAACACTTTTCTCACTAAGCTTCATAAGCTTTTGAATAACATGCTCAACAACTCTATCTGGAGTAGAAGCTCCTGAAGTTATTCCTACCTTTACACTACCTTCTGGTAAAAAGTTTTTTTCGCTTATCAAATCTTCCCCTAATGGCATATGAGTAATTGTATTTGTACTTTCATTAATGCGATCTGGAGTATCAATATGAAATGATCGTATCCCCCTACTAACAGCTATTTCTTGAAGGTGAGTTGTATTAGAAGAATTATATCCACCTATAACTACCATCACATCTAGAGCTTCATCAACCAAAGAAAACATTGCACCTTGTCTTTCATCAGTTGCATCACAAATAGTATTAAAAGCTAAAAAGTGTTCATTAATTTCTGCAGGACCAAATTTACTTAACATTGTTTTTTCAAACAGTCTTCCTATTTCTTCGGTCTCACTTTTTAACATAGTTGTTTGATTAGCAACACCTAGACGCTCTAAATCTTTATCAGGGTCAAAACCATTAGAGGAGGCTTTCGAGAATCTCTTTAAGAACTCCTCCCTATTCCCTTTTCCAAGAATGTAATCAGAAACATATTGAGCCTCCGCAAGATCAAGTACAACTAAATATGTTCCTGCAAATGAACTAGTAGCAAGGGTTTCTTCATGTTTATATTTGCCATGAATAATAGAAGTAAAAGTATGTTTCTTATGCTTTTCTACTGTATGCCAAACTTTTGACACCCAAGGGCAAGTGGTATCAATAATATGGCAACCCCGTTCATGCAGGAGCTGCATATCTTGAACAGTTGCTCCAAACGCCGGAAGAATAACTACATCACCATTTTTTACACCTGAGAAATCCTTAACACCCTTTTCTTCAGAAATAAAAAGTACATTCATCTTACGGAGATGATCATTAACCGAAGGATTGTGAATAATCTCATTGGTTATCCAAATCCTTTGAGTTGGATAATGCTTTCTTGTTTCATATGCCATAGCAACAGATCTTTCTACGCCCCAACAAAATCCAAACGCTTCTGCAAGCCTTACTTGTAAACGTCCATGCTGTAATAAATTCCCATTATCTCTAATTGTGCCAATTAGTTTACTCTGATAAGCATCCGCAAGTGCCTGTGCTCTTTGCGCAGCAGAACCAAAACCTCTACGGTTATAACGATCAGATTTATGAAGAGACTGTTTAAAAGCTTGAGTATCCATTTCAAAACTCACAGCACTTGCGAGTATACATAATTATTAGTCCAATAAATAGAAATAAAAAAAGCCTGGAACAAGTCCAGGCTTTTTTTGAAATTAATTAAGTTAATTAATTTGAAGCAAAGTCAGGATAAGCTTCCATTCCATGCTCACCAATATCTAACCCTTTAATTTCTTCTTCTTCTGAAACTCTAATCCCACCAAATAGTGACCCAATAAAAGACCAAAGAATCCAGCAAGAAATAATGATAAAAGCGGCATAGGCAATTGCACCAATTAACTGAACACCTATTTGAGAAAAACCATGTCCAGTAAATAAGCCGTAGTCAGCATTAAAAAAACCAACAGCTAGTGTTCCCCAAATACCGCAAGATCCATGAACAGAAACTGCACCTACGGGATCATCTATGCCAAGGCCATCTACAAATGAAACGGAGAAAACAACAATGAGACCACCAATAAATCCAATAACCCAAGCAGCCCACATTGAGACTCCGTCACAACCAGCGGTAATACTTACTAATCCAGCAAGTATGCCATTAATTATCATTGTTAAATCTGGCTTCCCGCTTGTTAGCTGACTAAGGATTGTTGCAGCAATACCACCTCCAGCAGCAGCAAGTGTTGTAGTCACAGCCACATAAGGAACTGTTTGATCTAGAGCCAAAACCGACCCAGGATTAAATCCATACCAGCCAATCCAAAGAATCAAAGCACCCAGAGTGGCAATCGCCATATTATGGCCAGGTAGGGCCTGGGGTTTTCCATCTACAAACTTACCTATACGTGGTCCCAAAAGGGCTGCTCCTACTAAGCCAGCCCATGCTCCTACAGAATGAACAATTGTTGATCCAGCAAAATCTATAAACCCTAATCGAGCCAACCAACCTCCACCTACACCAGCTTCATCAGGAAAATTCCATTGCCATGATCCAGCAATTGGATAAATAAAAGCAGTGAGAATAAGTGAGAAAATTACAAACTCTCCAAACTTAATTCTCTCTGCGACTACTCCAGAAACTATGGTTGCTGCAGTTCCTGCAAATGCTGCTTGAAATAAGAAGTCGATACTAGGAACTAAACCCTCTGGATCCGTAACTGTTGGATCAAAGAAAAAGCCTGGTGACTTCAAAATACCAGGAATAATCCATTCACCGGTATACATCAAATGATATCCAATAAACCAATACGCTGATACTGCCAAAGTAAAAACCAGAAGGTTTTTGGCTAAAATATTAACGGCATTCTTTTGCCTACACATACCAGCTTCGACCATTGCAAAGCCTGCATTCATGAAAATGACTAAAATTGTTGCTATCAATAACCAAAGGTTATTTGCTAAACCTTGAGCATTAAGTGTTATTCCAGTTGCATCAGCGGCATGAACAGCAAGATTAAAAAGACCTAACCCAGAAAGTGCAATTGGTACACAAGCTAACCAAAGTAAAGATCGATTTGTTCGCAATCCACGAATACTTCTGAAAAGAAGCATTGGTCCATTTAAAAGACTTGCGTCTTGAAGAGGGCGAGCATTACTTCGCCTTGGGGACGATTGAAGGGCAGTGGTCATAAAACAATGTAAAACTGCAGAATTTTCGAGGAAAAATTTCCAAGATTGCATTAACTATGAATACTATCTGTGCGCAAACAAGTATTAAGAGATACACAATCTGCCATTCGTCTTCTAAAAAGTATTGAATTTAACTAAAAAATTGACTTTTCTGAAAAGTTTTGGTCCCCTGCCATTTAATACAATCATTATGAAAACTAAAACAACAAGGGAATACTTCCATACCCTTTTCGATTGCCTTCCTAAATAAATTTCCGTATACCTTGTCAGCACTGTCGCCTGGAGCAAAAGAATCTACATCATTTCGACTAATGCAAGGGATCAAGACTGATCTATATTCAGGGAGAATATGCATTAACTCATTTAAATGCTTTTGTCCTCTTGTAGTAATAGTGTCAGGGAAAAGCGCTAAAGAGCCTTGAGTCCAAGTAGTATTTTTAACTTCAACATATATATTTCGTTGATCTGAATTATTCTCTGAGGGAGTCAGAAGTAAATCAATTCGACTTCGGCGATCAACTCCATAAACAACTTCTTGTCGAATGCGTTCAATAGACCCAAGTTCTTTTTCTAAAAAACCTGCCTCAATAAGAAGTTTGACAAGCTTATTTGCTAAGGATGTATTAACTCCCACCCAACATGAAGATCCATCGGAAAGGCTAACTTCTGACTGCTCCCATGACCAATCTAATTTGCGAGTAGGTGATGGCGCATATCTAATTCTCACTCGACCACCTTCAAAAATAACTCCTTTCATTGGTCCAGTATTAGGACAATGTGCTGTAACTATTTCACCTGAATCAATTTTAATATCTGCCAAAAAACGCTTATATCTTTTGAGCAAAAGCCCTTCTTGCAAAGGAGGAAATTTAAGGAGCGTGTGATCTAGCATTACCATCATCAAATGATTGCGTTAAGTATTAGGAGAATCATCAAGAAAGTTCAATAAATTCATTTAAATAACCTATGACAAAATCCATTAAAAAAATTGCAGCAATTGTCACTTTAGGGACTTTACTAAGTAAATCGGGAGGAATGCTTAGACAACTTGTTATTGCAGGAGCATTTGGTATAGGTACCGCCTATGACGCTTATAATTATGCATATATAATTCCAGGCTTTTTCTTAGTTCTGCTTGGAGGACTTAATGGTCCATTACATAATGCAATAGTTAGTGTTTTAAGTCGAAAGAAACAAAAAGAGGCCCAATATATAACTGCTTCAGTAAATACAATAGTTGCTTTTACCCTCATTATCATTAGTGGAATCATATTCATTGCAGCAGACCAATTAATAAGAATTATTGCCCCAGGACTAACTACTGAAGTTCACCAGATTGCTGTAGTTCAGTTGCAAATAATGTCACCTATAGCTTTTATTTCTGCTTTTATTGGAATTGGGTTCGGGGCTTTAAATTCAAAAGATGAATTTTTTATACCTTCTATCTCTCCTGTTATATCAAGTATTGTTCTAATAGTATTTATAGGAATTTTCTGGCTTACAAAAAGTCAATCAATCCAATCTATTGATATTGGCCTAAAGGGAGGGATTATCTTAGCTGCAGCAACATTAATAGGAGCCATATTGCAATGGGGAATTCAACTTCCATCTTTAATAAGGAAAGGGTTCACTCCAATGAAGTTTGCTTGGAATATCAATCACTCTGGCGTTAAAGAAGTTTTACAAATAGTTGGCCCAGCATCTCTTTCTTCAGGCATGCTGCAATTCAATGTGTTCACAGATCTGTTTTTTGCTTCCAGAATTATTGGAGCCGCTGCAGGCCTGAGTTATGCAAATTTTCTAATTCAAGCACCTCTTGGCTTGGTTTCAAATGCTCTATTAATTCCTCTTTTACCAACATATTCAAAACTTAAGAATAAGGAAGATAGATCTGAACTTATCAAAAAGATTGATCAGGGATTAACTTTTTCAACAGCAAGCATGATAGTTTTTGGAGCAATACTTATATCTCTTAGTCACCAAATAATTGAACTAATTTATGCACGAGGAGCTTTCGATACAAAAGCAATTATTTTAGTGAGTCAATTATTAATTGCATATGCTATAGGGATGCCGTTCTATTTAGGTAGAGATCTATTAGTAAGAATATTTTATGCCCTTGGAGATGCAAAAATACCTTTCAAGATTTCAATAATAGGTATTATTCTTAATATTATTTTTGACTGGCTTCTAATCGGAGGCCCTACTCCATGGGGCAACCAAGTACCATTTAACTTTGGAGCACCTGGTCTTATTTACGCAACAGTTATTGTTAACTTATCAAGCTGCATAGCTCTTTTATTATATTTGAAAAATAAAATAAAAGGTCTTCCTTTTAAAAAATGGTTCTTCAACTTAATTAAAATGATTTTCTCGGGGTGCATTACAGCCTTAATTATTTACAGTATGAGTTCTATTATTTTATGGAATAAAGATTTTTTAAGCCTATTAATAGAAGTAACCTTTTCTGCATCTTTAGGTGTTTTCACTTTTACTTTAATGAATTATTTCTTAAAAGTAAGTGAAATCAACGAGCTAGTACAGGTAATAAAAAAAAATATTATTCGTTTTTAAGATAAACATCTCTTTCTTCTCTCACATGAAGTTGAACATCTAAAGACTTAGATCCATCTAATTTCAGACCATCTACTGAAAGAATTTTTGCTTCAATTCCAAATTCCTGAAATGCTGCCTCCATCTCCTGAATCAAAGCTTTCTCTACTTGAGCTTCAGCATCAAAAACTTTGCCTATAAATCTCTCGCCTAATCGGCCAACACGTTGGCGGACAACCTCACGAGCATTTGTAACTTCAATAATTAGCAATTGAATAATTCAACCTCAACAACCTTATCCGCAATAAGGTCCCAAAATCTCTTCTAAATCAAAAATTTGTCCTGGTGGAATCAATCGACCTAAAGGCAATTTAGTATTTCCACTCCCCAAATTAACTTGAACACCCTCAAGGGCCTTTCTTGCTGCAATCTCAGGCCCCTCTCCTAAATTGA
The DNA here is from genome assembly GCF_034092465.1 of Prochlorococcus sp. MIT 1223. Lineage (NCBI taxonomy): Bacteria > Bacillati > Cyanobacteriota > Cyanophyceae > Synechococcales > Prochlorococcaceae > Prochlorococcus > Prochlorococcus sp. MIT 1223. The sequence goes on from NZ_CP139303.1 coordinate 910,005, forward strand.
CGCTACACTCAATTGCTAAAGCCTTAGCCAAGCCTGCATCTCCTAGATACAAATTCCAATTAGCAACTCGAATATAAATCCGATCAGCAATCAAAACTTCAATTTCCCTGAGATGGTTTTCATCAAGAGTCATATTAAAATTAGGATTTCAGTATGTTTTTTTTACTTTAAAATATTTTGAAAATTTCCTTGTTTATTAAGCCAAAGGCCACTCTCAAAAGAAATCTTTTTACGAAAATTAAAACTTCTAATCTTCTTTTGTAGTTTTTTTCTTCTGAATAGTTGACGAAGACCCCCAAGTGGATAGATATTTGTTTTTCATGCGCCTGTAGCTCAGCGGATTAGAGCATCTGACTACGGATCAGAGGGTCGGGAGTTCGAATCTCTCCAGGCGCGTTTTTGTGGTAATCAAAACTAAATTTTGAGGTAATCCTTAAATAGAGAAAATAAGAGAAAATTTTTCGTCAATTTTTGCAAGGTTTGATTACGATCCAAGCGGTTTCTTTTATCAATTAGGAGGGGAGTTTCTTGTTGGCCATTAATACTGCTTTAAAGGATTTAGACCCCTCCTTGAATGATTTAATAAAGCATGAGCTGGAAAGGCAAGAAACACATATAGAGCTTATTGCAAGTGAGAATTTCGCTTCCTCTGCCGTTATGGAAGCCCAAGGAAGTGTTTTAACAAATAAATATGCAGAAGGCTTACCTAACAAGCGGTATTACGGCGGATGTGAACATATAGACAAAATAGAAGCATTGGCCATTTCAAGAGCTCAGAGTCTTTTCAAATCAAAATGGGCAAACGTTCAACCTCATAGTGGGGCTCAGGCAAATTTCTCAGTTTTTCTAAGCCTCTTAAAACCAGGCGACACAATTATGGGTATGGACTTATCCCATGGAGGGCATCTCACACATGGATCACCAGTCAACGTAAGTGGCAAATGGTTTAAAGCAATTCATTACGGAGTTGATAAAGATTCAGGAATACTCGATATGGAAGAAATAAGAAAGCAAGCGTTAATTCATAAACCAAAATTAATTATTTGTGGATATTCTGCCTATTCAAGAATAATTAATTTCCAAGCATTTAGATCTATCGCTGATGAAATTGGCGCTTACTTAATGGCAGACATAGCTCATATTGCCGGACTTGTTGCCTCTGGACTTCACCCTAATCCAATAAATCATTGTCATGTTGTAACGACCACCACCCACAAAACACTCAGAGGTCCTAGAGGAGGATTAATACTTACAAACAATGAAGACCTAAGTGCAAGGTTAGACAAAGCAGTTTTCCCAGGCACTCAAGGAGGTCCTTTAGAGCATGTAATTGCAGCTAAAGCAGTTGCGTTTGGTGAAGCATTAAATCCTAATTTTCATGACTATATAAAGAATGTAATTCTTAATGCAAAATCATTGGCCGCTCGAATGCAAGAAAGAGGTATTCCTGTTGTAAGCGGCGGTACAGACAATCATCTTGTACTTTTAGATTTAAGAGGTATTGGGATGACAGGAAAGGTTGCAGACAAATTAGTAAGTGATATCAATATCACAGCAAATAAAAATACCGTTCCTTTTGATCCTGAATCACCCTTTGTAACAAGTGGCCTTCGATTAGGGACCGCAGCAATGACAACAAGAGGTTTTAATAAAGAAGCCTTTGAAAAAGTTGCTGATTTAATTGCAGATCGTCTGTTGAGTCCAAATGATCAATCCATAAAAAACCAATGCAAAGAAGAAGTGGAAAAACTTTGTAAAACTTTCCCACTTTATAAAACATCTAAATAACAATTAGCTAGAAAAATAATGTCCTCACAAGGAATCGAAATACTATGCATTGGTTCAGAATTATTACTTGGAAATATTCTTAACAGCAATGCTAAATGGCTTGCAGAAGAACTTGCTGTACTTGGCCTACCTCACTTTCGACAAACAGTCATAGGTGATAATTTCATCCGTCTAAAGAATCTAGTAATAGAAACTTCTCAACGAAGCAGAATACTTATAACAACTGGAGGACTTGGTCCAACACCTGATGACCTAACGACAGAAACCATTGCAGCAGCTTTTAATACTCAATTAGTTAAGAATGATGAGATCTGGTTAGATATTAAAAAAAAATTTATAGTTAAGGATTTTTTACCCACACCAAATAATGAGAAACAAGCTTTCATTCCAATAGGGGCTCAAGTTATTCCAAACCCTTCTGGAACGGCACCTGGAATAATTTGGAGCCCTACAAAAAATTTCACAATAATCACTTTACCTGGTGTTCCATTAGAAATGAAAAAAATGTGGATTCAAACCGTGGTTCCATGGCTTCAAGAAAATATTGAAATAAATTCAACATTTATAAGCAAAACACTTCATTTTGCAGGTATTACAGAATCCAAACTTGCAGAAGATTTAAAAGACCTTCTAAACAATGAAAACCCTACAGTTGCACCTTATGCCTCAATCGGAGAGGTGAAGTTAAGAATAACGGCAAAAGCGAAAAATTTTTCCGAAGCGCAAAAACTTATAACTCCTATAGAGAATAAAATCAGACAAGTAACTGGTTTTAAATATTTTGGATCTGATGAAGAAAGTTTAGCTTCAGTTGTGATAGAACTTTTACGACAAAGAGGAGAAAAACTAACACTTGCTGAATCTTGCACAGGTGGAGGGATATCAGCTGCACTTACATCCATTCCAGGTTCTTCTGATGTATTCCTTGGGGGGGTTATTGCATACAACAATTCGATCAAAATAAAATTATTAAATGTTTCTGAAAGTCTTATCAAAAAGTATGGAGCAGTTTCTGTCGAAGTAGTTGAGGCTATGGCTAAAGGTGTTTTAAAAAAATTTGATGCTGACTGGAGTATTGCTGTAAGTGGTCTTGCCGGGCCAGGTGGGGAAACTGTTTCCAAACCAATTGGCCTAGTTCATATGTGTATTTCAGGTCCATTTGGCGAGGAATTATGTACCGAATCATTTAATCCCAAAAGAGGAAGAACCTGTATTCAAAAATTGAGTGTTTTAAAAAGCCTTGATCAACTTCGCTTATTTCTACTCAATAAGAGTTAATGTCAGGTATTAAATAGGAATAGCAATTGAGCTCAGGAACGCTCTACGACAAGGTTTGGGATCTTCACCGGGTAAATGAATTACCCGGTGGTTCTACTCAATTGTTTGTAGGGCTTCATTTAATACATGAAGTTACAAGTCCTCAAGCTTTTGCTGCTTTAGAAGAAAAAAACTTGAACGTTAGATGTCCCAATCTCACAGTGGCCACAGTTGATCATATTGTTCCAACAATTAGTCAGCAACGTCCCTTTGAAGATCCTTTGGCTGAAGAAATGTTGACTACTTTAGAGAAAAATTGCAAGAATCATAAAATCAAACTTTATGGACTGGGTAGTGGTAGCCAAGGCGTTGTTCATGTAATGGCTCCTGAATTAGGACTTACTCAACCTGGAATGACAGTAGCTTGTGGAGACTCACACACATCCACTCATGGCGCGTTTGGAGCAATTGCATTTGGGATAGGCACAAGCCAAGTAAGAGATGTACTTGCCAGTCAAAGTCTTGCAATGAACAAACTCAAAGTCAGAAGAATTTGGTTTGATGGCGTACTGAAAAAAGGTGTATATGCAAAAGATCTAATTCTTCATGTTATTAGTCATCTAGGAGTCAAAGGTGGCGTTGGCTATGCCTATGAATTTGCAGGACCAGCAATTGAAGCTCTAACTATGGAAGAGAGAATGACTATATGCAATATGGCAATAGAGGGTGGAGCAAGATGTGGTTATGTAAATCCTGATTCAACTACCTTTAATTATTTAGAAGGTAAAATAAATGCTCCCAAAGGCGAAGCTTGGACTCTTGCTTTAAAGTGGTGGAAAAGTCTTTGCAGTGACAAAAAGGCAATATTTGATGATGAAATTGCATTTAATGCAAATGAGATAGCTCCAACAGTTACATGGGGTATTACTCCTGGACAAGGAATAGCTATTAACGAATGCATTCCCACTCCAGAGTCACTTGAGGAAAAAGATCGATCTATAGCAGAAGAAGCCTATAAATATATGGAGTTAACTCCTGGAACTCCAATTATTGGAGTTCCAGTTGATGTTTGCTTCATAGGAAGTTGTACTAATGGTCGACTTAGCGATTTAAGAGCTGCCGCTGTAATTGCTAAAGGTAAGCAAGTAGCAGACGGAATTAAAGCATTTGTTGTTCCTGGCTCAGAGCAAGTAGCAAAAGCAGCTATAAAAGAAGGCCTAGATCATATTTTTACTAAAGCTGGCTTTGAATGGAGAGAACCTGGATGTTCAATGTGTTTAGCAATGAACCCAGACAAACTCCAAGGCAAGCAAATTAGTGCAAGTTCAAGCAATAGAAATTTCAAAGGCAGGCAAGGCTCATCAAGTGGAAGAACTCTACTTATGAGTCCGGCAATGGTTGCTGCAGCAGCTATTCACGGAAAAATCACTGATGTAAGAGAAATGCTTTAAAAATACAATCGAGATCTAACTCAAATCATTTATAAATTAATGGAAGCAAATTTCCCGTCAGGAAAAATCAAAGAAGTTTCAGGCAAATGTCTTGCCTTAAAGGGAGATGATATAGATACAGATCGCATAATTCCCGCAAGATTTCTAAAATGCGTAAGCTTTCAAGCTTTAGGCGAACAAGTATTTGCAGATGACCGAAGTGAAGTAAAAGGCTCTCATCCTTTTGATCAAAAAGAGAATCAAGGCAGTTCAATTTTGATAGTTAATAATAATTTTGGATGTGGATCAAGTCGAGAACATGCACCACAAGCACTTATGAGATGGGGCATTAGAGGAATTGTAGGAGAAAGTTTTGCTGAGATCTTCTATGGGAATTGTTTGGCTCTAGGTATTCCATGTTTCACTTCGAGCTCAAAGCAAATCAATGAATTACAAGCAAGTATTACAACACAGGAACCAAATCAATGGGTATTACAAATCAATGAAGAAGTAATAAAGCATAAAAATATTGCATTTAAAATCAAAATTGAAAGTGGTTCAAAAGAGATGCTTACAACAGGTAAATGGGATGCAACTTCCCAACTCATTTCCGAAAAAGAAAAATTAACTCATCTTATGAAGAAATTACCTTACTTAAATAATTTTTCTAAAACCTGAATTTCAATAATGAGTATAAATAAATTACATTTAAAGAACATCTACTAATTGGTTAACAAAGGTTCACCCGTCTCACTAAAATCAAATCCATTTAATCTAAACATAATGCCACCAGCCTTTTGATAGGGCTGATAAAAAAGGCCAAATCCATATGCTCTTCTTTGTATTATGGTCGCGACCTGAGATTTAATAGATTTACCATAATGATTAGATCTTTTATCTATATTATATTCTAGTTTAGAGGCGAAAAGTAAAGGCCCATAAATTTGCTGATCAAGTTCTAAACTTATAGTTCTTAGGTCAACATTATTATCAAATCTAAAAGGACTTGATCCGTCTTTTATCGTAATTCCTGGCATAACTGAAAATCTTGTATAGTCCAAAAAAGATTTGGTATATGTTCCAAAAGTAATTTCTGGTCCCAAATCAAAATTTATCAATGCCTGATTAGTACTATTACCATAAAAAGAATATGAAGTACTTATTTTAGTATTAAAATCTAATCCAGGTTGAATAACATTAGGAGAATAGCGATATTTTAAAATTCCTGAAATTTCATCTTTTTTATTTCGGTAAATAGGAAAGCTTGAATCTAGTGAAGCAAAAATATTTGTTTTCCATAACTCTATTAATTTATTATTTTCGTAGTAATCTTCTCCCTCATAATGCCCTGAACCAAGACTCATATTATATCTATGAGAAATTTGATTAAATTTAAATTCTCCATGTTTATTTAGTTGAACTCCTGATGCAAAATAAATATCACTATCTCCTAATGAACCATTCCAAACCTTGTCCCTGTAAGAAGTAAAAAATGAGGTATTAACTTTATCTATATTATAAATTTTTAAATCTCTGCTTAAAGTTCCATTATACCTATAACCATTAGAAAATCTTTGGCTATCAAATGTAGTTATTTCAGATGAAAGATTTATATCCCAATTAGATTTTTTACCTTCCAAAGCAACATTCAGACCAAACAGATCTGCAAAATTTGTCTCTGTTGATATTTTATCGCTCAAAGGTCCAGCACCATTCTCAATATAATTATTTGTTTTTCCTTTCAAAGCTCTTTGAAGTAAAAATTGTGGTTGAAAATATAATTTAAAATCTTTCCCTATATCCAAAGGTGAGATTTTCCTTCCAAGGAACAAACCATCTTTCTCTTTATAGTCTAGGCCTATAAACCATTTAACTGCTTCACTTTTACCTAGTTTTCTATTTTTTAATAAAGGAATAGAAAATTTTTCTTCAATTATTAAACGACTTTTAGAGCATGAGATTAACGTAGAGTTATTGTCTTCCTTGGCTTCAACATCTTGAGCTTCGATTCTTGCTTGAGTAGGATTTAAGGGGTCATTCGTAAAGCTAATTTTATCAGCAGACCATCCATTCTTTCTTATTATTATCCTTGGAGATTGTATCCTCCAATTATTAATAACTCCATCTTTATCTGTAGAGTTAGCTGATAAGCCTAATTCAGAATCAATACTTCCGCCTTTAATAATATAACCATCTTTTAGTATTATATTTTTGATAGGTGATACCCTAATTTGATCTTCAGCTAAAACTAATGCTTTTTCCGATTTAATTAAATTTATATCATTTGAAATTGATTCAATAGAAAGGAGTCCATATACATCATTTACTTCACCAACCTCGCGGATGAAATCATAATTTAGTGAAGACGCTTGAAAGTATTGGGAGCCCTTTTTAAAAACAACATTTCCTGTAGCAACTAGAATTTTTTTCTGTCTATCATACTCGATTCTATCTGATGCAAGTATAGCTCCATTGAGAATTGCTTTTACATTTCCTTCAGCAACAAAAACTTTCTCATTTAAATCATATTGACGATCGGCATATAAATTAAGTTCTAGTGGAATTTTCTCTTTTCCAATTTGAAAACTTAATTCTTCTATATTATTGGAATTGTCAGAATTATTTTTAAAGGCCCCCAAAGCTTCTATAGGTGTGACACATAAGACTCCTAAGGCAAATATTCCAAAGACTTTTTTGCAATCTAAAGTTTCCGAAAACATACTATTTAATCAACAACAAAATATTGCACGATATAGCCATCTATCAGCCATATCCAGTCCAGTATTTTTCCTGTCTAATTCAGATCCTTTTGGAGGTGAATTTAGTCCTGAGGGCTTTCAAGGTCCTTTCTAGCAGGAACTCTTGACGGATCACTAGCTAAGAATCCAAACAAGAAGACTCCTACAAAAAAGAAGACGATGGTATATACGGAAATCTTTAGAGCAAGCATAAATAATAACTACTTTATAAAAACCAAAGATATCCTAATTGATCCCTCTTTTGACGCAGAGTAAAAAAGGTGTTACACATCCTTGAATTGGAATGGATTGAAATGTTTCCTTTGAAAAAGTTTAAGCATCTAAATGCACTCCAAAATTCTTGATAAAAACCAGTCTATGGTTTGATTTCCAGTAATTCTTATAGTTGAAAAGGAATCATTTCATAGAAGCAAACCAAAACAATTGAATAAGTGTTTATAAAATGGTCGTCGGTTGTACGAAAGGTCCCATACAATAATAAAATTCAAACTCTAAAAGAGGACAAAGCTTCGACATGGGACAGAAAACTGCTATAGGAAGCCTTCTCAAATCAATAGGCAATTCTGGACAAGGCAAGGTTGTGCCAGGATTTGGCGCGGCACCAGTTATGGCCCTTATTGGTGTTCTTCTACTTGTTTTCTTAGTAATAATGCTACAGATTTACAATCAATCACTGGTTCTGCAAGGATTTACAGTTGATTGGAATGGAGTGAACTAACTAAATTTAAATTTCAGATGAGGTTGCTTTAATGAATGTCTTTGGCATTGGCCTGCCTGAGATAGCAGTTGTTGCTGCTATAGCATTGATCGTTTTTGGTCCAAAGCGATTGCCTGAGCTTGGAAAAACTTTAGGAAAAACTCTTAAAGGCCTACAAGCAGCCTCATCAGAATTTGAAAGTGAGATTCAAAAAGCAATGAATGAAACAGATGATTTAAACAATGAAACAGAAGAAGAAAGTAAACAATAAACAGAATCTGCTAATGCAAAATAAAATTAATCACAAGCAAAAGCAAGTGAAGATATTTTAATGAGCGAAATTGGCTTCAAACTATTAGTAGGCTTAGGTAACCCAGGCTCAAAATATAAACAAACTCGCCATAATATAGGTTTCATGGCATTAGAAAGACTTGCAGCACAACAATCAGTTGAATTCAAAGAATCTAAAAAAGTTTTTGGAAGAATTGCAGAAATAGGAATCGGAGATACTAAGCAACGGTTATTGCTACCTAGTACTTATATGAATGAAAGCGGGAGATCAATAAATGCAGCCATTTGTTGGTTTGATATAGAGATTAATCAAGTCATAATAATTGTTGATGATATGGATCTACCCTTAGGGAAACTAAGGATTAGAAATAAAGGTGGTTCAGGTGGCCATAAAGGTTTAAAGAGTACTATCTCGCATTTAAAGACTGAAGATTTTTGTAGATTAAGAATTGGTATTGGCGCTCCATCATTAAATCCCATAGAACGAAAAGTAAAAACATGTGAACATGTTTTAGGTTCATTTAGTTCAACTGAATTACTGGTGGTTGAAGAAGTAATTAAAAAAATATTGGCCAGTTTAGATTTAATAAAAGAAGTGGGTTTAGAAAGAGCTAGCAATGAAATTAATTCATATAAAAACGAATTAATAATATAAAGTCATATGTCAAAAAAAAAGCCTTTAACTACTGCTTATGTATGTGTAGAGTGTCAAAATTTCTCTAAGAAATCTATAAAAGGTAAAGTTTCAGCAAGTAATTTCGAATGGAGCTTTATTTGGAAATTTGGGACTGGAGAGCTAATTATCAAGCCTCCTCTAGGAAGGGCTTTAATTAAAGACTCTCTTGAGCGATTTTTAGTGAAAGACGATTACAAATTGGAACCGGGAGGAAGTTATATGTTTACTATTCGGGCCAAATTTTAAAACTAGTTTGCACTGACCAGGTTAACTTTACATTCAAAAAGTCTTCAGCCAAAATCAATGCTGCTAAAGCATCTAAATTCTCAGATGGTAGTACCATACCATCTGGTAATAGACGAAGAAAAAAATTTTTAGGCCAAATGTCCCAGTATCTATCTCTCGCCCTTAAGGTAGTATTTTTTTCTTCTTGGAAAATAGTTGGAATATTCAATTCTGAATTAATTTCTAAGTTTAAAGAATTACTACTTGTCCCATTCCCAATAATTATTAAATCAACTGAAGCTTCACTTTCCCAGGAATTAATTAAATGGATAGTTGATGCTGTCCTTGCAACTTTTGCATCAATAACACTTTGCAGAGATTGATTTACTAAGACTAATCCACATTTGTGCTTACCTGGGTCTATTGCTATCAATCTCGACATCTTAGAAGTTGAAGCTAATTTTCATTTAATTTATCATTAACCATCAATTTTATTGATATTGGATCAGCAGTAAAACTATTATTTACAGATACAGCATTCAATTTGAGTTTTACCTTTTCTCTTAGAAGTATGCTTTTAGAAATTTTGTTTATCTGAGTTGGATTGATTTTAATTTCAGAACTAAGAGACCCCCTTCTCTTTACCTCCGCCAAGGTTGAAGAAAGAAGGATCTTAAGATTTGAAGTAAAGTCATCTTCAGTATTTATCTCTTTCAAATCCAAGTTTATACTTGCTATGATTTCATCCTTAAGAACAATTTTGGAGTTCTGGATAACCTCAGGGAAAGCATATATATAATCCTCACCCTTTAAGACATTGTCAGCTGAACGAATATGAACCAACCAACTTCCTCTTTTTCTTATTATTTGCTCTAATTTTTTTATATGATCTTTCCTAATTAATAATATTCTTTTATCAGGCTTTTCTCCTGGCTTTATTTTTAAATAAGAGTAATAATTGGCGATTTGAAGAAGATTCTCTATTTTTTTCTGAATTTGATCTGTATCTTTTATAGAAATAACAGAACTTGCCAAAGACTGACCACTGCTTATCACTACATCACCTCTTCTAAGTGCAATGAAATTATTCTCAACTTGCTTTAATACTTTTTCACCATTAACAATTCTATCTTCTAAGGTTTGTCTTTCATTTTGTAAGGCTAATAGATCTTCTCTATTATTCTGTAATTTAGATTGGAGATCTTTTAATTCAAATAATCCTACTCTCAGTTCCCTACTAACCAATAACATAAGACTTAGTGAGATAGCACTAATCAAACTGCCTGTAATAACAGTTATAAATACAGCTGTTCTTCTAGGCCTTAACTTAAAGAGACTTAGTCTTGCCTTACCAATACGACTTCCAAGTAAGTCCCCTAGAGTCGACAGGAGTCCACCAAGAATTAACAAAGAAATAATTAGGAGCCAACCTGTCACGGAAAAATCAAAATTGGTTTATCAGAAAGACAAACTAGAACTATATTTTGACACTAATGGGTTTCAGTTGAAACGTTTTGCAAGGGCAATGGGATCAAATACCGTAATTTTCTTACGATCAATTTGTAAAAGTCCTGAATTTCGTAAATCTCCTAACAATCTTGTAATTGTTACTCGAGTCGAGCCAATTGCTTCCGCAATTGCCTGATGAGAAAGTCTTAAGTCAATGGTGATGCCTTTCTCTCCAGGCATTCCAAAATCTCTGCAAAGGACTAAAAGGAAACTTACCAATCGTGAAGACATGTCTCTATGAGTCAAAGTTTCTATCATCGTCTCTGTTTGCAAGATTCTGCTTGATAAACCTTGCAACAAAAGTAGTCCTACAGCAGTATCTTCTTCAATAGCTTTCCTAACAGATGTAGCTGGAGCTGTAATCATCTCCACTCTTGTAAAAGCAACAGCATGGTAAAAACGGTCTGAGCGATGACCTGTAATAAGGGATAAAACTCCGAATAAACTATTTTCCCTAAGCAAAGCTACGGTTATTTCCTCACCTGATTCATAAACTCTAGATAATCTAACCGCACCGCGTTTGATTAAGTACACCCTTTCGGCAGGATCTCCTGGGAAAAAAATTGTTTTAGATCTATCAACAATCTCTGTACAAGCTCCTTCAAGAGATTTAATTACTTCAAAAAGTGTGGCTTTAGTTAATGAGCCATCTACATTAGAAGAATTAACCGAGTAGTGATTTCTCAATTTCGTCTGATTTGAGCGACTAAAGCCTCTTAGGGGGGTAACCATAGCGACAAAGCCAATGCATGGAGATTAATTTGACACTCCAAAAGCATATGTAGCTATGAGTACTTTTTTAAGTCTTAGTGAAAAGGAATCAAGTTAAACAAATTCAGCAAAAAGATTTGCAGAAAAAGTAATCCACGCCTTTCAGACACAGGTTTCATTTGATTCATAGTAATTTTCTGCACTCACTTCTCAAGAGCACTACCTATAGTGTTAAAAAAGTTGTTATACAGAGCAACAACGCTAGATTGAAAATCATGACTGACTTTTCAGTGAATAAATGACTTCAAGCCTTTGGGACATAAAGGATTACTCAGATAGCAGGGCTGTTGGATTGCAACCAGTACATCAAGTATCTAGTAAATTCCCTTTACATTTAGTTGTCCCGCAAGGACAATTACAAATTCATACCGCTTCTTTTAGAGGAAGTTTCTCAATAGTATTAAGCGAGGCCATAAGAGCAGCTGGATTAGGAAGCAATGTACTAATAGCTCAATTTCTAAAAGGAGGAGTAAATCAAGGGCCTAATCAAGGAATTAATCTTTGTGGCGGACTAACGTGGATAAGACCAGATTTACCTTTCTGCTTGAACAATAAAAAGGAGAATACATCAACCCAAAAGGAAACCGATATTCGCAAAGCAATAGGAAATGTATGGGAGAGATGTAAGGAGAGTTTATCTTCAAAAGCAATCAATCGATTAGTACTAGATGAAATAGGTATGGCAACTTCATTAGGTTATATAGAAAAAAGTGATTTAATTTCTACTCTGAAAGGACGGCCAGCCGAAACAGATTTAATTCTGACAGGACCTTCAATACCAGAAGAAGTCCTGGCAATGGCCGACCAAGTAACTGAACTTCGTTGAACTTCAAATAATGCTCAAAAACGATCTCTGGATAAAGCAACAAGCAGATGCAGGAATGCTGATTCCCTTTCAAGAAAAGTTAATTCGGCATCTAAACCCAGAAGAAAATAAAAATCCTGTTCTAAGTTTTGGATGTTCTTCTTATGGATATGACCTTCGGCTTTCAGCCAAAGAGTTTCTAATTTTTCGTCATATTCCTGGAACAGTAATGAATCCGAAAAAATTTAATCCAGACAATTTAGAAACTACAACTCTTCATAAAGATAAAGATGGTGAATATTTTATTCTTCCTGCCCATTCATATGGACTAGGTGTAGCTCTAGAAAAAATGAAAGTTCCGGAAAATATAACAGTCATTTGTCTTGGTAAAAGTACATATGCTCGCCTAGGAATTATTGTCAATACGACTCCAGCAGAAGCAAGTTGGGAAGGACATTTAACACTTGAATTTAGTAATAGTTCAGGTGCTGATTGTAGGGTTTATGCAAATGAAGGTATTTGCCAACTACTTTTTTTTGAAGGAGACCCATGCCAAACAACTTATAGTGACCGCAAAGGAAAATATCAGCATCAACCTGAAAAAGTAACACTTGCTAAAGTTTAATTATGAAAATAGTTGAATTTATAACAGCAACGCCAGATGCAGAAAAAACTATGGCTTATATAGCAAGAGTAAGCAATCCAAGTAATCAAAGTAATGATAATTTTGAGAAGTTAATTAAATATTGTATTACCCATGAACATTGGAGTGTTTTTGAGCAATCTTATATGACTTTGCAAATAGAAACTAATCGTGGAATAGCTGCTCAGATTCTCAGACATCGTTCATTCACATTTCAGGAATTCTCTCAGAGATATTCAGATAGTACGCAGTTAGGAGAAATACCAATACCAGAATTAAGGCGACAAGATGTAAAAAATAGGCAAAACTCAACCTCTGACTTATCTGTAGATGTTATCCGAAAATTCGAAAATAAAATCAAAGAGCAATTTGAATTAAATAAAAGTCTTTACGAGGAAATGCTTAATTCAGGAATTGCCAAAGAGTGTGCACGATTTGTTCTGCCACTTGCTACCCCAACAAGAATATACATGACAGGTTCCTGTCGATCATGGATACACTATATTTCATTAAGAACTGCGCATGGAACACAGAAAGAACATATGAAGATAGCTGAAGAATGTAAAAATATTTTCATCAAACAATTCCCTACAGTTTCTTCAGCTATGAATTGGTAATAATCAACCATGACTTCTTGGTTTTATTGAGTCTTGATTGTTTTTTATAGCTAATTTTATATTTGATTGAATTGAATTTTGATTGTTATTTGTAATGTTTTTACTAGGTATTCTTTCATTTAACAAATAATTAATTGATTTATTAATTTGCTCTTCTGACTGCAAACCTTTTGATACATATATAACTTTAGCATCCTTATCTAGGAAAGTTAACTGTGGAACTCCATTGACCTCATATTTATCTATAAGTTCTCCCCACCTTGGATTATCCACATTCAATAAGACAAAGTTAACCCTATCAGAGTAATTCTTTTCTATATTGAACATAGAGGGTGCCATTTTCTTACAAACTTCACACCAATCTGCATAAAACTCAAAAACTGTTGGCTTTTCATTATTAATTGCTTGCATAGGTTCCATAGATTTTTCTGCTAACTGATTTAAAGGGGCTTGAGAATTTAAATTCCCTCTAAGAAATAATAAAATTATTATCAAAGACAGGGTCGATATAGTTAAGATTATTTTTTGGAGATTAGTTATAGATTCTGAGCTAATACTTTTCGGCATAAGAAGAAAATATAATATTTCCAAATTATATCTTAAATAATCGATTTAATAATTAAATTACCTTTTGAATATTCCGCTTAAATTTATGTCATTAGCATTCCTTCTATACAAAACCCTGTAAATCTTGAGTTGATTAGCCATTGCATAATGCTCACGTTCAGTAACAACAGAAAAAGGGTTTTCATCCAGCCATTCAAAATCATTCAATGGTTCGCGAGTAAAGCATTGACTGGAATCAACTAAATCTATCATTGGTTTAATAACAGAAAACACATCACTTTGAAGAAAGAGTTCGGCCCCAGGCTTAAAGGATTTAATTAGTGATAAAAGTAAACTAGGCTGCAGGACTCTTCTCTTATAATGCCTTCTTTTAAACCAAGGATCTGGGAATTGAATCGAGACTCTTCTCAGGTTCCCATGGTTAAGTGTATTAAGCCATTTTTCTAAGCTTACATTTGCATTACAATATGAGAAGTTTAAGTTAGCCAACTTCAATCTATCCTTATCTTTTTTCGCGGATAAGACTAGTTTATTGCGAATCTCTATACCTAAGTAATTCCAAGTGGTATCTAGAGAAGCAAGGTCTAGAAGAAAGCGACCTTTTGCACAACCAATGTCTAGATGAATTGGCAAATCAATATTCGCAAAGAGATCCTTTACTTGAGGTATCTCTATCGGTAATTGAAAAAATCTACTAAGAGGGTTTACATGCTGCCGCATTATGGAAAAAAATTTTTAACATTCCTTTTAAAAGAAGAATAAACAAATAATGACCAAAAAGCGGTATAACAATTAATGATGAACTATTTTTGAGTAAAGCCACCTTGACTGAGATCCAATACAGAACTTTAGTTTGGCTAGCCTATAGGCTTGCAGCCACCTTTGCATTCGGACTACCTTTAGTCCTTTTAATATGGTCATCTATTAAAAAAGAACAAGCGATTTCAAGATTGCTCTCAATATATTGGAAGGTTTCAAGTTTAATTTTCATAAGTATTCTTTTATTAACTAGTAATCAACCAATTGGATATATAGCTTCTTTTTTCTCTCTAATCTTAAGCATAGTCTCAATATGGTTTTGGGTCGACCTTAATGAAGAGATTGGAGAAATGCCTCTCTGGAAACCTTTACCTCTTGCTACAAAGGTTTGGAGATGGGGATTAAGCTTCTTGGGAATATTATATGTTGCCTTAAATTCATTAAGTTTAAAATGTTTTCAAGTTATAGACCAATCATTTTGTAATGCTTGGATTATAGGACCTCAAAGTTTACATGAAACAAATAAAATCATCCTAAGATTTCTTTTTGGAGGTAGCTGGAGTCAATCTTTAGCTGGTGTTATAGGTTATTTAGCTTTAATTATTTATATAATTGGCTTAATACAATGGCTCCTAATTAGACTACCTAAACATGGAAGAATAGCTGGTGAATTTTAATCAAATAAAAGATCATATGAGAATTAAGTTTGTTATTAAGATAGTTTTATTTATCTTATATTAATTACAATCTATTTATTATTTCCAAGCACCTAGAACATAGTTTTGGATGTTTAAGATCCTTACCAATATCATTCTCAAAATGCCAACATCTGTCACATTTCGAACCTCTGGCTTTTGATATCTCCAAAAGGCAAGTATCATTTTCTATAATTACAAATGTTTCTGCCCAAGGTTCTCCATCTATCTGCAAAGAAGAGACAAGCAACCAGTCACGCAAATTATCTACTTCTTTAAAAGATGATTTATCTAGCCAATTCATAGCCTCAGCAAGATAACTATCTCTAATTTCAATACGTAATGACGCCTCAAGTGAGGATCCAATGTTATTACTAACTCTACATTCTTCTAACCCTCTATTGACTTCACTTCTTAAATTCCTTAAATAAGAAATTGGTTGAGTTAGGGAATCGTTTACCCATATATTTGGTACTTTAGGCCATCCATTTTTAAAGACAGATTCTACTTTTGTGTCATAAGGGATATTTTGCCATATATCTTCAGCCATATGGGGTAAAACAGGAGCGATCATTCCAGCAAGCCTTTCAATAATTAAGGACAAAACTGTCTGACAAGTCCTTCTAGTCCTATCATTTGGTGCACTAATATAAAGTCGATCCTTCGCAATATCTAAGTAAAAGTTAGACAAATCAACGACACAAAAACTTTGAATTGTCTGGAAAAATTTTGAAAATTCATAATTTTCAAATGCACTTGTTACTTCATCTATAACTTCACCAGTTCTATGAAGCATCCATTGGTCTATAAGAGGTAATTCATTAATATTAATTTCATTTTTATGAGGATCAAAATCATGCAAGTTTCCCAATAAGTACCTAGAAGTATTTCTAATTTTTCTATATACATCAGATAATTGCTTCAAAATATTTGATCCTATCGGCACATCAACCGAATAATCTACAGAGCTAACCCAAAGTCTTAAAACATCAGCTCCGAATGGTGGTTCTTTTTTTTGATTAGAACCACCGTTAATTATAATTAATGGATCAACAATATTGCCTAAAGATTTGCTCATTTTTCTCCCATTTTCATCTAAAGCAAAGCCATGAGTTAAAACTCTTTTATAAGGAGCTTGATTATTCACTGCAACCGAAGTAAGTAGGGAAGATTGAAACCATCCTCTATGCTGGTCTGAACCTTCTAGATATAAATCAGCAGGGTAATTCAATCCATTGTTCTGACAACATATAGCTTTCCAACTTGATCCTGAGTCGAACCATACATCCATAGTATCTGTGCCCTTAATCCATCTAGATGCCTCATTCTTATATGAAGGTGGTAAAAGATCTGATTCATTTTTTTCCCACCAAATATCAGCACCATGGTCAGCAAATAATGTCTCTATATGATTCAATGTTTCTTCATTTAAAAGAACATTACTTCCATTTCTCTCATAGAAAACTGGTATTGGAACTCCCCAAGTTCTTTGTCTAGATATACACCAATCACCTCTATCTTTAACCATTGAAGTAATCCTATTTCTCCCTGAATTTGGTAGCCAATCAACTGAATCTATAGACTCTAAAGCATTTTCACGAAATCCTTCCACTGAGGCAAACCATTGTTCAGTTGCCCTAAAAATTGTAGGTTTCTTTGTTCTCCAATCATATGGGTACTTATGTTCATAAGGGACCTGTTTTAATAAAGCGCCAGTTTCTTCAAGGGACTTGATAATTACTGAATTAGCATCTTTCAAAACATTTAAGCCTGCAAATTCACCAGCTTCTTCAGTGAAAATGCCACTTTCATTTACAGGGCAAAGTATTGGCAAGTTATATTTAAGCCCTGTATTAAAGTCATCAACACCATGGCCAGGAGCAGTATGAACAAGTCCAGTGCCTGAGTCTATATTTATATAGTCGCCTGCAATGACTACGGGACTATTCCTATCAAACAAAGGATGTTTATATAAAATTCCTTCTAATAGAGAACCTTTTACTTTCGCTTCTTCAAGAAATTTTATTTGAGTAATTTCAGAAACTTTTGAAAGCAATGATGAAGCTAATATAATTATTTGACTCTTTCCATATGAAGCAAATGTGTAATCTAGTTTTTCATTAACTCCAATTGCTAAATTTGCAGGAAGAGTCCATGGTGTAGTTGTCCAAACAGCAACTTTTATAGATTTGTTATTTAATAACGCAGAGTCTAAACCCTGTTTA
Organism: Prochlorococcus sp. MIT 1223; assembly: GCF_034092465.1. NCBI lineage: Bacteria > Bacillati > Cyanobacteriota > Cyanophyceae > Synechococcales > Prochlorococcaceae > Prochlorococcus > Prochlorococcus sp. MIT 1223. The sequence goes on from NZ_CP139303.1 coordinate 927,719, forward strand.
ATTAATTCCTTGATTAGTTGCTCAGGAAGTTTGACTACTTCAAAAGTTAAATACACACTTGGGCTAATATGACCTTCTGGATATTCCAGTTCCGCTTCAGCTAAAGCAGTTCTAGAACTAGGACTCCAATGAACAGGCTTAAGTCCTCTATAGATATATCCCTTAAGCGCCATCTCACCAAATAATTTTATTTGAGCCGCCTCATATTTTTTATCCAGAGTTAGATAAGGGTTTTGCCAATCTGCCCAAATACCCCATCTCCTAAATCCTGACATTTGACTGGCGACCTGTTTTCTTGCATAGCTGGCTGCCTTTTTTCTAAGTTTTAGAGGAGTTAAATTTTTTCTTTGTTCTTGATCAAGCGTCTGAAGTACCTTTAATTCAATTGGAAGACCATGACAATCCCAACCAGGAACAAAGTTAACTCTTTTCCCTTGCAGAATTTGAAATTTATTGATTATGTCCTTAAGTACTTTGTTAAGAGCATGCCCCATATGAAGCTTCCCATTTGCATATGGAGGTCCATCATGCAATGTAAATACAGCACCTTTATTATTCCTGCCAAGCTCTAGATCAATTCCGTGATCACTCCAAAAAGCCTGGAGCTCAGGCTCTCGAATAGTGGAATTAGCCCTCATCCCAAAATTTGTCTTCAACAGATTTAGGGTTTCCTTGTAGGACGTAATTATAGTTTCGTCCTTTTTTTTATCCTTAGTCACGTTGATAATTAATTAAAATGATTATGAGTCCTAGGAGGGACTATTTTCAAAATTAAACTGATTTGCAAAAATCTTCAAAGCCTATATTGCATCTCGCCAAGATTAAAATAAATAAATGTTCTCAACTAATAAAATTTGAGGAAACTTCGTCTTTAAGTCCAAACGTAACAAATTAGAAATTTGTAAATAATTGCCTTAGGGACACTGAGTCTAGCTAAAAGTCAAAACCAAGAAATCTCACAACCAAAAAAAATCGGAAAATAATGGCCAATAAGGGTAAGTCTTCAATTACAATTCCTTGAAATCCATTGCCCACCTGGCGGAATTGGTAGACGCGCTGGTTTTAGGTACCAGTGACTTAGGTCGTGGGAGTTCAAGTCTCCCGGTGGGCATAAATTTCTTACACTGGTAAGGTCTTTATCTTTATTGCTCTAATGTTGAATGGCAATAAATCAAGACTTAGCGAAAACTAGTCCAGCATAGTATAAAAAAATTGAAGTCCTCCATTGACTGGCAAAAAGAACTACAGGAGTTCCTGGACCCTCCCAGCGAATGGAACATCACTGTCTTTTTGTTTATTGGAGGTTATTTACTAGCAGGATTAAGCATATGGGAATGGTATAGAGGTGAATGGCCATTACCGCTGTTGGTCGGCTTAGCTTTTCTTGCTCTTCATATGGAAGGCACAGTAATTCATGACGCCTGCCATAACGCTGCTCACCCAAATCGTTGGATCAATCAAGCTATGGGGCATGGAGCTGCAATTCTTCTTGGATTTAGCTTTCCTGTCTTTACCAGAGTTCATTTAGAGCATCACAAATACGTAAATGACCCCAAAAACGATCCAGATCATATTGTCAGTACTTTTGGCCCTGTTTGGTTAATTGCACCAAGATTCTTTTATCACGAATACTTCTTTTTCGAAAGAAAGCTCTGGCGACGTTATGAATTAATGCAATGGGGAATAGAGAGAGGTTTATTTATATCAATTGTTTTGGCTGGACTTAAATTTAATTTTATGAATATTATATATAATTTATGGTTTGGACCAGCCTTAATGGTTGGAGTAACATTAGGGATTTTCTTTGATTATCTACCACATAGACCTTTCTTGTCTCGCAATCGCTGGAAAAATGCGAGAGTTTATCCTAGTAAAACGATGAATTGGTTAATTATGGGCCAAAACTATCATTTAGTTCATCATTTGTGGCCTTCAATTCCTTGGTTTGAGTACAAACCAGCTTATGAAGTGACCAAACCATTATTAGATTCAAAAGGTTCTCCACAAAGAATGGGAATTTTTGAATCAAGTAAAGATGGATTTAATTTCTTGTATGACATAGTTCTCGGTATTAGAAGCCACAAAAGAAATAGAAGTAAGATGAGAAATATTGCTAAGATAATTCCTAATAAAAATTTGAGGAAAAAATTTATTAGCCTTATTCATTCAACAGCCATTATTCCTATAGCTAAAGGCAAGTAACTAATCAGATAATATTTGAGGAACACGAAAGTAATCTGCCTCTCTGCATGGAGCCAAATCGATCAATTCTTCCCTAACTTGAGTAGGCTCAACAATATCTTTTCTCAAGACATTTACAACTTCAACTGCACGGGTAGTTGGCTGAACATCATTGGTATCAATTCTTTCAAGTTGCTCTATATATCCAAGAATGCTCTCTAATTGCTGAGAATAAATATCTATCTCTTCATCTTTCAAATCAATACGAGCTAATTGAGCGACTTTACGTACATCATCAGAAGAAATGTTTGTCATTAACTAGATAAAATAATTTTTTTAATTTCCAAGACTACTCTTTAGATTAGCCTTGGAAAAATTTTGTATATATAAATTATACTAAATTCAGCTTAAGATTTTATTATTACTTCTAGAAATACAAATTAACTTTGAAGATAGTAATTTATTATTAAGGTAAATCTTCGTTCTTTTATCAAAATAGATCAGAAATTATTATCTGAAGATTTTTTTAAGCGCCCAGCAAATTTAGTTGCGCCTGATTTAATTGGATGCAGATTAATCAAAAAAGCATCTAATGGATCACTTCTATGGGGTGTGATAGTAGAAACAGAAGCATATTCTCAAGAGGAGCCTGCATGTCACGGTTTTAAAAAAAGGACCTCCGCTAATGAAACCTTGTTTGGACTCCCAGGGAGATTATATGTATATCTAACTTATGGGTCACATTATTGCGTAAATATAGTGACCGAAAAAGCAAATTGGGCTAATGGGGTTTTATTGCGAGCTATCTCCATACCAGGAGAGAATGAGCGAATAGCATCTGGGCCAGGATTGTTAGCAAAAAAATTCGGCTTAAACAAAACCCATGACAATTTACCTATATCAGTAGAGAATAATATATGGCTTGCAGAGAAAACAGCTTCCATAAGCATGCAAAAAATAATAGAAACAACAAGGGTGGGCATATCAAAAGCTAAGCAATTAAAATGGAGATGGTATTTGCAATCCAGTAGAAGCGTAAGCAAACGAGAAAAAGGAGACAGAGTGCCTCCTAAGGAATTGTCTTGGTACCCGACACATCTTGATGGGCTATGAATAATTGGGCACATAAACATGTTTTAGATCTTGCAAGTTTCTCTCTGGAAGATTATTCAACAGTTATTGCACTTGCTGATCGATTCAGATCTCTTCCTGAAACAGGAACAAGAAAGCTGCCTGCATTGCAAGGTAAATTAATAACCACTTTATTTTTCGAACCCAGTACCCGCACAAGAAGTAGCTTTGAATTAGCAGCTAAAAAACTGTCAGCAGACGTTCAAAACTTTGCTCCCCAGAGCAGTGCTTTAACCAAAGGAGAAAGTCCTCTTGACACAGCAATTACATATATGTCTATGGGAGCAGATGTTTTAGTTATTCGCCACAATTTATCTAACATCTCAGCAGAAATTGCTAGTTATATAGATCAAGAAGGACTAAATACTTCGATACTTAATGCAGGGGATGGTCTTCACAGCCACCCAAGCCAAGGTTTACTTGATTTATTTACCCTTGCAAGTTTTTTTAATCCAAATGAACCCAGCACCAAATCACTTTCAGGCAAAAATATAGCAATCGTAGGGGACATCCTTCATTCGCGAGTGGCCCGTTCAAACTTGTGGGCACTAACTGCATGTGAAGCAAATGTCATTTTATGTGGTCCTCAAAATCTATTACCAGATGATTTCGTACAATTTATAGATTCTCCACCACCCGGAATAAAAAAAGACCCAATTAATAAACGAGGCAATATTTCTATTGAAAGATCTTTAAAAGATTGTTTAAAAGATGTGGATGCAGTAATGACATTAAGGCTCCAGAAGGAGAGGATGAAAAAAAGTCTTATTACAGATATAAATAGATATTATTTTGACTATGGGATAACTCATGAGAATCTTAAATATTGCCGAAGAAAAATACCTGTAATGCATCCTGGTCCAGTAAATCGAGGGATCGAGATTAGTAGTGAAGTTATTCAAGATAATTCAATAAGTTTGATTAACCAGCAAGTTAGAAATGGAATTCCCATAAGGATGGCGCTGCTTTACTTACTTACAAACAGAAAGTTAACGGAGTAGTAAAAAAGTATTTTAGTCCTGCTTTCTATAAAAGCTTAAACCCTTCCATAAATAGTCCATATATCAATCCCATTCTCAACATATCCATCATATTTAAAATAATTAAAGACTTTCTTTTAGAGTCAAACTGTCTTCTTAGCCTAACCATTATCTCAATAATTATAACTACTATAAAAGCACCTACCGGATCCATTAATGCCAAGGTTCCATTAATCATTCCCAATGAAGATCCTAGAAAGAATCCTGAAAGAAAAATAATCAAGTATAATGAATATCGTCTCCATGGATTTCGCCCCCAATCACTTAGTCTTTCGAGGGCCATCCAAAAGGTCTTATGTAAATTTGTAGGTTGAAGTTTCTTTGTCATATCAATAAAGATAAAGAATTAAATAAAGAAAAAGATTGGTCAAGGATGCTTTAAAATTATTTTTGGTTAATTTCCATAAATTTTTGGAGAACATAACTCAATTATCTAAACAGATGTTCTGTTTTTGATTCATTAATTGATCTCTTTTCTTTTTTATTCAAAGACCTTTAGCCTCAAGTAATTATGATTAAGATTATTTTAGCGTCGAAGGGATAAAATAAATATGAAACTAATAATGACTTCAAGCTATTAACTTTTTATCCATTTGAATTAAAAAGCAGCAATCCATCAATGAATAATGAAGAACTACAATCTCTACAAGGAGTAAAAGTACTGGTAGGAGTCGCTGGAAGTATTGCCGCGACGAAAACTCCAATGCTTGTTAGCAATTTAATTAAAGCTGGAGCAGAAGTTCGTTGTGTTGTAACTAAAAGCGCTTCTATGCTTGTTAGCCCAATAGCCTTATCAACACTAAGTAGAAATAGATGTTTTCAAGATGAAGATCAATGGGATCCAAAAGAATCAAAGCCTCTACATATATCTCTCTCCGAATGGGCAGAAATAATTGTTATAGCTCCGCTCAGTGCTACCTCTTTAAGCAAATGGGTAAATGGCTCTGCCGAGGGGCTGCTGGCAAGCATTCTTTTAGCATCTGAGAAACCTATCATTGCAGCAGCTGCAATGAACACAGGCATGTGGCAAAACAGCTCTGTTATAAAGAATTGGAAATCTTTAGATGATTATCCGAAGGTACTTAAATTAAACCCTTCTTCTGGAATCCTGGCATGCGATCGAATAGGAGAAGGGCGAATGGCAAGTGTAGAAATTATTCAATTAGCTATAAAGAGTGCATTAATTACAAAAAATGCAAATCTTCTAATTAAGAAAGACTTATTAGGAAAAAATGTCTTAATTACCGCAGGAGCAACAATTGAATATTTAGATCCTGCAAGACAAATCTCTAATAGAAGTAGCGGAAGGATGGGAATTTCAATCGCTCAAGCAGCCAGATTTAGAGGAGCCAAGGTTGATTTAATTCATGGAGCTCTAAATATTCAAGAACCTTTACTAGAAGGATTAAATACATTTAACGTTAGCAATGCGGATCAAATGCAGGTTTCTTTAAGAGAACGACAAGTTTCTGCAGATTTAATAGTAATGACAGCAGCTGTTTCGGATTTACGGAAGAAAAGAGGAGCTAGCAAAAACAAACTGAGTAAAGCTGAATTAATTGCATCATTACCAGAGGAACTCGAAATTGTCCCGGATTTGCTCAAGGAAGTGACCAGCAGAAAAGAAACAAACCAATTAATTCTTGGCTTCGCCGCATTAACTGGTCAAGATGAGCATATAAAGGCGCTTGGAGAAGAAAAAAGAGTTAATAAAGGTTGTGATCTGCTAATGGCAAACCCAATAGATCGACCAAATGAAGGATTTGGTGAAAATAATAACGGTGGTTACTTATTAGGACCAAACAACATGTCAATAAAACTTGAAGTTCAATCAAAATTTGAACTGGCGCACAAATTAATTGACCATTTATTAGCGTTTAAATCAAAAAATTCGTAGCAAAGCAAAAATTACTACATCTTTCCATTTCTTAACAGAATTGCTCAAAAAGCCTGCCCTGCAAGACATCTCAAAAAAAAATATGCGATTTTTCTGGCTTCAATAAGCTACGGGTTGTTGAGAGCTATAAAAGGCTGGCCATAAGGACCATTTACCCTTGTAAGCTCCCAACTGATTCATTGGGCGGTTTATACCGCAGTCATTTGGCCTTTAACGGCTTCCCTCCCATGCGATTTCGTCCTCTATTAGCCTTGGTTCTGGCTTTCTGCCTGGCCTTCATATCTGCCCCAAGTGATGTTTCTGCAGCCTTTGTCAAAGGTCCTGAAAGGGGTAATGCCCGATTTGGGAACGTTGTAAATACAGGCCAAGCAGGAGAATGTACGACCCTTCCAGAGGGTTCTTCAGGATCCATCAATGCTGATGGAAACTTCAAAAGCCTTTGCTTACAGCCAACCCAAATTTTTGTAAAAGCTGCAGCAAGCAAGCGTAAACAAGCTGAGTTTCAACCTGCAAAAATCATCAGTCCTCGTTTTAATACCAGTATTGACGAGGTTTATGGAGATCTTTCAGGTGGCAAATTCACTGAAAAAGGTGGTATTGATTTTTCTCTAATTACAGTTCTTGCTCCAGATGGAGAAGAATTTCCATTAGCTTTCTCTGTTAAAGATATGGTTGCTGATGGTGGCAAATCAATAGCCCCAGGAGCTGAATTTAAAGGCACAACTTTCACTCCTAGTTATAGGACTGGTGCTTTTCTTGATCCTAAAAGTCGCGCCAAAGATACTGGTGTTGAATATGCTCAGGGTCTAGTTGCTCTTGGTGGAGATGATGAAGATCTTGCCAGAGAAAATGTGAAGAAAGATATTTCTGGCAAGGGTGAAATAACCCTTTCTATCGAAGCTGTCGATTCTGACACTAACGAGTTTGCCGGAACCTTCGTCGCAGTTCAACCATCTGATAATGATCTTGGTTCTAAGGATCCAACTGATATAAAAATCACTGGTAACTTCTATGGCAAAAAAGCTTAAGGAATAGCTTTCTTTCGCTTTAAAACCAATACCAACAAAAAAAGGTGAGAGTCATAAAGACTCCACCTTTTTTTTAACTGAATCAGCTTCTTTTCATTTTTTGTACCATCATCTGGGAGAATTTGCGAGATACAAAAAACCTTTAATGAGCCCTAATAAATATTCTTATGCAAATCAATTAGATTTGATCCCTCCATATGGAGACGAGCTAATTAATTTAATGGCACCAATCAACGAGCTCAAGAATCTCAAACAAAGTGCCAACAAAACCCTTGAATGCTCAGACCGCAATGCTTGTGACATCGAATTACTAGTGATTGGAGGTTTCTCTCCTGCTAGAGGTTTTATGAATAAAGCAGATTATGAGTCAGTTGTAAGAAAGCACCGAACGACATCAGGTCATTTGTTTGGATTACCAATAGTGCTTGATACAGATCAAGAAGATCTGCAAAAGGGAGATCGAGTATTACTCAAGTACAAAGGGCAAGATCTTGCTGTAATTGATATAGAAGAAAAATGGATTCCGGACAAAGTAACTGAAGCAAAATTCTGTTATGGAACAACTTCCCTAGAGCATCCAGCAGTCAAAATGATTGCAACAGAAAGAAAAAAATACTACTTAGGAGGCAAAATTCAAGGAATCGAACTACCCGAGAGAGTTTTCCCTTGTAAAACTCCTTCTGAAGTGAGATCAACACTTCCATCAGGAAGTGATGTTGTTGCTTTCCAATGTCGCAATCCTATACACAGAGCACATTATGAGCTTTTTACAAGAGCTCTAAAAGCAGACAATGTAAAAGAGAATGCTGTTGTATTAGTTCATCCAACTTGCGGGCCCACTCAACAAGATGACATACCAGGTCCTGTCAGATTTCAAACTTATGAACGATTAGCGAAAGAAGTTAATAATCCAAGTATTCGTTGGGCATATCTTCCATATTCAATGCACATGGCAGGCCCGCGAGAAGCTCTTCAGCATATGATTATCAGAAGAAACTATGGATGCACTCACTTCATCATTGGAAGGGATATGGCTGGTTGCAAATCGAGCCTTACAGGTGAAGATTTCTACGGAGCTTATGACGCACAGGAATTTGCAAAAGAATGTGCAAAAGAACTTGAGATGAAAACCGTACCTTCATTAAATTTAGTTTTTACAGAAGAAGAAGGTTATGTAACAGCAGAGAAAGCAAAGCAACTGGGGCTTCACATCAAGAAACTCAGTGGAACTCAATTCAGACAAATGCTACGTTCTGGCGAAGAGATACCAGAGTGGTTTGCATTCAAAAGCGTAGTGGATGTTCTAAGGGACTCCAAATAAGCACTAAATCCTATTAACATTACTTTCATAACAGAAAAAGAACCTTGAACAAACGCTGGCGAAACATTAGTCTCTATGTACTAATGGTTATTATTGTAATTTTTGTTGGTAGTGCTTTCTTCGACCAATCTGATACTGCTAAGACTGCCAAAACCCTTCGATATAGTGACTTTTTACAAGCTGTCGAAGGGAATCAAGTTAGTAGAGTCTTAATATCTCCAGACAATGGAACTGCTCAAGTTGTCGAAAATGATGGAAGTCGAGCAAAAGTAAATCTTGCACCAGATAAAGATCTGATAGGACTGCTTGAAGAACACAAAGTAGATATAGCTGTTCAACCGACAACTGAACCAAAACCCTTACAGCAAGCCGCAACTAGCTTGCTTTTTCCCATAATTTTACTAGGGGGTATATTCTTTCTTTTTCGAAGATCTCAATCAGGCGGTGGTGGCAACCCAGCCATGAGTTTTGGAAAAAGTAAAGCCAGATTGCAAATGGAACCATCCACCCAAGTCACATTTGGGGATGTTGCTGGTATTGAAGGAGCCAAGCTTGAATTAGCAGAAGTTGTGGACTTTCTAAAAAATCCTGATCGATTTACGGCAGTTGGAGCGAAAATACCAAAGGGCGTTTTGTTAGTTGGCCCTCCTGGAACTGGAAAAACACTTCTTGCTAAGGCAGTTGCAGGAGAAGCGGCAGTTCCTTTCTTTTCAATATCAGGATCAGAATTTGTAGAAATGTTTGTTGGAGTTGGAGCGAGCAGAGTAAGAGACCTCTTTGAACAAGCTAAAAAAAATGCGCCATGCATTGTATTTATAGACGAAATAGATGCCGTTGGTAGGCAAAGAGGAGCAGGACTTGGAGGAGGTAATGATGAGAGAGAGCAAACTCTAAATCAACTATTAACAGAGATGGATGGATTTGAAGGTAATACTGGAATTATCATTATTGCGGCTACTAATAGACCTGATGTACTTGATGCAGCTCTAATGCGGCCAGGTAGATTTGATCGTCAAGTAACTGTAGATAGACCAGACTACCAAGGCAGATTACAAATATTAAACGTACATGCCAGAGGCAAAACTCTTGCTAAAAATGTTGATCTAGATCAAATCGCAAGAAGAACACCAGGCTTTACTGGAGCAGACCTAGCAAATCTTTTAAACGAATCTGCAATTCTTGCTGCAAGAAAAAATCTAACGGAAGTTAGCAATGAGGAAGTAGGAAATGCTATCGAAAGGATTATGGCTGGACCAGAGAAAAAAGATCGTGTTATGAGTGAAAGGCGCAAAAAACTAGTTGCTTACCATGAAGCTGGCCATGCGGTTGTGGGCGCATTAATGCCCGATTACGATCCAGTGCAAAAGGTATCTATTATTCCAAGAGGACAAGCTGGCGGGCTAACCTTTTTCACACCTAGTGAAGAAAGAATGGAATCAGGACTTTATTCAAGATCATATTTGCAAAATCAAATGGCTGTAGCTTTAGGAGGGCGTGTAGCAGAAGAAATTATTTTTGGAGAAGATGAAGTAACGACTGGCGCATCTAATGACCTCAAACAAGTGGCTCAGGTCGCAAGGCAAATGATCATGAAATTTGGGATGAGCGACAAACTAGGCCCTATTGCATTAGGGAGATCTCAAGGAGGAATGTTTCTTGGCAGAGATATTGCTGCAGAGAGGGATTTCTCAGAAGACACTGCTGCAACAATAGATTCAGAGGTATCTGAACTTGTTGAAATTGCATATAAACGAGCAAATAAAGTTCTCAAAGAAAACCGAGTAGTTCTTGATGAGTTAGCTGAGATGCTGATTGAACAAGAAACAGTTAATTCAGAAGAGTTACACGAACTATTAATAAGAAACCAAGTTAAGATTGCAGAATACGTTTAACAACAATAATCAATCCATATGGATTAAAAAGCAAAAGGTGTTTATTAATGCCTTAAAAGAGCAAAAAATAATAGTAGTTTTAAGAATAAATGAAAGTATTTTAATAGATAAAGAATCAAAGCATAAATTTTTGCAGAAAATAAGAAAGATTAATGATGCAGGTATAAAGAATATAGAAATAGGCTGGTTTCCTCATGAGGGATGGCCTTTACTAATAACAGAAATACTTGCAAATTTCCCAAATATTTATTTAGGTGCGGCCTCTATAACAAATAGAGAGGCCTTAAAAGCAGTTATTGAAGTTGGCTTAGCATATTCAATGAGTCCAATTTGGGATGAAGATCTACAAGAAGAAGCTCGTCAAAAGAATCAACTCTTGATTCCAGGAGTTTTCTCCCCCACAGAAATTCAACGGGCTAAATCATTTGGATGGAGAATAGTAAAACTTTTTCCTGCTTCTACTTTGGGAATTGACTATATACAAAAATTACATATCTCACTGAAACCTCTTCCATTTATCATTGCTGCAGGAGGAATTAATCCTAAAGAATGCTCTAAATGGCTCATTGCTGGTCATGGTGCAATTGCAATTGGCAGAGAGATAAAAACAGATAAAGAGCTTGACTTACTAGTCAATATATAACTTAAGACGAATATATAAATACTAATAAATATAAATTATTTACCCCTTTAATTCCATAAAAGTTCTATTTAGTTCATGTATTTAATATTAAATAGATAATGTCAATTCTCAATAGTTTAAAGATTTACTTTTAACCACACTGTCCTCTTTGTCTTAAGAAATGATCCGCAAGGACAAGAGAGACCATAGCTTCAACCATTGGTACCGCCCTTGGAACCACACAAGGATCATGCCTACCTTTGGACTCTAAATCCACTTGATTTCCTTCTGAGTCAATCGTTTTCTGATTTTTCCGAATAGTAGCTGTTGGTTTAAAACCAACTCTTATGACAATTGTCTCTCCATTACTGATGCCACCTTGAATACCGCCAGAGTTATTTGTTCTTGTTTTTAGTCGACCATCTTGGGAAGGAATAAACTCATCATTATGTTCACTACCTTTTTGCAAAGTACCTTGGAAACCTGAACCAATCTCAAAACCTTTTGTAGCAGGCAAAGACATTAAACCTTTCGCAAGATCTGCCTCTAACTTGTCAAAAACTGGCATACCCAGACCGACTGGAGGGTTCCTGACAACACACTCAATAACTCCTCCACAAGAGTCTCCTTCCCTACTTATTTCCTGAATTCTATTAATCATTAATGCAGCAATATTCGAATCTGGACATCGCACTATATTTGATTCAACATCTTCTATTTTCACACTGCTTTGATTAATATCAGCTTCTATATCATGTATGCGTTTAACCCATGCTAAAACTTCTGTATTAGATTCTTTAAAAAGTAATTGCTTTGCAATAGCTCCTGCTGCGACTCTCCCAATCGTCTCTCTAGCAGAAGCCCTTCCACCCCCACTTGAAGCCTGAATTCCATATTTTACTTGATAAGTTCCATCAGCATGTGAAGGTCTAAAAACCTTTCTCATCTCAGCATAATCGCCAGGCCTCTGATCTTTATTTCTTACAACCATAGCTATAGGCGTACCAAGAGTTTTATTTCCATCAAGACCACTAAGGATTTCTATCTGATCAGTCTCTTTTCTTGGGGTAGTAATTTGACTTTGCCCAGGTCTTCTTCTTGCCAATTCAAATTGGATATTTTCTATATCTACTTCCAAACAAGGAGGACAACCTTCTAATATGACTCCAACTGCACCTCCATGAGATTCTCCAAAGGTACATATTCGAAATAAAATCCCAAAACAACTTCCCATAATTAAAGTTATCTAAAAAAAAATGCAGAGAGAAAATATTTTCTACAAATAATTAAATAAAAAAATAAAAAGCCCCCTAATAATAGGAGGCTTTTTAAAAAAACAACTAAACCTTAAGCTCAACCAATGGAAGGAGCTACAAGTGCAACTGAAGTTGTTTCAGCAGAAGCAAGGTCTAGTGGGAAGTTATGAGCATTACGCTCATGCATTACTTCCATACCTAGGTTTGCACGGTTAAGTACATCACCCCAAGTAGGAACAACCACGCCATTTGCATCTACAACTGACTGGTTGAAGTTAAATCCATTCAAGTTGAAAGCCATGGTGCAAATGCCCATTGAAGTCAACCAAACGCAAATAACAGGCCATGAAGCCAAGAAGAAGTGAAGGCTACGGCTATTGTTGAAGCTGGCATATTGGAAAATCAAACGACCAAAGTAACCATGAGCGGCAACAATGTTGTAAGTCTCTTCCTCTTGTCCAAACTTATAACCATAATTTAAAGACTCAGTCTCAGTTGTTTCACGGATTAGTGAAGAAGTCACCAAAGAACCGTGCATTGCAGAGAAAAGAGCTCCTCCAAACATTCCAGCAACACCAGCCATATGGAATGGGTGCATAAGAATGTTGTGCTCAGCCTGGAAAACAAACATGAAGTTGAATGTTCCAGAAATTCCTAATGGCATTCCATCAGAGAATGAACCCTGACCAAATGGATATACAAGGAAAACAGCAAAAGCAGCTGAAACTGGTGCAGAGTAAGCAACACAGATCCAAGGACGCATACCTAAACGGTATGAAAGCTCCCACTGACGACCCATCCAGCCGCAGATACCAATGAGGAAGTGGAAAATAACTAGCTGGTAAGGACCGCCGTTATATAGCCACTCATCAACGTTTGCTGCTTCCCAGATTGGGTAGAAGTGAAGACCAATAGCGTTACTTGAAGGAACTACAGCTCCAGAAATGATGTTGTTGCCATAGAGGAAAGATCCTGCAACTGGCTCACGGATACCGTCAATATCAACTGGTGGCGCTGCAATAAAAGCAACAGTAAAACAAATAGCTGCGGCAGCTAAGCAAGGAATCATCAATACACCGAACCAACCGATATAAATACGGTTGTCAGTTGAAGTGACCCACTCGCAAAACTGTGGCCAGCCTTTGAGCAGCGAAGAACGCTGCTGCCTAATGGTGGTCATGAGGACGAAATGAGTATCCCTAATTAAGGGAGTAAATAAGAGCAGGCATACACCTGCCAGGGAGACTTTAAATGATAAAAATCCTTTTTGTGGCAAGAATGAAGGACAATGTATGAAGAAAATACAAAATTGGCATTATAAAGTCTTAAGATTTTGCCCTGTAATCGGTTAGAGCAAGAAATTGGTATTAATCAAGTGGTTAAAAAACGGCTGTCATCTTGAAGAAAAGGTTCCTCTAGCCTTAGCTAGGCATCGGAGAATAGAACTAGAGGAGGAAGGGGCTACTGTTTATTGGAGTGAAAGGTTGCTAATTTATAATTAAAAAACTTATTTAAATTGATTTGAGCAAATTTTCAGCTAAAAATCTAAATAATTTTTTTTTAAAACCTTTTATACTGCTTATTAGTTGTTTTTTAATATCTAGCTGTCAAAAAAATAGGCCTCCCGCAGGGGATGAATTAACTGTAGAGACTTATCCATATTTAGAATCTGAACTAAATCAAATTAAAGTTCAATTGTCTCAACTTGAAGAGCATGTTCAAATTAAAAAAAATATTAATGACATACAGAAAATAAAGTCTCTTTCAAAGTCTATAAAGTCAATAACTTTTAGATTTGACTCCAAAGACGACAGAATTAGAATTTATTGGTCAGATGGTAGTAAAACTGACCTTCCTTGTACAAAAGAACAGAGCATTTGGGCCTGTGGTTAATTAATAATTAAATCTCGCAAGGCAAATTTCCACTGTTCTTCTAATCTCCAAGTTTCTTTACTGGTTAATCCCATAGCTATATTTTTTTCTAAATAAGCTGCCTCGTTAATAAATACTGGCGTATAAGAATTTTCCTTAGAAGCCCGAACTATTTGATTATCTAGACTCTGAAACAAAGGATCTCCAAATTGAATAGGTTGCCAATCTTTATCTTGAATCTGATTATGAATAAAATAATTTGGAGATCCTTGTAAATCTCTAGGAAAATCAAGATTTCTCAAATGCCTGTGAATAATAATTTCTTCTGGGAAACTATTTTCATCACTTCTAATTTTGGAAATCTCTTCAAGGAAAACTTCCAAAATTAATTTTATTTGTAAAACAATTCTTGTATGTAATAGAGCTTGGGCTACTGGGCCAATTTCTATTACCAATCCACAAGGCCATCTCTCAACAAGAAATCCATTTTGACATTTATCTCCTTCATGTAAATATATTGGTAATCCCAATCGGAACTGGATCAAAGAAGCTAGTGCAAGATCTTCTGGACGACGTCCATAAATAACCAAGCAAGATCCCATTGAAGAAGTAGTGCTATGAAAGTCAAGCGCTATTTGACATGGATTTTCTCCAAGAGTCCCATATAAGTTAAGTAATTCCTTCGCTCTTTGACTCTCTCGATCACCTGCATAATCTGATTCGATTAATTCACTGGAAAAACTTCGATTTAAATCTCTATCTAAATAACGTGTACATTTCTCTCTAGAAGCTGGATTTCCTATTACTCTTAAGACATTTACTCCGCTCGTTTGTATTAAATCATCATTTTGATCCCACTGATCAAATAGCCATGGCGCATTAATCTCATTCCCATGAGTTCCTGCAACCAAAAGCACTTGAACTCCTGACATTTTATCTCTCAATAAATTATTAGTTTTGAAAATAGCCTGAATTCATGCCAATACCCCCACTTATTGTTGCTACTGCAAAAAAAGGTTGGCACTGGCAATGGAATCAATTGATGAATGGATTAGCACCTAGTGATATAGATGGAAATTATTTAAGACCAATCAGTCAAAAATTAAATGCCATTGCTCCTTCTGCGAAAGATCTTCTTCATAGGCCAAATGAAAGTTCTCTAAAACTTATAATTGGAAGAAGCTGTCCTTGGGCTCATAGAACATGGTTAGTTTATAAAATTAGGAAAATAGATAATAAGCTTGATATTTTTTTAGCCAGGCCAAATCTTGAAAAAGGGTTATGGGATCTTGAACCATCATTATTAGGCTGCAAATCTCTTATAGATCTTTATAGACTCTGTCAAACGCCTCCTTCCCATAGAGCAACTGTTCCTGCTCTAATCGATCCAGGAATAGAAGCAAATCAAAAGCCAAGATTACTTGGTAATGAAAGCGCACAATTAGTAGAAGTTCTTAATAGCTGGCCAACTCAAGAAGAATCACAAAATCTTGCTCCAGTTCATCTTCAAAATGAAATACATGAATGGTCAAAGATATTTCAGTTATTTGTAAATGATGGTGTATACCGCTGTGGGTTTGCACGTAATCAAAAAGCTTATGAAAAAGCATCTAATAATCTTTTTAATGTCCTCGAAAAACTAGAAAAACATTTATCTCAATATGGTCCTTGGATATGCGGAGAGACTCTTACTCTTGCTGACATAAGATTATTTCCAACTTTGATAAGATGGGAAATAGTTTATGAGCCTCTATTTATATGCAGTGGAAAGGCTTTATGGATTTTCCCTAATATTTGCAAATGGAGAAAACGATTTTTCGAAATGTCTAATATTGCCGAAACTTGTGATTCCAGAGGTTGGAGACAAGACTATTTCGGCGCATTATTCCCTCTAAGGCCGAGTAATATAATTCCTAAAGGATTAGATATAAAAGAAATTGTGAAAGGACCACAAAATTAATTCTATGAAAGACCAGTTAAAAGATGAATTCCTTGGATTTTATGGTCCTTATACCATTAATGCTCAAGATAAAAATGAAGTCAAGCTCTATAGAGTCTCATTGTTAATTTGCGGTTTAGGGTATTTTTTAGGAATATCTCAATGGATTTTACTTGGTCCTTCTTATGCATGGTTATGGTTAATCCCTATGACATTAGGACTAGGATCATGTCTTAAGTGGATTCATATATATATAAAGATTCTGCATCAATTACTTCAACTCTCATGGATTATTGGTTGCATTGGAATACTTGCCTTGTTATTCAATTATGGAGGAAATAATCTTCTTTCAGAGTTATCTTTAAATCCACTACTAACAATTGCAATTGGTCCATTTTTTATATCATTAACTGGTTTAGGCTTTAAAGAATTTTTTTGTTTTAGAAAGCCAGAGGCAATTGGTTTAACTTTTCTATTACCTATCACTTTAATTTCTCATATAGCTCACATTCTGAGTGGGAGAATCATAATGGGTATGCTTCTAACATCTTCAATACTTTTACTGTTATTAGCAATACGTAAACTTGGCTCGGACCCTTCTGTTGACATTGGAGACAAAAGTGTTTTTGAATACTTAAAGAAACAAAAAGCCTCTAATTCCAAAATAAATAAATAAGAATTAACTACGACTATCTAATTATTATCTATATCGACTGGTAACTAGGGATACATTCTCTATCCAAAGTGTTGTAAACCCAACCAAAAAACCTTTACACAAATCACATATCTGCTCAAGCTAATTATTATAAGAGAGATTAAGCTCTGGCTAAACCCAAGACTCCATGAAATCTATCGAGGAACACATTCTTAAGGATCAATCTGAGATCCAATCCGCTAAAGAAGCAGGGGATACCCCAAAAGTAAGACATCTAACTGAAGAGCTTCACTCTCTTGAAGAGTATAAGGAGCACCATAAAGAAGAGATCGAGGCTGGTGATCATCATGATCCAAATGCCCTAGAACTGTTTTGTGATGCAAATCCAGATGAGCCGGAATGCTTGGTATATGACGACTGAATAACAATAAAAAAAGCGGTTAACCAACCGCTTTTTTTATTGTTTTAATTTCAATATAACTTTTATCCATAATCCATGTTGAAATCTGAAGGACTGCTAGTCAAAGAGCAGACAACTGCTTCTTCGTTTTTCATTTGACGAACTTCCGCGATAGGTCTTCCCATCCTTTTTAGAACCTCAATTTCTTGATCTGTTTGACATCTTGCTATCACTTGGCCATTCCCATCAAAACAAGAATAGAAATTCATAATCTAAATAATGCCTTTCTATTTATGACCAATAATTAAGAATTAGACAAGTCAATTTTCAAACCTTTAAACATAATCGGCACAAAATCTTATTTATCTAGTTCATGCCAAACAAGATTCAATAAATCATCTAGTCCATCTTTCAATAGAGCAGAAATGTAAATAGCTTGATGTTGAGTTGCTAAGAAAACTTTATCCAGCAATTCTTTTTGGGAAATTGGATCTATTAATTCCTTTTTACTCAATACCAATATTCTTGGACGCTTCATTAATTCGTGACCATAATCTGCCAGCTCTTTTTCAATGACACGAATATCTTCAAGCGGGTCGAGAGAAGCTGCATCAACTAAATGAATCAACAACTTCGTTCTTTGTATATGTCTCAAAAAATCGTGTCCCAATCCAGCACCAGTAGCAGCTCCTGAAATCAAGCCAGGAATATCTGCAAATAATGTTCCATCACCACTTGGTCTTCTTACTACGCCAAGATTAGGAATCAATGTAGTAAAGGGATAGTCTGCAACCTTAGGTCGGGCCGCAGAAATTGAGGAGATTAATGTACTTTTTCCTGAATTAGGTACTCCAATAATTCCCACTTCCGCGAGTAATTTTAATTCAAGTTGTAATAACCATTCTTCTCCATCCTTGCCTTCAGTGCATTTTTCCGGAGCACGGTTACGGTTACTTAAATATCGTGCATTCCCAGCACCTCCACTTCCTCCATAAGCAACTACTAAATTCTCCCCATCTTTAGTTAAGTCTCCAAAAATTATTCCTGAGGTGAAATCTCTTACTTCTGTTCCTGGAGGGACACGAAGAACTACATCTTTCCCGGCAGCTCCAGAACGCTTATTAGGGCCTCCTCGTTTTCCATCTTCAGCCAAAAAAAGTTGCTTATATTTAAAATCCAATAAGGTCTGAAGATTAGAATCAGCCTGAAAGATAATTTTCCCCCCATTACCACCATCACCTCCAGACGGGCCTCCAGCTGGGACATATTTCTCTCTACGGAAGGCGACAATTCCATCTCCGCCTCGACCTGCTTTAACTGTTATTCTCGCCTGATCTATGAACTGCATTTGATTCTAATCAAAGAAATAAGTAGATTATAAAAAATATATCTCCTCGCAAGAGACAATTAAGCAATAATTTTTTCAACGCAACCAAATAACACTACATCCTGCTCCTCCTTCAGATTGAGAGGCATCTTCCACTCTCTCTACGTAAGAAAGTGTTTCCAACCAAACTCTTAATCCTCTTTTCAATTTACCGGTACCTATTCCATGAATGATCCAAATAGGGCCATCCACATTACGTATTTTCTCATCAATAACAGCCTCAGCTTCATGAACACGTAAACCTCGAACATCCAAAGTATTCTGCTTATTTCGTAATACTGCCCCCTTCCTAGCTGAAGATTTTATTTTTAAGTGAACCTCTGGTTTAGGAATTGTCGGTTTTAATCCATCAATACTTTCAACATCAGAAAGATCTACGGTACTCCGAAAGACACCACAAATAACTGTTAATTGCAATCCATCATCAGATATATGAATAATTTCACCTGCCTTACCCAAGGCGATTAATCTAACTCGATCACCTTTTTTAGGAAACCATATCTGAACATTTTTTTTCATATGCTTCGGATGGTTTTTGCTTTGCAACTCGCGTAATCGCTTACCAGTTGTCCTTGCAATCTCACCATTAGCACCAGCATCTCTCAATCGATGAATTAGTTGCCGTACTTCCTTCTGTCCCTCACGAATAGACATCTCTAATTTATGTCGGCCACGCTCTTGAAAGTCATCAGATTTTTTCTGCTGTTTTTTCCAATTACCTAGCAACTCCTCATGTAACAATTCTGTGCGAGCTAATAATCTAGCTGCATCCTCGGCTGCAACTTGTTGACGTTCTCGCTCTTTTTCAAGTCCTTTGATTACTTCATTTACGTCATTTATACCTTTACTACCAATAAGTTTTTGCGCATTATCAATTACCAATTGGTCTAAGCCTAGTCGTGAGGCAATAGCCAACGCATTGCTTCTACCCGGTATACCCCACTGCAAGTTATAGGTTGGTTGAGTCGTTTCACTATCAAATGCAACAGATGCATTTTCAAAGCGAGGATCATTATATTTTAGTGCCTTAAGCTCTCCAAAATGAGTAGTGGCAATTGTGAGTCGTGCTCTGTCTGCTAAAACCTTTAATAGAGCTATAGCTATAGACGTTCCCTCAGTTGGATCAGTACCAGCTCCAATCTCGTCGAGTAAAACAATTGCCGGTCCAGGTAGGGTAGCTATGTCATCTAGAATTTTTGATATTCTTACTAAATGTCCACTAAAAGTTGAAAGATTTTGCTGAAGAGATTGTTCGTCTCCGATATCAGCTAAAACTTGATTGCACCATGGAATAGAAGGAGTTCCGATGCATGGCAATAACAATCCAAACCTTGTCATGAGTATTGCTAATCCAAAGCTTTTTAAGGCTGCTGTCTTCCCACCAGTATTGGGACCGGTAATAGCAACAACTCGTAAGGTTGAATCTATTTCGAAACTTATGGGAACAACTTTATCTCCTCCTTCATATACCTGCTGCCAAAGCAATAGAGGGTGACGAAAATTTTGAATAGAAAAAGAATTATCTTGATCATCCTTGATAGAGGGGGGAACCCCTCCTAACCAACTTCCATAACGAGCTCTTGATAAAGCAAGATCCAACTTCAATATCACACCAGACAAATAATCCAATTTTAAAAAATTCTTACCAACTTCTTTACTCCATAAAGCTAATAAACGTTGTTCTTCTTGAAAAGCAACTGACTCAACTTGCGAGATTCGATTACCTAATGAGATAACACTTTGAGGTTCAACAAAAATAGTATTACCTGAAGAAGATGTGTCATGAATGATGCCAGCAATTTGATCAGTGGCTCCTAGTTTCAAAGCCAATACGGGGCGGCCAAATCTTTCAGAAATAATAGTGTCTTGAATAATAGAATTATTCTTTCTTAAAAGATCCAGCAATTTTTCTTTTCGTTCTTTACGAAGGTCTTCTAATTGACGACGGGTCATCGTCAATTTCTGACTAGCTCTATCAGCGACTCTTCCACCTTCTTCTAATCCAAATTGAAGAAGTTTTTCTAATTCAGGTAATGTTGACAAATTTTCTAGTAATAATGAAAGTGATGGTCTTACTTCTGGATCATCTATTTGTCGTCTCAACTGTCGAGTAGCTCTTAAAGTTGAAGCAACTTTAAGTAAGTCTTCACCTGAGACAACACCTCCCTTTTCACATATCCTAAGAATGTTATTTAAGTCATAAATTCCATAAAAGCTAATGCCACCCTCAATTAATTCATCTAAAGCACCTATTTCTAAAGTCTCATCTAAATAACGACGAGTTATAGAGACATGCTGAGGTATCAATAAATTTTTACATTGAATTTCACCTTGAGGAGTACTTGCAAAAGTAGCCAAATGAGCACATAGCCTTGGCCATTCCAATAACTCCAAGCTTTCATGAAACGCCTCTCCGATCGAGTTATGCGAAATATTTTTTAATTGCTCATTCAAAAAACTATTAAACCTCTTTTTGATTAGTTGGTATCCCCTCAGGAGGCTCATAAAGCATTTCCAACCAATTACCCTCTGGATCTTTTAAATAAAATGAGGCTGTTCCATCTCGGTGATCATGTAAAGAACCTACTGAGACACCGGATTCACTTAATTCAGAATGCAAGAGCTCAACCTCTTTTCGGTCTGTAAAATGAAAGGCAAAATGAGGTCCAGCAGCTTTATAGCCAGGACCTAACAATGCAAGGCCATCATTAGTAGGTCCAGCTTCCAAATAGCACCAATCTTGATCATCCCAAATTAATCGCATACCTAATTTTATATAAAAAGATTTCGCACGATCGACGTCCTTAACCCGTATGGCTATATGCCCAAGCCTTTTAACAAAAGTAGATCTTTTTTTTAAAGATGTTGGAACCATTCGCGAAAATGATAGAAGCTTGAGAGAAAAGGTTATTTATCAATTTTAAAACAAATACTTCATTCTTGTTTTAACCATTCCGCTGCATCACACGCGTGATAGGTCAAAATTAAATCCGAACCGGCCCTTTTAAAACTCAATAATGTTTCTAATACTACCGATTTTTCATCTATCCAACCCTTCTCTGCAGCTGCTTTAACCATGGAATATTCACCACTAACGTTATATGCGGCAATAGGTAATTCAGACTCTTCTCTGAGCCGATGGATAATATCTAAATAAGCCAAGCCAGGTTTGACCATAAGTATATCGGCACCTTCTTGCTCATCAAGCTGGGCCTCTATGATTGCTTCTCTAGCATTAGCAGAATCCATTTGATAAGTACTTTTATCTTTGGGAATTGGCTTCTCGCTAATAGATCTAGGAGCGGAATCAAGAGCTTCGCGAAAAGGTCCATAATACGCAGAAGCATATTTAGCGGTATAACTAATTATTCCTACCTGTTCAAATCCTTCATCATCAAGAGCTTCGCGAATTGCACCTACACGTCCATCCATCATGTCACTGGGACCAATTAAATCAGCTCCAGCTTGAGCTTGAACAATAGCCTGTCTACACAAAAACTCAATAGTCTCATCATTTAGGACAATACCTTCAGGACTAACAATCCCATCATGGCCATCGATGGAATACGGGTCCAAAGCAACATCAGTCATTATTGTCATCTCAGGCAATTCTTTTTTTAATAGTTCAATAGCCCTTGGAATAAGTCCTTTTTCGTTAAAGCACTCTGCTCCATCTTCAGTTTTTAAAGATTCATCAACTTTTGGAAATAAGACTACGCATCTAATGCCTAGGCTCCATGCTCTTTCCACTTCTTTTATTAAAGCTTCCAAAGGCCATCTATACGAACCAGGCATAGCCCCGATTTGTTGAACATCATTTGCTTCATGAACAAACAACGGATAAATGAAATCAGCAGGACTCAAACTGTTCTCTCTTACCATGCTTCTTAAAGCATGAGAGCGACGAAGACGACGTGGACGATAAGTAAGATCCATAAGGACCAATTAAAAAAATAATGATGATCGTATAGTCAAGCTAAGACTGTGAGGATTCATTCCACTCTTTTCTAGGATCAAAGCTTCTAAATTTTTGCAATTTGTGAATAAGTTCAAGCTCATTAGATGACCAATTAGGAGGAAATTTTACTTTAAGAGTAAGAATTAAGTCTCCTCGACTTCCCTTAGAAGGCCATCCTTTGCCTTTTAAACGCAAATTTTGACCAGGTAAAATTCCAGATGGAATATTTATTTCAGTCTCTCCATCAGGTATTTGTATTTTAACTGTTGTACCTAAAGCAATTTCGTCAAATGTTACTGGTAATTCCCCACGAAGATTATCTCCATCTAATTTCCATATAAAATGAGGCTGGATATCTACTTTTAAAAACAAGTCTCCTCTTCTTCCTATGCCAGGCTGAATATTACCTTTTCCCTTAACTCTAAGACGCAACCCTGTTTTTACTCCCTTTGGAATTTGAATTTGAAAACGCTCATTATTTACTGAGAGCGTTCTTTGAGTACCATGAAATGCCTCCAAAAAACTAATTGATAAATTCACCTCAGCGTCTAAGTTTATAGGCTTTTTAGAAGTGTTAGCCCCAGCAAAGCCATTAGAACTTGAATAAGTATTAGTACTTACCCCTCCGAAACGCCCTAAAAGCTCATTAATAAAATCATCGAAGTTACCGTAATTTCCAAAGTCTCTATTAAAACCAGAAGTAAAATTAGAATCCTGGCCAATTCCTCCTACTTGATTCCAATATTTTCCATATTGTTCATATTTAGCCCTTTTCTCTGGATCAGATAAGACCTCATATGCCTCATTAATCTCCTTAAACTTTACTTCTGCAGTGGAATCACTTGGATTTACATCTGGATGCAAAGTACGTGCAAGTGCTCTATATGCTCGCTTAATATCCGCTTCTCCAGCATCACGCTCCACTCCAAGGATTTTGTAGTAATCTTTAAATCCATCAGAAGCCATTTAAGACCTTACTTCTACTGCTTCATAACATCACATCCTCCCAATTAAAATTGCAACTTGGGGCAAATTTAATGGAGGGAAGCCCGAACGAATTACACCTTTAAGATATAGGCTATTAAGAGTTATTAGGCATTCGGAGAGCTTCAGTGTCGATTATTCATGGCTTTCATCTAAAAAACATAAGAGGTGACATTTTAGGCGGTCTTACCGCTGCAGTAGTTGCATTGCCTCTTGCACTGGCTTTTGGTAATGCAGCGCTAGGACCTGGAGGAGCAATATATGGGCTATATGGGGCAGTTGTTGTTGGATTCCTTGCTGCCTTGTTTGGCGGCACTCCAGCTCAAGTCAGTGGTCCTACTGGCCCTATGAGCGTCACAGTCGCTGGCGTAGTAGCCAGCCTTGCAGCAGTTGGAGTCCCTAGAGATCTTTCAGCCGAACAGATTTTACCTTTAGTTATGGCCGCAGTTGTTATTGGCGGCTTATTTCAGATTTTATTTGGAATATTGCGTCTAGGTAAATACATAACGCTAGTTCCTTATTCAGTTGTCTCAGGATTTATGTCTGGGATTGGCGTAATCATTATTGCCCTTCAAATTGGACCATTACTTGGAATTAGTACTAGAGGCGGCGTAATTGAATCTCTCAAAACAGTATTTACTAACTTTGAACCCAATGGAGCAGCTATAGGTGTTGCAGTAATGACTCTTGGAATAGTTTTTCTAACACCAAGGAAAATCAGTCAATGGGTTCCTTCTCCACTACTAGCTTTATTAATAGTTACTCCTATTTCAATTTTTCTATTTGGAGAAACAGCACTGGATCGAATAGGTACAATCCCAAGAGGAGTACCTTCATTAAGTATTCCAAGCTTTACTCAATATTTGCCAATAATTTTCAAAGCAGGATTAGTGCTTGCAGTGTTAGGAGCCATTGATTCTTTATTAACTTCTTTAGTTGCAGATAATATTTCTCAAACTCGTCATAACTCAGACAGAGAATTAATAGGTCAAGGTATAGGTAATGCTGTGGCTGGACTTTTTTCAGGTCTTCCTGGTGCAGGCGCAACAATGAGGACAGTAATAAATGTGAAATCCGGTGGAGCAACTCCTTTATCAGGAATGGTTCACTCAATAGTTCTATTAATTGTCTTAGTAGGAGCAGGGCCTCTTGCAGAGCAAATCCCTACAGCTCTTCTTGCAGGAATTCTTATAAAAGTAGGCTTAGACATTATTGACTGGGGCTTTCTTTTAAGAGCACATCGTCTTTCACTAAAAACAGCAGCTGTAATGTATGGGGTTTTATTAATGACTGTTTTTTGGGATTTAATTTGGGCAGTTCTAGTGGGAGTTTTCATCGCAAATATGCTGACTATTGATTCAATTACTCAAACCCAATTAGAAGGAATGGATGCAGATAATCCAATAGATATTGCAGACAATAGTTCTGTAGATGAGCCACCATTACCTTCGGATGAACAAGCTCTCTTGGATCGCTGTTCTGGTGAAGTAATGCTATTTAGACTTCGCGGACCATTAAGTTTTGGTGCTGCTAAAGGTATAACAGAACGAATGGTACTTGTAAGAAACTACAAAGTGTTAATTTTGGATATTACTGATGTACCAAGACTAGGCGTTACAGCAACTCTCGCAATAGAAGACATGGTGCAAGAAGCGAAAATAAATTCAAGAAAAGCTTTTGTTGCAGGGGCGAGTGGAAGAGTTAAAGAAAGACTTTCTAAATTTGGTGTTCAAGTAATAGGCACAAGAAAAGATGCGTTAGAAGCAGCCATTAATGAATTAAAAACTTAAGTGAAAATTAGATTATTTAACTACATATAAAAACTATTCAATCCATGGAAGCAAACTTAATACTGCAAAATGTATTATCACCGCCAATTTTATTTTTCTTTCTTGGCACAATCGCAGTAGCGCTTCGCTCTGACTTAGAAATACCTGCTCCTTTACCAAAACTATTTTCTCTTTATCTTCTATTAGCAATAGGGTTCAAAGGAGGAGTAGAGCTTCAAAAGAGTGGTTTAGGAGGACAAGTCCTGCCTACGGTCAGCGCTGCAATATTGATGTCTCTTCTAATACCTATTATTTGCTTTTTAATATTAAGAGTCAAATTCGATGTATTTAATTCAGCTGCAATAGCAGCTGCTTACGGTTCCATTAGTGCAGTTACATTTATTACTGCAGAGAGTTTTCTCGAAAGTCAAAATATTCATTTTGATGGGTTTATGGTTGCAGCATTAGCTCTGATGGAATCGCCTGCAATTGTTGTTGGTCTTCTTTTAGTAAAGATTGGAGCTACAACAAAAAGGCCTAATGCAAAATCAATGAAGATAGGTTCTATCTTGCATGAATCGATGCTGAACGGATCAGTTTATTTGCTCCTAGGCAGTCTTTTAATCGGATTCCTAACAGCTGGAAACAATCCAGCCGGAGTGGAGAAGATGCAACCTTTTACTGGAAAATTATTTTACGGAGCTGAATGTTTCTTTTTACTAGATATGGGAATAGTCGCGGCTCAAAGACTTCCAAGGCTTAAAAAAGCAGGATCCTTTTTAATTGCCTTTGCGGTTCTAATGCCAATTTTTAATGCAATTATTGGTGTATTTATTGCCAAATCTTTATCTCTAGGTCCTGGTAATGCTCTTCTTTTTGTAGTTCTATGCGCAAGTGCTTCTTATCTAGCTGTTCCAACTGCAATGCGTATGACAGTTCCTGAAGCAAAATCAAGTTACTACATCTCAACTACGCTTGGCTTAACTTTTCCTTTTAATATTGTTATTGGAATACCAATGTATATGACTTTAGTTAACAAGCTAATCCCAGCAGGTATTTAAGTAAATGAAAAGACTAGACCTAATCTTCAGTGAAAGAGAATTAGAAGAGGTGCTAGCTGCTCTTGAAAAAGCAAATGCGCCTGGATATACAGTCATGAAACATGCAACTGGGCGAGGCCCAGAAAGAGTAGTAACAGAGGACATGGAATTTACTGGATTTGGATCAAATGCTCATGTAATTGTTTTTTGTGACCAAGAAGTAATTGATAAAATCAGAGAGAATATAAGGTCTATTCTTAATTATTATGGTGGTGTAGCTTACTTATCTGAAGCAACACCTCTGTAAGATCTGGTTAAATCTTAAGCGTCTAACTAGATAATTAAAATTTATATTTCAACTAAAAGTAAAACCTTTTCTAATTAAGAGTGAACCCAATCAACTCTTATAGATTTTCTACTATTTAAAAATCTATCGATAGCCATAGCAGCAATACAACCATCTGATGCTGCAACAACAGCTTGCTTAAAAGGTGTATTTCTAATATCACCTATCGCCCAAACCCCCTCAGAAGTTGTTGCCATAAAATCATCTACTACAACACCTCCATCATCATTTAATGCAACTTGCTCACCAAGAAAATCAGTGATGGGCTTAGAACCACTCATATAAACAAAAACACCTTCTAATTTTAAAGTTTGATGTTCTTCAGAAGCTCTATTTTTAACTTGAATTCCAGTCACTCCAGCTTCATTTCCCTCTATTAACATCAAGCGTGTCTTACTCCAATGCTTAACATTTTTCCTAGACAAGAGTGCTTGAGCCTGCAAATCTTCTTCTTTAGGGTCATTCGATGTAATCCAATGAACAGTAGATGCAAACTTAGTTAAAACTTGGGCTTCTTCTATAGCTTCTTTATTTACTCCTATGACTGCCACCTCTCTATCTCTATAAAAAGCGCCATCACAGGTTGCACAATAACTAACTCCTCTTCCTAAAAAGTCAGCTTCACCCTTAAAAGATGCAGGCCTTCCCATGGCTCCACTTGCAAGAACCAGTGATTTACCTTTAAAAGTCCCTTCTGGCGTATAAACCGTCTTCCAATCACCGCTAACGTCAACACCAAAAACCTGGGCTCTCCTGTAATCCGTTCCATATTGAATTGCCTGCTCACGCATTAAATCCAAAAGAGCCTCTCCACTCATTTCTGATGAAACCCCAGGATAATTGGCTATCTGATGAGTAATTGCCAAAGCACCAACTGCAGGATTCTTGTCAAGAATGACTGTCTTTAAATCAGCTCTAGATGTATAAAGAGCACAGGTACAGCCTGCAGGCCCTCCTCCAACTATGACAACATCGGTTTCTATTGTTTCCAAGGCTGGGTCTTCTCCTGTAAGAGTCTGATTATGCTTTAAAGCGATAGAAGCTCAGGCTGAAGTGAGCCAATGCAATAAGATCACCTTAGCCATCAAATAGCTTCTATTAAAGGATCTTAGGAATTGACTTACTATAAATTAAAAAAAATTTTATAACTGTAGTTTATGAAATCAAATAAAAATACTCATTATCGAAACTACATTCAAGGGAATCTAAGCAAAAAATCATATCGAGGAATAAAAAAAAACAAACAACTCCAAAAAATCTCTGAATTTTGGATTACACCATTGCTAATAGGTTGTCTGGTAAGTCTTGGTTACAATTTTACTAAGCGATCTCTGTTAATCACAAAAAATACAGAGGTCATTCTGCCTTCAAACAAAAATAAGCCAAGGATTAAAAAGGAATATACAAAAGTGAATAAGGGTATTAATAAATCAGAAAACTCAATACCTAATCAAAGTATTGAGAAAAAAGAGAAGGAGCTATCAATAGAAAAGGAAATTGAACACAAGCTAAAACAAAGTCCTGAGGAAGACAATATGCTGAAAACGGAAAAAGTCAAATTAACTATTGAAACAAGATCCAAAAAGCAACCACTAAAAAAGGCAGCTAAAGAACCTGAAAAAGAAGAAAATAAAAATCAGCTAAATGATTTTTTTTCTTTAGAAGCTAACGAGTATTTCGAGAAATTCAATGCAGAAGAACTCTTGAAAACTCTTCCTTCAGAATAAAGTCGCGCCAAACTCACTAAAATATTTTATTCTAGATTTTTCATTAAGGCGTCATGAATTCTTCTGACACCTTGCTAAGAGCAGCTTTAAATCGGTTGTCAGCAAGACTAGGAAAAAAAATAGTTAATACAGCAGCAGAGATTGCAGTTTTAGCTAAAGACGCCCCAGACCAACTGAAAAAAGAATGGGAAATTCTCAAAGAAGAAATATATGAAGAAGCTGAAAAACTAAAATCCGATTCAAATAACGAAAAAAGATCTGACTCGGATTTTTCTGAGGAGTTTGATTCGAGCTTCTCAGAAGAATTTAATTCAGATCAAATCAGAGATAAGATTGATCGAATCAGAGGAAAAGTAGCAGCATTAAATAAAAAAATTTAAGCCAAAAATTGACCATAATAAAGAGATTCTAATTTTCATGCGCAAAGTTCTTCGTTCAATCCAAATATGGCTAGTAGTCATAAAACTTGTATTTTTTCTTTGGTGGGATGCTCGAAGATGGTCTTATATCGGCGGGCATACTCAGATCAAGCAAGAATTTAGGCAATCTCTGAGAGCGCGATGGTTAACTAGAAAACTTCTTCAGCTGGGGTCAGCATTTATAAAGTTAGGTCAATTGTTATCTGCAAGACCTGATGTATTACCTACAGGCTGGATAAAAGAATTATCGGATTTACAAGATAAGGTACCTCAATTCCCTTTTGAGATAGCAGAAGAAATCCTTCAAAAAGAACTTTTAGAAAAATTTGAAGAAATTAAAACACTTAATAAAACTCCTTTAGGAGCAGCATCAATAGCGCAAGTCCATTTAGCTGAATTATCAAATGGACAAAAGGTTGTATTCAAAATTCAACGTCCAGGGTTAGAAGATTTATTCATACTTGATCTTGAAGTGATGCAACAAGTAGCTGGATTGCTACAAAAAAACAAATCATGGAGCTATGGAAGAGATTGGATAGGAATTGCGAAAGAATGTAAGAGAGTTTTGATAAGAGAATTAGATTTTGGAATTGAAGCTCAATACGCAGCAAGATTTAGACAACAATTTTTAGATAATCCAAAAGTATGTATCCCAGCAGTGGTTTGGAATCTAAGTACAAGTAAGATTTTATGTCTTGAGTATATAGAAGGTATAAAAATCAATGATCGCAAGTCTCTAGAGAAAAAAGGAATTGATCCCTCTTCAATAATTGATATTGGAGCACAAAGCTATCTGAAACAACTTATTGAATTTGGTTTTTTTCATGCAGACCCACATCCAGGAAATCTTGCTATTGGGAGTGATGGATCTCTTATTTACTATGACTTTGGAATGATGGGTTTAATATCTGAGCGACTAAGAGAACGAATAGGTTCTATGGTACGAGCGGCAGCCTTACAAGATGCAAAAGGACTAGTTCAAGAATTACAAATTGCAGGAGTAATTGCATCTGACATAGATACTGGACCTGTAAGACGTTTTGTAAGATTAATGCTCAAAGAAGCTCTTACGCCACCTTTTAATCCAAATATATTCGAAAAACTTTCTGGTGATCTATATAATTTGGTTTATGAAAAGCCATTCAAGCTCCCAGTTGAATTAATATTTGTTTTCAGAGCACTTTCCACTTTTGAAGGAGTTGGAAGAAGCCTTGATCCAAATTTTAATCTAATTTCAATCGCTAAGCCATATCTCCTCCCTCTTATGACATCAAACAATTCAAATCCCAATGACCTAATTAATGAAATTGGACGTCAGGTTGGAGAAATTAGTAGCAGAGCTGTTGGTATTCCAAGAAGGTTAGATGAAAGTTTAGAAAGGCTAGAGCAAGGCGACCTTCAACTTCAAATAAGAATGGGAGAATCAGATAGACAATTAAGGAGGATGATCAGTGCTCAACAATCATTAGGGCAATCAATCTTATTAGGATGTCTTGGGATTACTGCAGCACTTTTAAGCTCTAATAACAAGCCAATATTTTCAGCTTTTCCATTATTTTTTGCCTTTCCTATATTATTAAATTGGATGAAATTACAATTGAAAATGAATCGTGATAGTCGAATTGATAGATTGCAAGGTAAATCTAGATAAGGAGTATAATTACTTCAATATATTTATGAATTATTTACCTCTTGGACCAAGGCCAATAGAACCGGCGTAAACAGATTGCTTACCTAATTCATCTTCAATTCTTAGTAATTGATTATATTTTGCAACTCTTTCACTACGACTAAGAGAGCCTGTTTTTATTTGTCCGGACCTTGTACCTACACATAAGTCGGCAATAGTTGTGTCTTCTGTTTCACCACTCCTATGGCTAATAACACTTGTATAACCTGATCTAGTCGCAAGGTCTATAGAATCTAGAGTTTCTGTCAAAGAGCCAATTTGATTAACCTTTATCAAGATAGAGTTTGCGACTTGCATATCAATGCCTTTTCTTAATCGAGTTGAATTAGTAACGAATAAATCATCTCCAACTAATTGAACTTTATTTCCTAGTTTATTAGTTAATGCTTCCCACCCTTTCCAGTCATCTTCTGCAAGCCCATCTTCAATGGAAACTATCGGATAATTTTCAACCAATTTCGATAATTCCTCAACCATTTGATTGCTTGAATATTGATTTCCCCCATAGGTATATAAATTTTCCTTGAAGAACTCTGTACTTGCAACATCAAGGGCCAGAGATATTTGTTCACCAGGTTTGAAACCCGCCTTTTCAATTGATTCCAAAAGCAAATCACCGGCAACCTGATTACTTGGCAGATCAGGAGCAAAGCCACCTTCATCTCCAACCGCAGTAGATAGCCCTTGAGCAGTTAAAAGAGCCTTAAGCACATGAAATACCTCGGTTCCCATTTTCAAAGCTTCTCGAAAGCTATTTGCTCCATGTGGAACAAGCATAAATTCCTGAAAGTCAAGATTATTTGCAGCATGTGCCCCACCATTAATAACATTCATCAGTGGAACCGGTAAAAGAGTGGACATAGGTCCACCCAAGTACCTGTAAAGGGGTAAACCTAATGCTTCTGCTGCAGCATGTGCATTAGCCATGCTTACTGCAAGAATTGCATTAGCCCCAAGATTGGATTTATTTTCTGTTCCATCTAAATCACACATAATTGAGTCAATATTTACCTGCTCCAAAGCAGAGAGTCCGCAAAGCGAAGGAGCAATTCGATCTTCAATATTTTTTATGGCTTTCATTACTCCTTTCCCCATATACCTTTCCCCACCATCTCTTAATTCATGAGCTTCATAAGCTCCAGTACTCGCTCCACTAGGCACTATTGCCCTTCCAACTGCACCTCCATCAAGCATAACTTCCGCTTCAACAGTCGGATTACCTCTGGAATCGAGAACCTCCCTGGCCACAATTGCGTCAATGAGTAGATCTAGTGAATCGTTCAATTTCTTTAATCAACTTTTGAAGATCCTATGTTTTTGAGGTTGCATTGTCTCTGTGATGTTTAGCACTCCTGGTATTTCAAAATCACTATTTTGCACATTTAGAAGGAGAATGAAGAATAATTCTTGATCGAGAAAATTTACTGAACATGAGCATAAGCCTCACTCAAGAACCAGATCGATTTAGTGACGAAGCTTGGAACCTATTGCTGGAAGGGGAAGAAGCTGCCAAAAGGTGGAGGCATGAGAACCTTGACGTAGAACACTTGCTACAAGTTCTTTTTACAAATGAGGACTACAAAAAATTTATTGAAGTTTTACCTTTAAACCATTTTGATTTACTTGAAAATTTAGAAGACTTTCTTGCTGAGCTACCAATTTCAAAAAGCCAAAACCTTTTTATTGGAGAAGATCTTGAAGATTTACTTGAAAACGCAAATAATTTTCGAAAAAGCTGGGGTTCTAGATTAATTGAGATTTCTCATATCCTCAATGCTCTTGGAAGAGATGCAAGAATTGGTGAACTTTTGTTAGAAGAAGCAGGCCTTCCCAGAGAAAAACTGGAAGCAGAATTACGGAATTTGCCAGTCCCTTCTTCATTCAACAAACAAGTAAAAAAGGAACCTAATAATAATGTCCGTTCTATTAGAGAAACTAAAAATGAATCAAATAAAACTCTTATAAAAAATAATAATATCTCTTCCTCCAGCACAAAAAACAATCCTCAAGCCAATAGCTTAGTTAATACAAATATAGAAAAGGAACAACAACAAAACTCAATAGAAGCTTTTGGGAAAGATCTAACAGAGGCAGCAAAATCCGGAAAACTAGATCCTGTTATTGGAAGAAGCGAAGAAATACGCAGAGTTATAAAAGTTTTATCACGAAGAGGAAAGAATAATCCTGTATTAATTGGTGAGCCAGGAGTTGGTAAAACTGCAATAGCTGAATTATTAGCACAAAGAATAATCTCTAATGAAGTTCCAGAATCTTTAAAAGGTTTAAAACTCATTTCTCTTGATATTGGAGCATTAATTGCAGGAACAAAATTTCGAGGACAATTTGAAGAGAGACTAAGATCTGTGCTGTCAGAAGTTAGCAATTCAGATACTGGAGTAATCTTGTTTATTGATGAATTGCATAATATTTTAAATAACGATCGTTCAATTGCAGATGCAGGAAGTTTAATGAAACCTGTATTAGCTAGTGGTGAGTTGAGATGTATTGGAGCCACTACTCCTGAAAACTATAGAAGGACAATAGAAAAAGACCAAGCACTAAATAGAAGATTTCAACAAGTTCTTATAAAAGAACCTGGTCTTGAATTAAGTCTAGACATTCTTCGAGGAGTTAAAGAAAACTATGAAATTCATCATGGAATTAAAATCTCTGATGAAGCTTTAATAGCAGCTAATCGTCTTGCTAATAGATATATAAGTGATCGTTGTTTACCAGATAAAGCAATTGATCTAATAGATGAAGCAGCAGCACAATTAAAAATAGAAACCACTTCTAAACCACAAATTATTGAAGACTTAGAGGCTAAGATAAGTCGATTAGATATTTTTATTATTGAAAATGAAAAAAAAGAATTATTCGAAGAAATGAAGCGTTTGGAAACAGAGAGAAAAAATCAACTAATTAAATTAAAAGAATTAAAAGAAATGTGGAAGAAAGAGCATATATTAATTGAAGAACTGGAAGTATTGAATCAAGAAGAAAGTCAGCTAGAAAATTCAATTACCCAAGAAGAAGAGTTTGGCAACCTTGAAGAAGCCGCAAGGCTCAAGTATGAGGATCTAAATAGGGTTTCTAAGCGTAAATACGAAATCCAAGAGTATATTCATTCAGACAAAAGATCCGATATTACATTCATTCGAGATCAAGTAGAACCAGAAGATATAGCAGATGTTGTTGCCAGGTGGACAGGTATACCTGTCAACAAAGTCCTTGCAGGAGAGAGACAAAAGTTATTAGATTTAGAGTCTGAATTAGGCTCTAAAGTAATTGGACAATCCAAAGCGGTTGAGGCCGTAGCTGCAGCGATAAGAAGGGCAAGGGCGGGCATGAAAGACCCGCATAGGCCAGTTGGTTCATTTATGTTCTTAGGACCAACTGGGGTAGGGAAAACAGAGCTAGCGAAAGCATTAGCTACATCTTTATTTGATGAAGAAGAAGCATTAGTAAGACTGGATATGAGTGAATTTATGGAGAGGAATGCTGTAGCACGACTTTTAGGAGCTCCACCTGGATACGTTGGATATGAAGAAGGGGGACAGCTAACTGAAGCCGTAAGGAAAAGACCCTATGCAGTGCTCTTATTAGATGAAATAGAAAAAGCTCACCAGGATGTCTTTAATATCTTGTTGCAAGTACTTGATGATGGTCGACTAACAGACTCCCAAGGAAGAACTGTTGATTTTCGTCATACGATAATTGTTATGACAAGTAATCTTGCAAGCAAAGATATCCTGGAAAGTTCACAAAATAATAAGGGGAATGAAGGCAATCTTGATAATCATTATGACAATCTGAATTCAAAGATTGATAATGCTTTGAGAAAACAATTCCGTCCTGAGTTTATAAATAGAATAGACGAAGTTATTAGGTTTAATTCACTAAATAGTCAAGATCTAAAACAAATTGTTCGACTTTTACTAGTTGATCTTAGAAAACTCTTAGAAGAACAAGACTTAGAACTTCTTATTGATGAAAAATCAATAGAACTTTTAGCATCTGACGGATATGAACCGGAATATGGAGCAAGACCTTTAAGAAGGGCCTTAAGACGAAAGATTGAGAATCCTCTTGCGACAGAATTATTAGAAGAAAATTTCTTAAACGCAAAAGCCATTCAAATAGAGCCTCCAGGAGAAGGCTCTGAGTTCTTTAAATTTATTGCGATAAACTAACAAATCAACTATCAATTAATGTAAGCGCTTGCAGGCTTTTAAATCTGCTCAATTTTTCAATATGATCTTTTCTTTCAAGTGACAGGATCTACCTCTCCGCAGAACGAAGAGCCTTCCAACATTCAAAAGGAAGACTTACCTCCTCCTAAGCAAGGATTTATTGCTTCAACAATAGAAGAGCTAAAATTAGTTGTATGGCCAACTCGTCAGCAACTTTTCAGCGAATCAATAGCTGTAATTTTAATGGTTACAGTTTCAGCAGCCACAATTGCTGCAATCAGCAGATTTTATGGGTGGGCAGCCTCCCAAATCTTTCTCTGAATTCGATACCTGAACTCAACAACTTTTCAACTTTTATATCCAGTGACAGAGCTTGATACAACTTCCAATACACCAGAGGTATTGGACCTAAGTTCACCCGTTGACGGTGAAGATCTTTCCTCAAAAGCCAATCAATCGGCTCAAACTTCAATAGCAAGATGGTATGCCATACAAGTAGCGTCAAGCTGTGAAAACAAAGTGAAAGCCACTCTCGAACAGAGAGCTATAACTCTTGGCGTCAGTACAAAAATTCTAGAAATTGAGATTCCCCAAACACCTGGGGTGAAATTAAAAAAAGATGGAAGCCGTCAAACTATTGAAGAAAAAGTCTTTCCTGGTTATGTCTTAGTTCGAATGGTGCTTGATGAAGACACAATGATGGCAGTTAGAAGTACACCTAATGTGATTAATTTTGTTGGAGCAGAAGATAGAAGGGCTACCGGTAAAGCTAGAGGTCACATAAAGCCAAGACCATTAAGCCGGCAAGAGGTAAATAGAATATTTAAACGAGCAGCTGAAAAGAAAACAGTTGTAAAACTGGACTTGGCAGAAGGAGACCAAATTATTGTGACCTCTGGGCCTTTTAAAGATTTTCAAGGCGAAGTTATTGAAGTATCAGGTGAGCGCAGCAAGTTAAAAGCTTTATTATCAATTTTTGGTAGAGAGACACCAGTAGAACTTGAATTCTCTCAAATCAGCAAACAAAACTGAATTATCTAGGTCACAGCCTTTAGTGGGCGGCCTAGGGGTTAGGTTTGCTAATAATCCAACTAAACTGCCTAATTAATTAGTCAGTCAATCCATAGTTATTCAATTTTCCTGAAGATGGCCAAGAAAGTAGTAACAGTGATCAAGCTTGCCTTACAAGCAGGCAAAGCAAACCCTGCACCTCCTGTAGGCCCTGCACTGGGGCAACACGGTGTAAATATTATGGCGTTTTGTAAGGAATACAATGCGCGCACCCAAGACAAGGCTGGTTTTGTCATTCCTGTAGAAATTTCAGTCTTTGAGGATAGAAGTTTCACTTTTATTACTAAAACCCCTCCAGCATCAGTTCTTATAACCAAAGCCGCAGGAATCAGTAAAGGTTCTGGAGAATCTTCTAAAGGTGACGTTGGTTCAATCAGCCGATCTCAACTAGAAGAAATCGCGAAAACAAAATTACCTGATCTAAATTGCAGTAACATTGAATCAGCGATGAAAGTTATTGAAGGAACTGCTCGTAATATGGGCGTTACCATCAACGATTAAAGTCCTAAATCTAATCTGAAATCCATTGGGGGAGACTTCTTTGTCGACTGTACCCCACAAAAATCATGAAAAACCCTCCTAAAAGAATGGCCCTCCTCAATGCCAAAGTTGAGGATCGAGCTTATCAACCAATTGATGCGATTAATCTTGTAAAAGAAAACGCAAATGCAAAGTTCGATGAAACAATCGAAGCTCATATGAGATTAGGTATTGATCCAAAATATACGGACCAGCAATTACGAACTACAGTTGTACTGCCAGCAGGGAGTGGGCAAAAGGTAAGAATTGCTGTGATTACAAGAGGGGAAAAGGTTGCGGAAGCAAAATCTGCTGGAGCAGATCTAGCTGGAGAAGAAGAGCTTGTGGAATCTATAAATAAGGGTGAAATGAACTTTGATCTACTCATTTCAACTCCAGACATGATGCCAAAAGTAGCAAAACTAGGACGAGTACTTGGTCCTAGAGGACTTATGCCAAATCCAAAGGCAGGTACTGTCACAACTGATCTAGCTAATGCAATAAAAGAGTTTAAAGCAGGTAAATTAGAATTCAGAGCTGATCGAGCAGGCATAGTTCATGTTCGATTTGGAAAAGCAAGTTTTAAAGCAGATGCGCTTCTGGAAAATCTGAAAACCCTTCAGGAAAGTATTGATAGAAATAAGCCCAGTGGCGCTAAGGGTAAGTATTGGAAAAGTCTATTTATAACTTCCACAATGGGACCTTCAGTTCAAGTAGATATCACAGCTCTACAAGACATCACACAAGAATAGTTAACTCATTGTTTTATAATAATGTTATGGCGTAAGCCATGGGCATGCGCCCAGCCAAAGACCGTAGGTAATAAATTCAATTCAATGTGAAAACATCGAACTGAGTTTTATAAATCCTACCGAGGTATACGCAAAGATTTTCTCTAATTCGATTGAATCGACAGCGGTCTCGTCTCTATTAATTGAGAAGCTATGGTCGCTTGTCCAAACTCTTCCCCTGATTCGATCCAATTATTATGGGCCGCACACTGGAGAGCAAAAAAGAGATCGTAGAAGAACTAAAAGTTCTTCTTGACGATGCAGAAATGGCACTAGTGCTTGACTACAAAGGATTATCTATCAAAGAGATCTCTGATCTGCGGACACGTCTGCATGAAACCAGTGGTATCTGCAAGGTGACGAAAAACACCTTGATGCGAAAAGCAATTGATGGAAAATCCGCATGGTCTCATCTTGATTCACTTTTAACTGGAACAAATGCATTTGTTCTAATTAAAGGTGACATAGGAGGAGCAGTGAAGGCTGTTCAGAACTTTCAAAAAGAAACCCAGAAGTCTCAAACTAAAGGAGGACTTTTTGAAGGTAAGCTTCTTTCTCTTGATGAAATAAAAGCAATCGCAAGTCTTCCTTCTAAGGAAGTTCTTATGGCCCAAATTGCAGGTGCATTAAATGGTGTTACAACCAAAATTGCAGTTGGTATCAACGAAGTGCCTTCAGGTCTTGCACGGTCTCTAAATCAGCATTCCGACAATGGTCAAAGCTGATCTTATTTCTCTCGACTTATCTTTTTTCTCATTAGCTGCTGAATTAAAACTATGTCTACCAAAACAGACGAGATTCTTGAATCTCTGAAATCCCTTTCTCTCCTTGAAGC
The DNA here is from genome assembly GCF_034092465.1 of Prochlorococcus sp. MIT 1223. Lineage (NCBI taxonomy): Bacteria > Bacillati > Cyanobacteriota > Cyanophyceae > Synechococcales > Prochlorococcaceae > Prochlorococcus > Prochlorococcus sp. MIT 1223. Next base: position 965,682 of record NZ_CP139303.1, read on the forward strand.
TTCTGAGCTTGTAAAGCAAATAGAAGAAGCCTTTGGTGTATCTGCGGCAGCCTCTGCTGGGGTTGTCATGGCGGCACCTGGAGCAGGTGGCGGCGGTGAATCCGCAGAAGCTGCTGAAGAGAAGACAGAGTTTGATGTCATTCTTGAAAGCTTCGATGCCTCCGCGAAAATCAAAGTACTAAAGGAAGTAAGAAATGCTACCGGTCTTGGCCTTGGAGATGCAAAAACATTAGTGGAAGCTGCTCCAAAAACAATCAAAGAAGGGATGCCTAAAGCTGATGCGGAAGCCTTACAAAAGGCAATAGAAGCAGTCGGTGGAAAAGTAACCTTGAAATAAAAATCAGTACAAACTGTTTCACTCTTACAATTTTAAAAGCCGGTCTAGATAAAGACCGGCTATTTTTTTAAAATTATGGATAATAAGAAAGTAGCTATACTCGCTGCAACTGATGGTGCATGTAGTGGCAACCCTGGACCAGGTGGATGGGGTGCACTAATTCGTTTTGAGGATGGCAGTGTTGAAGAATTTGGAGGTTTCGAATCAAAAACAACAAATAATAGAATGGAACTATTTGCTGCTCTTCAAGTATTAAATAGACTAAACAAACTCAATCGACAAGCAAATCTATCTATCAAAACTGACAGCAAGTATCTTATTGATGGATTAAATATATGGATTAAAGGATGGAAAAAGAAAGGGTGGAAAACAGCTTCTGGCAAACCAGTATTAAACCAAGATCTATGGAAGGCATTAGATATGGCACGAATTGAAGGCGTGGCACTAACTTATGTCAAAGGTCATAGTGGAGATATAGATAATGAAAGAGTTGATGAAATTGCAGTAAGCTTCTCGAAAAAAATTGCAATCAACCTTAAGGGCATGAAATAAGTTAGAGATGAATCAATCATTCACAAAAAACGTCATCTATACCCAAGAGCTTTACAAAAAATTCATTGGTCCAATACTTGCGAAAGACGAAGGTTTTGATGCCGAACAATTATCTGACATTGCTTTAATGGCTCTAAGTAAAGCCTCAATGTATCGTCAATGGCCAGGAATTTCGTTAGTAATAAGTCAGCTCAAACGTGATTTGCAAATTCATAATGTGAAATTAGAGCAACAACTCTTTGGTTGTCATTTTAATAATCCTGTTGGTCTTGCTGCAGGATTTGATAAAAATGGAATCGCCGCTGGAATATGGGATTCATTTGGTTTTGGGTTTGCAGAAATAGGCACAGTTACTTGGCATCCACAACCAGGAAACCAGAAACCTCGTTTATTTCGCTTGGCACAAGAAAAAGGTGCCCTTAACCGAATGGGGTTTAATAATAAAGGTGCAAAAAAAATGGGCCTTACAATAGAGAAACAAGGTCTTAAAAAAAGTAATTTGAGACCTACTGTTCTGGGCATAAATTTAGGAAAATCTAAAGTCACTAGTCTCGAAAAAGCACCAGAAGATTACGCTGCTTCATTAGAAGTCCTTGCATCACTCGCTGATTATGTTGTAATCAATATAAGTTCTCCTAATACACCAGGGTTAAGAAAACTTCAGGATTCCAATAAACTAATTCGATTAATCAAGAAATTAAAAACGATACCACTCTGCCCACCTTTACTCGTAAAAATAGCTCCTGATCTAAATAATTCAGAGATTGATTGTTTAGCAAAATTAGCAAGTGAAGAAGGTTTAGCAGGGATTGTTGCTGTTAACACAAGTCTCAATAGGCTGGGACTAGAAAAAAGACTAATCTCTCAAACAGGTATTGAACTTGGGAAGGAGTCCGGTGGACTCAGTGGTGATCCTTTACAAGGTAGAGCCATAGAAGTTCTACGTCGTCTACGTTACAACTCAGTAGACTTAAAATTAATAGGTGTTGGAGGCATCAGTACTCCTAAGTCTGCATGGGAAAGAATTGCAGCAGGCGCATCACTAATACAACTTTATACAGGTTGGATTTTTGAAGGGCCTATTTTGGTCCCAATGATTCTAGAGGGACTATTAACTCAGATTGATAGGCATGGGTTCAAGAATATCTCAGATGCCATAGGTACAGAAGCACCTTGGATATAAAACATCATTCTCAAATAAGCAATTCGAATAGTTTTCTTCATGGAGGAAATCTAGAGCAAGAAGCAAAACAACTCGGCATTGAACCTCACAAGCTTTTAGATGCAAGTGCTTCAATGGTTCCATTTTCAGCTCCAAAGGAACTACTGAATCACCTAATCGATGATATACATAACGAGAGATTTAAAACCTATCCAGATAGATCGCATTCTTCTTTAAAAAAACAAATTGCAAATTGGCATTGTATTGAGCCAGAAATGGTTCTACCTGGAAATGGCGCAGCAGAACTAATTACTTGGTGTGGTCGGGATGCCTCAATCAATGGCTCAAGCGGACTCCCTGCACCATGTTTCTCAGATTATGAACGAGCAATTAAATGCTGGGAAGGCCGTTTTACTTATAAACCGCTTAAAATGAGTTGGGATACATCTCAGCCCAACTCATTCCCACTCAAGTTCGAAACAAATGTTGTATGGATAACAAATCCTCATAACCCTACTGGACAGTTATGGGATATTAAATCTCTAATTCCGTTATTAGAAAAACATCAACTTGTTATTTGTGATGAAGCATTTCTTCCTTTAGTAGGCAAAGGAGAAAAACATTCTCTAATTCCATTGATTTATGATTACAAAAACCTAATTGTTATTCGCAGCCTAACAAAATTATTTGCTATTCCAGGACTACGACTAGGGTATGTAATTAGCACACCAGAAAGATTAAAAGAATGGCAAGAATGGAGAGATCCTTGGCCAATTAATAGTTTTGCAATTAGTGCAGGGGAAGTATTAATGAAGAATCAAATATTGACAACAAAATGGATGACTAAAGTTCAAGAATGGATAAGCAAGGAAGGTCCATGGTTGTTTTCTAAATTAGGAAGTCTTCCTGGAATAACTTCGTATCCCTCATCAGTGAACTTTCAATTAATTAAGGGTGATAAATGCCTTAATTATTTAAGAAAAAGTCTTGCATACAAAGGTATTCTAGTAAGAGATTGTCAATCCTTTAAGAATCTAAGCTCTAGTTGGCTTAGAATTAGTTTACAGAAAAAGACTGAAAATAAAAAAATCTATTACTCTATTAGAGAGATTTTGAAACAGAGTTAACAACTATTTGAACTAATTTCTTAGATGAATTACTTGCAGAAAAACTCCTCATTTCTTGTCTCATATTAGCTAAATAATTGTTACACTCTTGATCATTATTTCTCAGTTTGTTGCCCAATAATCTTAAGACAGATTTTAATAATACTCTTTGTGAATTAGAGTGTTCATGAATAAGCAAAGCACCTCCAAACTCAGCAATACAAGAAGCATTGAAATCCTGATGATCGTCAGAAGAATATGGAAAAGGTACTAAGATTGCTGGTGTTCCGCAAATGGCAAGCTCACTAATTGTTCCAGCTCCTGCTCTACTAATTACCAACTCAGCATGCTGAAATAAACTAGCGATTTCTTTAGAAAATGACCTCGCGACGTAATTAGGATTAGAAGTTCGAAATTGATCGCTTTTAATCTCTCCTGTTACATGAACAATACGACAATTTTCATTCAATAAATGTTTGATTGTAAGTTTTACCATTCGATTTAGACCAACTGCTCCCTGGCTTCCTCCCAAAATGACTATTAATGGACCTAATCCAAATGGAGCCCAAGCAGGAAATTGCTGTGGAACATAAAAATCTTTTCTAACTGGGGTCCCTGTAAAAATCGTCTTACATCCTTTTAAATATTTGTCGGCTGTAGGAAATCCAAGCGCAATCAAATTGGCAAAACGACCCATGAAACGAGTTACTTTCCCTGGGAAAGCATTGGATTCGTGAAGAATTACTTTTATTCCACAAAGCCTAGCTGCCACAATTGTTGGAGCTGCTATATAACCACCTGTAGTAAAAATAACGTCAATTTTTCGATCTTTGATCAACGTAACAGTCGACTTAATCGCAATAATTAACCTTACAGAATTGACAATTTTATTAAGAAAACTTCCTTGTAATCCTCCAGCTCTAATGGTTTTTAAATGATATTTTCTAGGAACTAAATCAATATCTAATCGATCAGTAACACCAAGCCAATAAATTTCCCAACCAATAGGTAAAGATTCTGCAATAGCCAATGCGGGGAAAATGTGCCCGCCAGTTCCACTAGCGGCAATTAAAAGATTCTTCATGAAAAACAAACACCTCCGTATAAACTTAATTTATAAATATTCTTCTGAAGAAATAAGTGCAGCATTTGCTTAAAGCCCTCTTTACCACGTTTCTAATAGGCATTAATACCATTCATATGCCATCATATGCACAAAAAATTGATTTTGGGAATATTGAAGAACGTCTAGAACGTGCATTAAACAAAAAAGATAAAAAGGTTTTAGAAAATTTATTTTCTAAAACCTTTTTATTAGAGATAACGCAAAAAAAAGAAGATTTTCTTAATCGATTCCCTGATTCGGAATGGATTATCAAGCGTAAGGAAATAGATAAGGATGCAAGGTTGATTTTAAATGTTTTGATTAAGGGTATAAGAGAGATTGATAATCAGAAATTCATATTAGAATCAAACCAAGATATAGCTATAACGATTGAAGAAGGAAAAATAAATAACTATCAAATCATTAAAGAGGTTGCAATACTGAGAAGCATTAAGAGCGAGTTAAAACTTAACATATCAATACCTGACAAGGTACTTACAGGTTCTAAATATGATGCTGATGTCATATTAGAGTATCCATTAGAAGATGATTTTATTGCAGGAGGCTTAATTAGTGTAGATAGAAATGAAATTAATAAAAATTTTAATCCTTATATCAATTTATTGCCTCTTAGTGCAGGAGGAATTTTTAAATCCATACAAGCACCGTTTAGTCCAGGTAGTCAAACTTTAGCGGCATTAATAGTTCATTCGAAAGGCATAGTATCAATTACAAAAACAATAATGGTAGTATCTGAAATGAAATAAAGTATATGAATTATATGGATAAAATATAAATATCTAATTAATTAATATTGAAAGTATTTTCTGACTATTGATCATCAAGGGCTGCAACACCAGGCAGTGATTTTCCCTCCAGCAACTCAAGGCTTGCTCCCCCACCAGTTGATATATGAGACATTGCTGCTGCGAGACCAGCCTTTTCTACGGCTGCAACTGAGTCTCCTCCTCCAATAATAGTACAGCAACCTTGTTTCCCTAATTCTGCCAATGTTGTAGCTATTGAATTAGTACCATTTGCAAACTTTTCAAATTCAAATACACCCATAGGACCATTCCAAATAACAGTTTTGCAATCAGTTAAAGCATCTTGAAAAAGACTTACTGAATCAGGACCAATATCTAGGCCCATCCATCCATCTGGAATTGAGTCTATTGAAGAAATTTGGCTAGATGCCTCTGGTGAGAAATCATCTGCAAGAACAACATCAGTTGGTAAAAGGAATTGAACGCCTTTTGCTTTTGCTTTCAATTCAAGCTCTTTTGCTAATTCAAGCTTGTCTTCCTCTACCAAACTCTTTCCAACAGATAGTCCCCTTGCTTTATAAAAGGTAAAAATCATACCTCCACCTATCAAAACCTTATCGCATTTATCTATAAGAGATTCAAGAACTCCTATCTTGCTACTTACCTTGGAGCCACCAACAATCGCTGCCAAAGGTCGCTTTGGCTCATCAATCGCACCTTGCAAGTATTGAAGTTCCTTTTCCATTAAATATCCAGCAACACAAGGACTTAAAAACTTTGTCACCCCCTCTGTAGATGCATGGGCACGGTGAGCTGCACCAAAAGCATCATTAACGTACAAATCAGCAAGAGAGCCTAATTCTTTTGCAAACTCTGAATCGTTCTTCTCTTCTCCAGCTACAAAGCGAACATTTTCAAGAAGAAGAACTTCTCCATTCAACATCTTCTGAACTTGTTCTTGAGCTGCTTCACCAAAACAACTTTGAGTTTTAGCAACTGTTTTGCCTAGTAATTCACCCAATCTTGTAGCAACTGGTGTCAAACGCATTGTTTCGTTGACTTTTCCTTTAGGCCTTCCAAAATGAGCGGCCAGAATTACACGCGAACCTTTACTTATAAGATCGTTAATCGTTGGTAAAGCAGCTCTAATCCTTGTGTCATCAGTTATTTCACCTTCATCATTAAGTGGAACATTAAAATCAACCCTAACAAGTACTCGCTTGCCGCATAGGTCCTCTGCTCCAAGACTAGACAGGGAACGCTTTGCCATGGGTGCCTCAAAAATTAAAAACTGGCTGACAATAACGCTTCACATGCCTCATTTGTATATTTTGGAGACAGAGAAAATAACTGGCTATTCCCTAAAGGGCCTATAACACAAGAAAATTGAAGAAATTCATCAAGAGTATTCAAATAAAAATTGAAATAATTTTATGAGAATTTTGTACGATAACTCAATTCGTCAAGAGTATTGAAAAGCAATCACACTTCAACTTACTTGTACACTAATTAATCCTCTATGTCCCCTTAAAGTTAAAGATTCATCTTGGTTGATAGAATCCTCTTTATATATTTTTAATTCTTAAAAGTCGAATAAAGATATTTGAAGAAAGGATAAAAATCAAAGCCTCTATAATAATTCCTGTGGACCTTCTGTATCTATAATTAGTGACATGAGTGCTCCGATAATTCAATGGTACCCAGGCCACATTGCAAAAGCAGAAAAACAACTCAGTAAAAATCTAGAAAAAGTTGATCTAATTATTGAAGTTCGTGACGCGCGTATCCCATTAGCTACATCTCATCCACACTTAGGGAAATGGATTAAAGGGAAAAAACATCTTCTAGTAATTAATCGCCGAGATATGATCAGTGTTGAAGCAATGAAGAAATGGGATAAATGGTTTAGAGACAAAAACGAAACACCATGGTGGTGTGATGCAAAATCAGGTACTGGTGTAAAACAAATTCTAGATGCCTCTACACAAGCTGGTGAAGAACTAAACGAAAGAAGAAAGTCTAGGGGAATGCTAAGTCGACCTGTTAGAGCTCTTACATTAGGATTCCCGAATGTCGGTAAATCTGCTTTAATTAATAGATTGGTACGCAAAAAAGCTGTCGCAAGTGCTCGCAAAGCTGGTGTTACAAGATCATTGCGATGGGTAAAAGTTGGTCAAGACCTCGACTTACTAGATGCGCCTGGAGTATTGCCATCAAAATTAGATGATCAACATGCCGCTTTATTACTCGCTTTATGCGATGATATTGGACAAGCTGCATATGATACAGAGTTAGTAGCTATTGAATTTTTAAAAATATTAATAGAGCTAGAATTAATTAATTATTCAGGCTTTTCTAGAGATGTATTAAAGGAGCGATATGGAGTAGATGACAAATTAGATAGACACAATGTTCATGAATGGCTCATCTCAGCAGCTTCCCTCCATACTTCTTCAGACACAAGTAGAATGGCTCAAAGGTTATTGGATGACTTTCGGAAAGTGCTACTTGGCCTTATCTCTCTCGAATTACCTTGATAATTGATAGCAAACAACAAGTCTTTGGAGAAGGAGATGGGGAGCTCTTAATACTCCATTATCATAAACCTCTACCTATGCGATTAGATCGCTGGCTTGTAAGTCAACGACCAGAACAAAGTCGTGCACGCATACAAAAGTTTATCGAAGCTGGATTTGTACGTGTTAATGAAATCACAGGAAAAGCAAAAACACCACTGAGGAATGGCGATGAGATCCAGTTATGGATGCCACCTCCCGAACCTCTCCCATACTTACTACCTGAAAAAATAAATTTAGATATACTTTTTGAAGATGACCACATAATAGTTGTCAACAAACAAACAGGAATAGCTGTTCACCCAGCTCCTGGTCATAAGGATGGAACACTAGTTAACGGTTTATTACATCACTGCAAAAACTTACCGGGTATTGGAGGTAAATTGAGACCTGGAATAGTTCATAGACTCGATAAAGATACAACCGGATGCATTGTTATTGCAAAAACGCAGAATGCTCTTGTAAAACTACAAATTCAAATTCAAAAAAGGATTGCATCCAGGAAGTATATAGCCATAGTCAATGGAGCTCTTCAAGATGCAGAAGGAACAATAATTGGAGATATTGGTCGACATCCTATTAATAGGAAAAAGTATTCTGTTGTTACTGATGGATCTGGACGTTATGCATGTACTCACTGGAAATTGGTAGAGCGACTAGATGATTACTCCCTAGTACAGTTCCAACTTGATACAGGGCGTACTCATCAAATTCGAGTACATTGTGCGCATATAGGACATCCAATTCTAGGAGATCCCATTTACAGTAGATGTAGAAAACTTCCTATTGTTTTATCTGGGCAAGCGCTACATGCTATACAACTTGGTCTAGTACATCCTGTTCACGAGCAACATATGGTTTTTGAAGCACCAATACCTAATGAATTGGAACGTCTACTAAAAATTCTAAGGGTTAGAAAAGTAACCCATTAAGATAGTTTTGGACAAGCATTGATTAAGTTTTTTGTAATCGAACTTTGAGGGTTATGGAAAATTTCTTCGCTTAGACCTTCTTCAATAATTTGACCATTATCCATAACAAATATCCTGTCACAAAAGCCATTAGCCAACAAAAGATCGTGAGTTACAAAGAGAATTGCAAGTCCAAGTCTTTTTTGTAAAGACTTCAATAAAGATAAAATTTCTACTTGTATTTCAGCATCTAACATACTGATACTTTCATCGCAGATAAGTACTTTTGGTCTCAAGCTAATAGAGCGAGCAATTGCTACACGCTGTTGCTGGCCTCCAGATAATTCATGGGGATACCTCTTTTCAAATAACTCAGGAGGTGTAAGACCTACATCTGTAAGTAATTCTCTTACTTTTTCTTTCGCTTGTGATTTATTACACAGCTTGTGAAGCAAAAATGGATCAGCAATTGCTTCGCTGACTATCATTTTTGGATTTAAGCAGGCTAATGGATCTTGAAAAACCATTTGAATTGCAATCCGCTTTTGCCTTAATAAAGGATGATGAGAATCCAAAAGTTTTATGCCACTTAGTTTGACAATTCCTCCTCTGATTGGCACTAAACCCATAAGAGCTCGGCATAATGTACTTTTTCCACAACCCGATGCACCAACAATCCCTAGGGTTTCTCCCTTAAGTAATTTAAAACTTATATTATCTACAGCTTTAAACCATTTAAACTGCCAAGGCCAACCAGAACAAGCATACCAACATCTGAGATTTTCGGCCTCCAGGATTATACTATGTCTAGATGTAGTGCTCAGTCTTTTCAATTGTCTACTTTTAGTAGCCTTTACAAGTTCTTTCCCGATTAATGATTGAGGTTGATTCAACAAAATTTCACTAGGAGCACTTTCAACAATCTTCCCTTGATCTAGAATCGCTGTCCTATGACACCATTTCCCCGCTAAAGCTAAATCATGGCTTATCAGTAACATCGCAGTACCAAGTTCATCACAAAGCCGAGTCAATTCGCTCATAATTTGACTTGCAATTAAAACATCCAAACTTGTAGTTGGTTCATCAGCAATCACTAAAGGAGGATTAAATGCAATCGCGAGAGCTATTCCTAGGCGTTGGCGCATTCCTCCACTAAATTCATGTGGGTAAGAGTCAAAAAGTCCAGGATCAATACCAACAAGATCTAATAACTGACAAGCTCTATCATATTTATATTTAAAGTCTTTATTTTTTGTATGTGAATTAATAGTATCTAGCAAATGGTTCCCAATACTCATCAAAGGATTCAATCGGGTCATTGGATCCTGAAAAATCAATCCAACAGACTCTCCCCTAAATTTTTGTAATGTGAATTTATCTAGATCTTTTAAAGATTGTCCACCCACAAATACTTTCCCCTCATATGTACACTTCGGAGGCAATAATTGGAGTATTACTTTTGCTAAGGTGCTTTTCCCACAGCCTGAACTCCCAATTAAAGCAACTCTCTCTCCACGTCGAATATTCAAGTTCAGTCCATTTAATGTCCAGTTCATACTGGTTGGATAACGTATACGAAGATTATCTATTTTCAAAGGGTCTTTTAAAGAATTGATCATTGATGTAGCAAGGATTGCTTGAACTGAATAAGATAAATAAATGGGCAAAAGTGCATGATTGAGGCAACCTCTATCAACAAGTTAGGTCAGGGAAAAAAGTCCTATGGCTCTTCATTTGCTTACGAGCCGCAACTTAAGGCAAACCCCATGAAAAAGTCAGAGGATTACAAAATTCCTTTACCAGACTGGCTTCAAACTTGTATTAACAGTAGTCCTCATACTCTAGGTGAATCTTGTCCATTACATTCAGAAACATTAATATCAATTGCTTTTGATTTAGCTTTCGAACTCCATCAAGGTCAATTCCGGGCTAGCGGTGACCCCTATATCAGTCACCCTATAGCCGTCGCTGATCTACTTAAAGAAATTGGTGCGAGTCCAAGTGTTATTGCTGCGGGCCTACTGCATGATGTCGTTGAAGATACGGAAATAACACCAGAAAAGCTTGAAGGTTATTTTGGTACTGAAGTTAGAGAGTTAGTGGAAGGTGTAACTAAATTAGGAGGCATACACTTTACTAATAGGACTCAGGCTCAAGCTGAAAATTTGAGAAAAATGTTTTTAGCAATGGCAAGTGATATAAGGGTTGTGCTAGTCAAACTAGCTGACAGGCTTCATAACATGCGAACAGTAGGTTCATTACCAAGAGAAAAACAAGAACGTATAGCACTAGAAACACGAGAAATATATGCTCCATTAGCTAATCGACTAGGGATAGGTAGATTTAAATGGGAACTTGAAGATTTAGCTTTTAAATATCTTGAACCTGACTCTTTTAGAGAGATACAGGAGTCAGTATCTGTCAAGAGAAGTGAAAGAGAAGAAAGGTTGAATGTGACTACAAGAGTTCTCGAAGAGAAACTTTCTACAACAGGTTTAACCAAGTGTGATGTTAGCGGTAGGCCAAAACATCTTTATGGAATATGGAGCAAAATGCAACGACAACAAAAAGCCTTTCACGAAATATATGATGTTGCAGCGTTAAGAATTATCACTCCTAATGTGGAGTCTTGCTATAGGGCATTAGCCGTAGTACATGACACTTTCAGACCCATTCCAGGCAGATTTAAAGATTATATTGGACTTCCCAAGCCAAATGGGTATCAATCACTTCATACAGTTGTCATTGGTCGTCATAGGCCTATAGAGGTCCAAATCAGAACTCCCGAAATGCATCAGGTCGCTGAGTTTGGTATTGCAGCTCATTGGAAATATAAAGAAGGTGGTTCCCCTGCTGCAAGCAATACTGAACGATTCAACTGGCTACGACAATTAATTGAATGGCAACAAGAAAGTGCTAATAGTGATCATAATGACTATCTAACTTCGATCAAAGAAGATCTGTTTGGAGAAGAGGTATTTGTATTTACACCTAATGGAGATGTCGTTGGGCTTAGAAAAGGTTCGACAGCCGTAGATTTTGCTTATCGGATTCATTCGGAAGTTGGTAATCATTGCAACGGAACAAGAATTAACGACAAACATTGTGCTTTATCTACTTCACTTAATACTGGAGACTTTGTTGAAATTCTTACAAGCAATTCAGCACATCCGAGCCTAGATTGGCTCAATTTTGTTGCCACGCCTACTGCACGGAATCGCATACGCCAATGGTACAAAAAAAGTCATAGGGAAGAGACTATACAGAGAGGAAAAGATTTACTAGAGAAAGAGCTTAGAAGAGATGGTTTTGATGGGCTACTTTATAGTGAATCAATGGAGAAAGTTGCTGAGAGATGTAATCTAAAATCAATTGAAGATTTATTAGCATCACTTGGGTTTGGAGGGATAACTTTACATCAAGTGACCAATCGCCTTCGGGAGGAAATCCATCTAAAGAATATTTCATCTGATATAGCTCTTAGCAATGAAGATATTGCACAAAAGATTGTAGACCAAGCTGATCAGTCAAGTTCAAAAAGACTCTCTAGTAATAAATCCCCGATTCTAGGAATAGAGGGACTTGAATATCGATTAGGAGGGTGTTGTAATCCTCTCCCAGGAGAAGAAATTATAGGTACTGTTGCATTAGGAAATCATGGCATAACTATTCATAGGCAAGAATGTATAAATGTAAGTTCAATTCCAACTGAGAGGAGATTAAGAGTCCAATGGAACAAGACAGATTTTGTGAAAGATGAGCGATATGAAGTGCAACTACGAATTGAAGTTATCGACAGAGTAGGTATTTTAAAAGATATATTGCTTCGTCTTTCCGATAGTCAAATTAATGTTAGTGATGCTCGTGTTAAAACTTCTTATGCTAAACCAGCATGTATTGACTTAAAGATAGAGCTCAAAAGTGCCGAACAACTGAAAGAAACTATTAATCAAATTAAATCTATGGCTGATGTTCTCGATATTGCTCGAATTAGCATAAGTTGAGACCGTAATTAGTAAAAGAATAATTAGGATCCTTTGAAAGCTTAATTAAATAAAGCTTATATGAATTGATAATTTGGAAGGAACGCTGGATTTGTTCAATGCAATCTTTTTCCTATTGGAAAATCCTTCAATAGGACGTACATGATGAAACCTATGAGTAATCCAAAAGTAATTCCTACAACCGTACTTCCAAGTAACAGTGTACTGCTTAAAACCCAGCCTTGTTCCCAAATATCTTGTAGAGTAAATCCTCTAAAATCTGTCCAATAGTTTGCATTCTGAAGAAAAATAGAGCCGATTTTATAATTGAACCAATATAAAGGTATATATGTGAACGGATTACTAATCCAAGTTCCAACAACTGCTAATAAGCGATTAGACTTAAAGAGACTTGCTAATATGACACTAAGTCCTGTTTGCAAACCAAAAAAAGGAAAGCATCCGCAAAATACTCCTATTCCTATTCCTCTTGCCCGCTCAGCAGAAGTACCATCTTGACTCCATATCCAAAAAAGAAATCTACGAGACCTTTTAAATAAGTTAATAAGAATTTGAATCATTTCACAACCTCATGAAAAGATAAAAGAAACAACCTGAGATAAGTTTATGAAATACTCTGAAGTAAATAATTAATGAATTTACCTTTCCATACCGAAGAAACAATCGCAGCTATTGCTACGGCAATATCCGCAGGGAAAGGTGGGATTGCTGTCATACGTATTTCAGGAAATTCAGCATTAGCAGTAGCAAAAAATATTGTCCATATACCTGGTACGAAACAATGGGAAAGTCATCATGTTCTTTATGGTCATGTACAAGATAAAGAAACTCGAGAAATAATTGATGAAGTTTTAGTGTTTTTCATGAAAGCTCCTAGAAGCTTTACAGGAGAAGACGTTGTTGAAATTCATTGTCACGGAGGACTAGTCGCTGTTCAAAGAGTCCTTCAGATAGTATTACAAAGCCCTTTAGCTCGAAGAGCACTTCCTGGTGAGTTTAGTGAAAGAGCTGTATTAAATGGTCGGCTAGATTTAACACAAGCAGAAGCAATAAGTGACTTAATTAGTGCACGAAGTGAAAAAGCTGCGAAATTAGCTGTTGTTGGAATATCTGGTGAAATAAATAAAAAAATTTCACACCTAAGAGAACAACTTCTTGATCAACTAAGTGAACTTGAAGCAAGAGTTGATTTTGAAGATGAGCTACCTCCCCTTGATCCCCAAAAATTATTAAATGAAATTCATAAAGTTGAGAATCAACTACAAGTACTTATAGATGATTCTAAAAGCACTTCATTTGTTCGCAACGGAATAAAAGCTGTCCTTGTTGGATTACCAAATGTGGGAAAAAGTTCATTACTAAATCGTTTAAGCAAATCTGAAAAAGCAATTGTCACAGATGTTCCTGGTACAACTAGAGATTTAGTCGAGATTGGAATTGTTCTTAAGGATGTCCCAATCACACTTGTTGATACAGCAGGCATACACTCTTCTAAAGATGCCGTAGAAAAAATAGGCATTGAAAGAAGTCATCAAGCAATAAAAGATGCTGATGTTATCGTTTTAATTTTTGATTTAAGTAGAGGTTGGAGTCAAGATGATCAAAATTTACTGGATCAAATACCATTAGAAATACCAAAAATTATTGTGGGAAATAAATCTGATATTGCTGCTCCATTGCAAAGCGTCAAGCCTAATATCAGGTTTAGTGCTTTAACAGGTGATGGTGAAGAGCAATTAATAACTAAAATCTTAACAGCTTGCGGAACGAGTAATATTGAGGAGTTAAGAATTAGTTTAAATGAAAGACAACTAGATTTAGCTATTCTAGCAAAATCTGCATTAGCTAGAACACAAGACTTAGCTTTTCAGGATTTACCTTGGGACTTTTGGACAATTGACTTAAGAGAAGCAATACACAAGTTAGGAGAATTATCAGGAGAGGAAATCACAGAATCTATACTAGATAGAATATTTTCAAGATTTTGTATAGGGAAATGAACTTTCGCTAAAGTGATTTTTATTTAAAGTATAACTTCCAATTTCACCAATTTTTTCTCAACGTGAACTTACTCACTCCATCCCTCAACAAACTTTTAGATCTTTGGATAGATGAAGATATTGGTCGTGGTGATCTAACTAGACTATCTGTTGACAATCAAATTGTTTCAGCATATTGGGTTGCAAAGGAAGAAGGTGTTTTTTGTGGTGGAACTTTAGTAGAACAGTTATTCCATAAATTTGATTCTGCAATACAAGTCAACTTAAAAGTTCAAGATGGGTGCAAATTTAAAGTCAATGAGCATATTTTGAGTCTCAAAGGATCTGCTGCTGCACTATTAGCTGCAGAAAGAACTAGTTTAAATTTAGCGATGCATCTTTCGGGAATTTCTACAGCCACTGCACTTCTTGTTGAGCAGCTCAAGGGTACAAACGTTCGTTTAGCCGATACTCGTAAAACGACTCCAGGACTTCGGGTTTTAGAAAAATATGCTGTAAGATGTGGTGGTGGCATCAACCATCGCATGGGTTTAGATGATGCGGCTATGCTTAAAGAGAACCATTTAGCATGGACAAATGGAATCGAAACCACAATTCAAACAGTACGAAAATCTTGTCCTTGGACATCAAAAATAATTGTTGAAGCTGAAACAACTGAGCAGGCTTTACAAGCTGTAGAAGGAGGAGCAGATGGAGTCCTTTTGGATGAAATGTCTCCTGAATTAATACTGACGCTTGTGCCAAGGTTAAGACATTTAGCTAAAGTTAAAAATCCCAACAGAAGTTCTAATCAAATTATTATTGAGGTCTCTGGAATAAACCCCAAGGAATTAAAAACCTACGCCAACACCGGTATTGATTTAATCTCAACAAGTGCACCTATAACTCGCAGTGCATGGATAGATTTAAGTATGCGTTTTGAAGAACATCACAATCAAAAATAATGCTAGAGCTCTCATCCAGTCTCAAAAAACAACTTGATTTGGCACTTCAAAATGCCTTTCCTGAAGAATGTAAGGCTGCATTAGCAGGCGGGAAAGCTCTTGACCCTTTATTAGCACCCGCTAGCAAGCCTGAGTTTGGTGATTTTCAAGTAAATGGGGCTCTAACATTAGCAAAAACGATCAAACAACCGCCTAGACAAATAGCACAATCAATTATTGATCAACTTAAAAAGAACGAAGAGTTTCTGAATGCTTTTGAATATCCAATAATTGCTGGTCCTGGTTTTATAAACATAACTATCAAAGTTAGTCAACTAATTGTAGAAATAAAAAAACTCTTAGAAAATGATCGTTTAGGTATCCCATCTATAGCATCTCAAGAAAACCAAAAGTTTAAAGGCCCAGTAATTGTGGACTTCTCAAGTCCTAATATTGCGAAGGAAATGCATGTAGGACATCTGAGATCAACAATTATTGGTGACTCACTAGCGAGGGTTCTCGAATTTAGAGGTTATAAAGTTCTTCGCCTAAACCATGTGGGTGATTGGGGCACACAATTTGGGATGTTAATCACATATCTCAAGAAAGTTGCTCCAAAAGCTCTTACAACTCCTGATCTGGTCAATTTAGGAGATCTAGTAACTTTCTATAGAGAAGCCAAAAAAGAGTTTGATGATTCTGAACAGTTTCAACAGTCTTCAAGGGAAGAGGTCGTTAAATTACAGCAAGGTGATTTGCTTAGCTTAAAAGCTTGGCAATTACTTTGTGACCAATCTCGCAAAGAGTTTAATAAAATCTACGATCGTCTTAATATCAAACTGATAGAAAGAGGGGAGTCCTTTTATAACCCATATCTACAAGATGTAGTTGATGATCTTCTAAAAGCTAATTTACTAGTTACAGATGATGGTGCACAATGTGTTTTTCTGGAAGGAATTAGCAGTAAAGAAGGTAAACCCTTGCCACTAATAATTCAAAAAAGTGATGGTGGTTTTAATTATGCAACAACAGACTTGGCAGCGATAAGATATAGATTTAATACGCCTCCCAATGGAGATGGGTCAAGCTACATCATTTACATAACTGATGCAGGGCAATCCAATCACTTCTATGGAGTCTTTCAAGTAGCTAAACGAGCTAAATGGATTCCAAGTAAATGTCATGTTGAGCATGTACCATTTGGCCTAGTGCAAGGAGAAGATGGCAAGAAGCTCAAAACTCGATCTGGCAAAACTGTAAAACTTAAAGATCTATTAAATGAAGCAGTGAGTCGAGCGAAAACAGATCTTCAAAAACGATTAAAAGCAGAGGGACGGACTGAAAGTATGGATTTTATTGAGCATGTATCAAATACAGTAGGCATTGCTTCCGTAAAATATGCTGACCTAAGTCAGAATCGAGTCACTAACTATCAGTTTAGTTTTGATCGTATGCTTGCTTTACAGGGAAATACAGCTCCCTATCTCCTTTATTCCTTAGTTCGAATTGCAGGTATTGCACGCAAAGGTGGGAGATTGGAAACCCTTGTAGATAATATGGAATTTAGTCAATCCCAGGAAATCAATCTAATCAAAGAATTACTTAAATTTGATGAAACCATATTTGCAGTGGAAAAAGAATTATTGCCAAATCGTCTATGTAATTATCTATTTGAACTGAGTCAAGTATTTAATCGCTTTTATGATCAAATACCTATCTTGAAAGCTAACGAGCCGTCCAAATCTAATAGATTAGTTCTTTGTCGTCTTACAGCAGATACTCTAAAACTTGGGTTAAATCTTCTTGGTATCGAAACTTTAGAAAGAATGTAATGAAATCCATTCAAGATCCATCAAAACTACCACTTCCTAGAAACGAAGTAGAGGTCATGAATAGCTATTCAGCCCCATTAGAAGGACGTAGAGATTTACTAAGACTAGATTTTAATGAAAATACACTCGGCCCCAGTCCATTAGTTATTGAGGCACTAAAAAAAATCCCTTCAAATCACATTGCAATTTACCCAGAATATAATGGTCTCAAAGCTGCTATTGCAGACAATCTAAATTTACATAATCGGACAAGTATCAAAAGTCAGCAAGTTGGGATTTTCAACGGAGTAGATGCAGCAATTCATGCCATTTTCCATGCTTACGGTGATGTTGGAGAACAACTCCTTACAACAATACCTACATTTGGTTATTACACTCCTTGTGCAAATATGCAAGGGATGGAAATTAATGCAGTCCCTTATCAAGGAGAGAATTTTCTTTTTCCCTTTGAGGAAGTCTCAAAAATTTTAGAAACTCAACAACCTAAACTTTGCGTAATATGTAATCCCAATAACCCTACTGGAACAAGACTTAGTCCTGAAAAAATTCTCAAACTCGCAACAATATCTCAGAAGACTTTAGTTGTAATAGATGAGTTATATGAAGCATTTACTGGTGATAGTATTTTACCTTTTACAGACTTCAATAAAACACCTAATCTAATAGTGCTTCGCTCTTTATCAAAAACAGCTGGACTCGCAGGGTTGCGTATTGGATTTGCAATTGGCAACCCTGAGGTTCTTAATTTAATTAATCGTGTAACAGGTCCATATGACATCAATAGTTTTGCAGTTACTGCAGCTTTTGCTGCTCTCAAAGATCAATCCTATGTAGATAATTATATTAAAGAAGTTTTAAATGCAAAGCTATGGATAAAGAAACAATTGAGCATGAATAAAATAGATCATCATATTGATGGAGGTAATTATCTTTTAATATGGCCAAATATATCCCCTAATAAAATAACAGCATCATTAAAACTAAAAGGGATACTTGTTAGAAGTATGGAAGGTAAATCCCTCATTGATGGTGCAATAAGAGTAAGTATTGGGACAATACCTCAAATGAAACAATTTCTAGAGGCATTCCTTCAGATTAATTAGATAGTCAATAAAGTTATAACCTAATCCATTAGTTTGATAGTCATATTCTTAGGAATCTTTCTTGATAATCTAAAACTTTTACCAACCCTTTGAACTTCTACATCATTCATGGCTTCCAAGAAGGGTTCAACACCTTGTTGATCACAAGTATTCGAAGATTTAGCCTGAGCATATTGCACTGGGAGAATTATTTTAGGCTTCAACTCTTTTGCCACAATTGAAGCTTCTCTTCCGTTATAAACCTTTGATCCTCCACCAACCGCAATAATCAAGACATCAGGCCGACCTATTAATAGTTTATCTTCTAACGATAAAGGAGCAGCAGCCCCTCCAAGATGAGCAAATTTCAACCCACCCTGCTCCCAGCTCCACAATGTTGCATGTCCAAAGCGTCTGCCGCCTAGACGATCATGGGGTACTTTGAACCCTTCTAAATTAAGACCATTTACAACATATGAACCAGGCTGAACAAAATACACTCCATTAGCAACTCTTGCACCTTCATCAGCCAATTGAGAACTAGCAAGAATAATATCAACGTTTATTTTAGGTTCGGTCAAACCCTTTGCACAACCTACTGCTTTGAATGGGTTAAGTAAAATAGATTTACCTTCTCCCTTTATTAAAAGAGCACTATGTCCATAATTTGTAATTTCCACTCCTTGTGCAAATGAGGGAGTCGCTACTACAAATAAAAAAGTCAACGCAGAAAAAATATGCTTAAAAGATGTCTTCAGGCTCAAGAGTTTAAGTGTCATGAAAAATCTAATTGTACTAAGTTCATTAGCAATATTTATATTACGCTTTAGCTGAGTCTAAAAAATTACTCAAAAGTGTATGTCCTCCCTCTGTTAACACACTCTCTGGATGAAATTGAACTCCTTGAAGATTATTGTATTTCGAATGGCGAATACCCATAATTGTTCCATCATCCAACCATGCTGTCACTTCAAGGCATTTAGGTAACGTCTCTTTATCAGCGATTAAACTGTGATATCTCGTTGCCAATAAAGGGTTAGGCAAGTTTTGAAAAAGGCCCTCGCAGTTATGCAAAACATGAGACGTTTTTCCATGCATCAACTCTCTAGCCCTAACAATCTTGCCGCCAAAAGCTTTTGCAATAGCTTGATGACCTAAACAAACACCTAGAATTGGAATATCCCCTGAGAGTTCAAATAAAATATCCATACAAATTCCAGATTGACTTGGATCTCCAGGGCCTGGGGAAAGAACAATATAGCTAGGATTAATATCCTTTATCTCCGCAATAGACAAAGCATCATTACGTTCAACTCTAACTTCTTTGGCTATAGGGTATTCGTCAGAGAGTTCCTCCAAATACTGAACAAGGTTGTATGTAAAACTGTCGTAGTTGTCAATAACAAGAATCATCAGATTTAAAATTCAGAAACTAAAGTCCTAATCGAATCCTTAAAGGCTGTAGCAATATAATGAAAGCTACCAAGACAGCACCAAAAGAAGCTATCAGAACTGCAGCAGCAGCACAATCTTTAGCAATTCGAGCAAGTGGGTGAAATTTGCGGCCAATCGCCAAATCAACAGTCGCTTCAATAGCAGTATTTATTAATTCAAGAATTAAAACTAAAGCAACCATGCAAGTAATTATCGACAAGTTTGTTGCATTAATTTCAAGAAATATTCCAACGATATATGTAAGAACACCTAAAATAATTTGAATACGGAAATTACGCTGGCTTTTCAGAGCATAGCCAATACCTTTCAGAGCATAAGAAAAGCTAGTAGGCAAATCTTTAGCTATTCTCCAAGAACTTCTTCGCAAATTAGTGCTAGGAAGACTAGAAAGATCTTTAATTTTTCCTCTTAAAAATCTAACCTTAGGAGAACTCATAATTGTTTAAATCATAGAACTGTGAGCAGCCAAGCTAAGTTTAAGAAGTTTGTCCTGAAATCTCAGCATCTCCTTAAGACTTTTCTGATCAGGGTGATCCCAGCCCAAAAGATGTAACAAGCCATGACTAACAAGCCATTGAAATTCAATAATTAATTCATGATTATGTTCTAAGGATTGCTTTTTAGCAGTGGGAACAGAAATAACTATATCTCCTAACTCAACCATATTATCTTCCATGTAAATCATATGAGGGTCCAATACAGGGAAAGAAAGGACATCAGTTGAATAGTTTTTTTTTAGCCATTTTCTATTTAATTCTTTAATTGTAATATCATCAGTAAATTTTAATCCTATGCTAAAAGAATTTAATTTTCTAATTTCATTTGGGCAAATACAATTAGAACTATTAAAAATATATATAAGCCAAGTTTTAATTACTTTATTCCAAAATTCACTATTTTTAAGTAATGATAAATCTAAAGGGTTTACGAATTGCATCAGATTTGGTTCTGAAATTGAAGTTAATGCAAGGTCAATTTCTAAGTCATATGATTCTTTAATTAGAAAACTCATTTATACTTTACTGTGGGATATGGGGCCTGGCTAAAGTTGCAATTAAAAGTATAAATACAATGAAACCAAAAAATGTTAAGCCGAGATGCATAATGCTTTGGCTACCTTTTCGAACCATATTTCTCATAGCTAACTTGACGAAGCTAGGAGGTGGTGCATTCTTAGAAGATTTTATTTTTTCAGTCAAATAAGTATTAATTTGATTAGTCATAATGATGACTCATTTTCTGTTTTGTCTGCTTCTTTCCTTAATAAAGCTTGAATAAAATGATCTAATTCTCCATTCATCACGGCCTCAACGTCTGTTGTCTCCTCAGAAGTACGTAAATCCTTGACCATTTGATAGGGATGAAAAACATAATTTCTAATTTGATTACCCCAAGCTGCTTCTACAACATCACCTCTAATGTCAGCTATCTCAGCAGCCCTCTGTTCTTGAGCAATCACCATTAATTTAGCCTTTAATAAAGCCAACGCTTTTTCTTTATTTTGTAATTGTGAACGCTCTTGTGTACAGCGAACTGCTAAACCTGAAGGTATATGAAGAATACGAACAGCTGTTTCAACTTTGTTCACATTTTGACCACCTGCTCCACCAGATCTACTTGTAGTAATTTCTATGTCTTTTTCTGGCAAATCCAGAACAACCTCTTTTTCAAGCTTCGGCATAACCTCAACTCCAGCAAAACTTGTTTGCCGCTTGCCATTTGCGTTAAAAGGGGAAATTCTTACTAAACGATGAGTACCTTTTTCATTCTGTAAATATCCATAGGCATATTTTCCATTAATCTCGATAGTCGCACTTTTAATCCCTGCTTCTTCTCCTTCAGAAAGTTCATTCACTGTTGTATTCATACCATGATCATCAGCCCATCTTGTATACATCCTTAAAAGCATTTGTGCCCAATCTTGAGCATCAGTGCCACCTGCTCCTGCATTTATAGAAAGGACAGCGCCTTCCTTGTCATATATACCGCTTAAAAGACGTTCAAGTTCCCATCTGTCCAATTCCTGTCTTAATTCATCCAAGCCTTCCTGAGCCTCAATCAGCATTTCATCATCAGACTCTGTTTCACAAATTTCCAAATAGACATTTGCATCTTCGATTTGTTTTTTCCATTTATGTAAGGTTTGAAGCTGATCTTTCACATCATCAAGCAATTGCATCTGCCTTTGAGCCTCTTCTTGATTAGTCCAGAAGTCTGGCTGAGAAGCAAGTTGCTCTAGATCAAGCTGTCGAGCTGTCAAGGCAGGAACGTCAAAGACACTCCTGGGCTTTGCCCAGACGATCAGCAATCACTGAAAGATCTCTTTTAAATTCAGTTACGTCAAACAAAATAAGTAAATAACCTCATCCATAAGAAACTATCAGGGGAGGTGCCTTAATAAGATCATAATCAATTCTTAAATCTGAAATGGCAAAAGTTGAAATCTACACATGGCGATTTTGTCCATTCTGTATTAGAGCTAAAGAGCTTTTAAAGAAAAAAAAGGTGGATTATATTGAATATGCAATTGATGGGGATAATGAGGCTCGCAGTGTAATGTCTGCACGTGCTAATGGGAGAACAACAGTTCCTCAAATTTTTATCAACAACAATGGAATTGGTGGTTGCGATGAGCTTTATCAACTGGAACAGAACGAGGATTTAGATCAATTACTTGCCTCATTGCGTTAAAACGATGAAACAACTATTTGTACTTGACCCCATCAAGCAAATCAATCCTTTAAAAGATTCATCTGCTGCATTAATGGAAGCAGCTCAAAGGCACGATATTGAAGTTTGGATTTGTTCGCCTTCAGACTTACAAGCAAGAGGTGATAAAGCCTGGGTAGCTGCGAGTTCAGTAAATACGAAGCCCTGGATTGAAGTACATCAATCTGAAAGTATTCCGTTATCGGATTTTTCTTGTATTTGGATGCGTAAAGATCCTCCTGTTGATGAAGCTTTTCTTTATGCAACTCATTTATTAGAAGTTGCAGAAAGAGATGGAGTTCTTGTTTTAAACAAACCTGCCTCATTAAGAGCATGGAATGAAAAGCTTGGAGCATTACGTTTTAGTGATCTAATGGCACCAACTTTTGTTGCAAGCAGAGTTTCAGAGTTAGCAGCCTTTGCACAAGATCAAGGTGAAGTAGTAATTAAGCCATTGGGAGGGAAAGGAGGCCAAGGTGTTGTTCGTGTTGCTAATGCAGCACCTGGTCTCGAAGCATTGTTAGAACTAATTACTTCTCAAGAACAGTTACCGGTAATGATGCAAAAATTCCTGCCCAATGTAATGGAAGGTGACAAAAGGATTCTCTTAGTAAATGGAGAGCCATTAGGTGCAATTAATAGACGCCCAAAAAAAGGAGATTTTCGAAGTAATCTCGCTCTTGGAGGAAAGCCAGAAGCAACTGAATTAACTAATCGTGATAAAGAAATATGCAGCAACCTTAAACCTTCTTTAAGGCAAGAAGGTTTGTTTTTTGTAGGTATAGATGTTATTGGTGGGATGCTCAGTGAAATTAATGTAACAAGCCCAACTGGCATTAGAGAAATAGAGCAATTAACGACTATTCCATTAGCAGATCAAGTTATAGAACATCTCTTGAAAATATTAGAATAAGCACCATTACCCAAATTCAGCTGATTAGCTAATACAGCAAACTTTAGAGCTACTTCCTGCATTTCTCCTTCGATCGAAGATCCCTTAACTAAACCAGCGCCTGCAATTAAATCAAGTTGATTTCCACGTGAATAGCCACATCTAATAGCAACTCTAAAATCGGCGTTTCCATTAATATCTACCCAACCAATAGGCGCTGCATAACAACCTCTTTCAAATGGTTCTAGAGCTCTTAACCAATTCAATGCATTTCTTCTTGGCAAACCAGCGACAGCTGGTGTTGGATGCAATGCACCTAACAAATGTAACGGCAATCTGTCTTTTGCTTTTGCAAAAATTGGCGTATGTATATGAATAAGATCACCCTGTTTAAATAGCTCAGGTGCTCTAGGACTCTCAGGCTCTAAACCAAAATCAACAAGCTGTTCAACAATAGAAGACACTACCAATGCATGTTCTCTAAGATTTTTTTCAGATCTCAATAAATCAATACTTTGAGAATTCTTATTCGCAGTACCTGCAAGAGCATCACTTCTAACTTGTCCTGATTTAACACTCAAAAGTCTTTCTGGAGAAGCTCCAAAAAACGATTGTTCCTTATTCGTTCTCCAAAGAAATCGACAACTAGCCTCTTGATGATGCCGAAGCTTAGCAAGCATAAACAATGGGTCAAAAGGTTTCTCTAGAACAATTGATTGCCTGACAGCTAGTACTAGCTTCTTCAATTCGCCACTATTAACTAACTCAATTCCCCTAGAAAGAGAAGGTCGGTAAGAGTTACACCAATTATTTCCCATAGAATGAACTAAATCCTTATCAAAAATCTGGCCAGAATGATCAAGAATTGAGTTACATAGATTATCTCTCATTAACCAAAGGTGTTCTGCTATTTCTCGAGCATCCGATTCGTGACTAACAACCGCATTAAGTCGTAGCCAAGCTAATTGATTTTCACTTGTCAATTGCCACCTAGGCAAAACAGCTTGCAAAGTTGTTTTGCCTCCAATGTCTGTGTCCTGTTTAGCTATCTGCTCAAAAAAAGAAAAAGCCAATAAAACTCTGGGCTTGGCATGATTAGGTCCGTTTGGAGCTGCATCTATAAGTCGAGAAAAAGTCTCATCACAAAATCGTTGCGCAAGGTCAAATCTTTGTTGACCACCTAAATCAAAATGCTGACATTGACCTGCCGCAGCGATACATAATGAAGGCATGCAGTCCCATAAGAAACTAAATTGTTCGTGTCTGGCAATTACTGGCAATTGAATTAACGGATCAATTAGCTTAATAGGTATGGCCAAACTTAAAACAAATTCATCAACATCCCTTTCATGCCAACACCTTGTTGATGCTGTCAAAATCTGGCTGAATGTTGAAACAGAATGCATATGGAATCAGGTCTTCATTAACAACCTATTCAAATGTATCAATCGTCACTAACAATAGAGGAAACTGATTTTATGCGATACACAAAAAAACAAGAATCGGTGAAATTATCAAAAACTGAAAACAAGCGCCTATGGCAAGCTGCTATTAAATGGCCATTGTACTCAGTCGCAATAATGCCAGTATTTCTTGCTGGAAGTTGGGCATATGCTAATGGTCAACCTATTCGCTGGGAACAATTTTTTGGATTTCTCATTGCTGCAATACTTTTATTAATTTGGGAAAATTTAACCAATGATATTTTTGATGCAGATACAGGAGTAGATCAATTTAAACTTCATTCAGTGGTCGCATTAGTTGGACGACGACAACTGATTGCAAGATTAGCCTACTTATCACTGGGATTGGGCTTATTACTTATATTCCTTTTAGGTACAAGAAGTAATCCATATGTATTACCTCTTGTAATGGGTAGTTGTTTCCTCGGGTATGTCTATCAGGGCCCACCCTTTCGACTGGGGTATCAAGGGCTTGGAGAACCCTTGTGCTGGCTTGCATTTGGACCTTTTGCAACATCTGCCGCTTTGTTAGTTATATCTCCAAGTAGTCAATATCAAAATCATATTCCTTGGAGTACAGCAGGCTTAATTGGGAGTGGGCCAGCACTTGCTACAACTTTGGTTTTATTTTGTTCGCATTTTCATCAAACTGTTCAAGATGCCGCACATGGCAAAAAAACCTCTTTAGTTCGTCTCGGAACTCATCGTGCAGCAAACCTTGTACCTTGGCTCATTGTATTAATTTTAGTACTTGAGATTGTACCAATTTTCACGAGAAGTCTTCCCATATCAGCTCTTCTAGGATTAATTGCACTCCCTTCCGGTATGAAACTAATAAATTTACTCAAAAAACATCACAATTTCCCTGAGCTCATTTCAGATAGTAAGTTTCTTGCGCTTAGATTTCAAACATTAAATGGATTTGGACTATGTCTTGGTTTTACATTAGCTCCCTATTTAGAAAGCAATATCGGAAATTTAATAATGAATAAATGAATCTGTCTTTACAAATAAAACCATTTGCTTTTTCTTTAAAAAGGCCCTTACAAACTGCACAAGGTATTCTGGCAAATAAAGAAGGTTGGTTATTAAAGGTTACAAATTCATCAGGGAAGTGTGGATGGGGAGAAGTCTCTCCAATTGATTCTCAAGAAATCAAGCAATGTAAAACAATACTAGATTCAATTAGTAAGTGTGCAGATCGAGATGTTTTAGAAGAGTCAATAACAAAAGGTCCAGGAGCTTTAGGTTTTGGGCTTGGATCAGCCTTGGCCGACCTAGATGAAGCAATGAGATCAGGCCCTGCTCAATGCTGGCTCCCCCCCCCGCAATCAGCAATTCTTCTCAGAAGCGGAAAATCTTTTTTAAAAGACTTAGAGTCTTACCTAGAACACTCTTACAAAAGGAAAGAAGTCTTAACTTTTAAATTAAAAGTTGCTATCAAGCCTAATGATATCGAAAGAACAATGATATCTAAAGTTTTAGAGCGACTACCAATGAATTATCGGCTCAGGTTGGATGCAAATTCAGGATGGGATCGGTGCCAAGCTCTAGAATGGGCAAATTATTTTCTCAATGATGTTCGTCTTGAATGGATAGAACAACCTCTGCATACAGACGATATTAAGGGTTTAATGGATTTGGCTAAGATTATTCCTATTGCTTTAGATGAATCACTGATCAAATATCCGGCATTACGAAAGAATTGGAAAAGCTGGCAAATTAGACATCCAACATTAGAAGGTGATCCAAGGGTATTGCTTAAGAGCTTGCAAGATGGGAAAACTAATATCGCTATAAGTACAGCATTTGAAACAGGGATTGGTCGTCGATGGGTTAATCATCTTGCAGCAATCCAGCAAACAACTCAAACACCTACAGCGCCTGGATTAGCTCCAGGCTGGCTTCCTAGCAGTAATTTATTTAGTCATAATCCAAAAATTGTTTGGGATACAGTATGAAAGAAATCAAATACCTACGATGCGATCCTTACAATGCCACAAAGTGCTCTAAGAAACTCTTTCAAGAGTTAAAACAAGGCCATTGGGTGGAATTACTGAATAAACAAGGAGAGCAAAGACGGCTACCAGTGGAAAAGTTTCCAAAAGGGCCTGGGGTAATTATTTCTAGTGGAGGAAGCACGGGAACCCCGCATAAATGTTTACATCCCTCAGATCATCTCAATAGATCTGCAATCGCAACAGCACACTGGCTTAAATCACAAGGAATAAAACCTGAAGAAAGTATCATATTTAATCCACTGCCTTTGAATCATGTAAGCGGCTTAATGCCATGGTGGAGAAGCCAATTCTGGGAAACAAAGCATGAATGGATTTCACCACTGTTAATGAAATCTCCCCCTTTATTAGAAGAATCTTTTAATTCAAGATTTTCAGACGATCAACATCCAAAGCTATTATCTCTAGTCCCCCTTCAA
Organism: Prochlorococcus sp. MIT 1223; assembly: GCF_034092465.1. NCBI lineage: Bacteria > Bacillati > Cyanobacteriota > Cyanophyceae > Synechococcales > Prochlorococcaceae > Prochlorococcus > Prochlorococcus sp. MIT 1223. The sequence continues at coordinate 992,995 of NZ_CP139303.1, forward strand.
CTAAAACGTTTGCTAGATAAATCTGCAGGAATAAGATGGTTGAAATTATTTGATGTTATTTGGGTTGGGGGATCATCACTTAACGAAGTACTAGCAGAACAAGCGAGAAAAGCCAAGATCAGATTAGCTCCTTGTTATGGAGCAACTGAAACCATGGCGATGGTTACTGCAGTAATACCTACTAGTTTTCTTCAAGGAGAAACAGGAGTGGGGTCTCCACTCGTAGATGTTGAGTTACGTATTGCTAGCAATCAAACTCTAGAAATACGTACGCCAAGAATCGCAAATGCAATTTGGACTAATGGTCAGTTAAAAAACATCAAAAGTAGTGATGGATGGTGGCGTTCAAGTGACGTAGCCAAGGTAATAAACAAAAAAGGGGAAGAAAGATTGATTATTCTTGGGAGGCTTGATAATGCAGTTCATTCTGGATCGGAAACTATTTTCCCAGACAAGATTGAAGAGAGGCTAAGCGACGTAGCTAAAAAAGCTCATATTCCTGTTGAATTAATATTAGTCACTTCAATTGCAGATAAAGAGTGGGAAAAAAGATTAATAGTACTTGTACGATTAAAAGAAGATTCTAATGAAAAAGATTCACTAAGAATATTCAATGAGCTGAAGTCCTTAGTTACATCATGGCAACCAGCCGAGCGACCAAAAGATTGGTATCACTGCAAAGAACTTACAATCGAAATGAATGGGAAATGGAATTTTGATAAATGGATAACATGGGTAAAAAATGAAAAACCAATTCTTTAAACAGAAGTAACACCTGAATTAAGTGATGAAGCTTCTAACCAACGATCAATATTATCTGGTAAAGGACACCGTTTTCTTGAATGCGAGTTAATCGATTTATGCCTAATAATGCCTACTGCTACATCTTTATTAGCTATTTTGAAGATTGTCTCAACTTTAAAAGAACCTGCATCAAGTCTTCTAGGTAGCAGTATTATGTCCAAATGGTCTCCTACAACAATAGGGGATAAAAAGCGTGCATCACAATGAACTATTGGCAAGTAGGTAGTAACAACATCTGTCTCTTGGACTAAATTTGGGAAAATTTCTTTAGGAGACAACCCATAAAGTTCCAGGCTCTCTTCCCAAGATTCATGACACCATTTTAGTAATTGATAAAAATGGATAACACCAGCAGCATCAGTGTCGCCAAAGCGAACAATACGTTTTAGGTTTAACCAAGACTCAGGATTGATAGACAACAAGACTTTCTTTAACGATCAACTGATCCCATAATGACATCAATAGAACCAAGTATTGCCATAATATCTGCAACTTTTGCACCCTTAAGGATATGTGGAAGAATTTGTAAATTATTTAAATCAGCTGCCCGAATTTTAAATCTCCAGGGAGTTACATCATTTTTCCCTTGAATAAATACACCAATTTCTCCTTTACCAGATTCAAGTCGAGTATAAAGTTCACCATTTGGGATTTTGAAAGTTGGTGCAACCTTTTTTGCTACATACTGATAATCAAATCCTGCAAAATCACTTTTTTTTCCATCCTTTAAACGATGAGCTTCTAAGTTCTCAGTTGGTCCTCCTGGAATCATTTCACAAGCTTGGTTTAAAATTTTTAATGATTGTCTCATTTCCTCTATGCGAACTCGATAACGGGCATAGCAATCTCCTTCTTTCTCGCAAGCAACTTGCCAATCAAAATCGTCATAACATTCATAGTGATCAACTTTTCTCAAATCCCATGGAACTCCTGATGCTCTCAGCATTGGCCCAGATAAGCTCCAATTAATAGCCTGTTCCTTTTCAATAGTTCCTAAACCTTCAATCCTTCTACGAAAAATTGGATTATTAGTAATTAATTTCTCATATTCATCAATCTTAGGACCAAACCATTCACAAAAATCCTTACATTTCTCTAGCCAACCCCATGGCAAATCACATGCAACCCCTCCTATACGGAAAAAATTATTATTTATGAGTCTTTGACCTGTAGCAGCCTCCCAAAGGTCATAGATCATTTCCCGCTCACGAAAAATATAAAAGAAAGGTGTTTGAGCTCCTACATCTGCAAGAAATGGCCCTAACCACAAAAGATGATTAGCTATTCTATTAAGTTCGAGCATCAATACTCTTATATAACTAGCCCTTTTGGGGACAGAAATATTAGCCAATCTTTCTGGAGCGTTAACAACTATTGCTTCATAAAACATTCCTGCCGCATAGTCCATCCGACTTACATATGGGACAAACATCACATTTGTTCTATTTTCTGCGATTTTTTCCATCCCACGATGTAAATAACCAATAACAGGTTCACAATCAACAACATCTTCACCATCAAGTGTTACTACTAAACGCAAAACACCATGCATAGAAGGATGATGAGGGCCAAAATTGACCACCATAGGCTCCGTACGTGTTTCCAGCTGCGTCATTTGGCCAAGGAAAACAGGGCAATAATGAGATATTAGTCAGTAGTTATGCAAGACGTATCTTCTCTTCATGCTTTCAACTTTAATCATTTGCCCGTCCTCGCAAATGAAGTTGTTGAATGGATGAATGAAATCCCTAAAGCTATTCGTAAAGAAGGAGTTCTGATTGATGCAACCATTGGTGGTGGTGGACACTCTGCTTTGCTTTTGAAAAGTTTTCCAGAAATAAGAGTTATTGGAATAGATCAAGACCCAATAGCGAGGGCAGCATCCTCCGAACATTTAAAGGAATTTGGAAACAGAGTAGAAATTGTAGATGCAAATTTTGGCCATTATATTCCAAGACAAAAGGTAATGATGGTATTAGCAGATTTAGGAATAAGTAGTCATCAACTGGACACTCCATTGAGAGGATTTAGTTTTCAATCTAATGGTCCAATTGATATGCGAATGAATCCAATAAATGGAGTTAGTGCGGAAAACTTAATTGAACAATTAGATGAAAATAGTCTTGCTGATATTATCTATAATTTTGGTGAAGAAAGGCTTTCAAGAAGGATTGCCCGTAGGATCAAAAAAGATCTAAAAGAAAATGGAGCTTATAAGGGAACAAAAGATTTAGCATATGCAATTGCTGGGTGCTATCCTCCTAAATTACGCAAAAGTCGAATTCATCCTGCAACAAAAACATTCCAAGCCTTACGTATAGCAGTAAACAATGAATTAGAGGCACTTGATACTCTTCTTTTAAAAGGCCCAGACTGGCTTATTTCAGGTGGTTTATTAGGTATAATAAGTTTTCATTCTCTTGAAGATCGTAGAGTAAAAAATGCCTTTAAATCTGATGATCGTCTTGAAAGGTTAACTAAAAAACCAATAACAGCGGCTCCAGAAGAAACGTCAAAAAACCCCAGAAGTAGGAGCGCAAAGCTTCGGGTTAGCAAGAAAAAATGATGAATCAGTTTCTCTGTAAATTTACAACTTTAGAAATAATTTCTATAGCTTTTTTAATATCATGCATTCTTGTTCCCCTACCTAAACTCAATCTTAAGGAGGCCTCAGTTTCTTTAAGATTAAGTCCAAGAGACAATAAAACATGTGAAGGTGCTCCATTACTACATGACGAGCCACTAGTACAATGAATAAACGATTTCAATTCTTTATGTAAGCGATTTCCATTCACGCCATTAAATGAAATATTGAGATTATGTGGAAGTCGTTTTTCCATTGAACCATTAATAATTAAATTAGGTAATCTATTTTTTAATCCACATAGAAGGTGATTGCGCAAAAGTTCTAAACTTTGATTGTTCTGATTAATATTTTTATATGCTATTTCTACGGCTTTGGCAAATCCAACAATAAGAGGAACTGGGAGTGTTCCTGGCCTCAAGCCTTCTTCTTGCCCCCCTCCCCATTGAAGAGGAATAATAGATAAACCATCTTGAATTATTAATCCACCAATCCCTTTTGGCCCGTAAATTTTATGTGCACTTAGACTACAAAAATCAATATCATTTTCTACAAAATCTAAAGGAACATAACCAAAGCCCTGAGCCGCATCAGTATGAAAGGCGATTCCTCTCTGCTTACATAACAAAGAGATTTCATGAATAGGTTGTATTACTCCAATTTCATTATTGGCAAGCATCACACTAACTAGAACAGTATCTTCTTCAAAGGCTTCTTCTAAAAGATCTAATGATATAAGCCCTTCTTGATTAGGTTTTAAAACTGTCAACCTAAACCCTTCTTTTTCTAATTGGCGCATTGGATCCAGTACAGCGCGATGTTCTGTTTCCATAGTTATCAAATGACCAGGAAAACCTTTTTCTATAACTCTTGAACGAGCATGACCAAGCAACGCTAAATTATTGGCTTCTGTCGCTCCGCTAGTAAAAATTAATCGTTCTGGCTTAACGTTTACATATGAAGCAATTTGTTCTCTAGCAAGACCAATAGCAGCAGATCCATGCAACCCCAAACGATTTTGACGATTGGACGGATTTCCCCAAAATTCATCCCAATAGGGCCTCATAGCCTCTATTACCTCTAAATCGCAAGGGGTACTCGATTGATAATCAAAAGGTAAAGGACAATTTGTCATAGATGAACTAGAAAGAGTTGTTCAGAGTTGAATATCCTTAGAGAAATCACTTTTTGATTCTCAAAAATTATCATTGCTTTGTTATGCCTGAAATTACTCCTCCAAATATAGAAGTTACTCAACAGCCAAGAGTTTTATTGGTTGACGACGAACCTGGAATTAGGACTGCCGTTCAAGCTTATTTAACAGATGAAGGATTCGATGTTACGACTGCAATAGATGGCGAAGATGGTTGGGAAAAAGCCCAAAAAATCAGTCCAGACGTCATAATTAGTGATGTAATGATGCCTAGATGTGATGGATATGGCCTCCTAAAGCTAATCAGAGAAGATGAAAGACTAGGGGGAACACCAGTAATATTTCTTACTGCAAAAGGAATGACTATTGATAGAACACAAGGATATCAAGCAGGTGTAGATGATTACATACCCAAACCCTTTGACCCTGATGAATTAGTAGCTCGAGTGCGCAATGTTGTTAAAAGGCAAGAAAGACTATTAACAGAAGCTGCAAGATTTGCTGACACAGATGTAGGACAAATGGCAAGGCAAATAACTGAAATCCGTTCAATGCTTACTCAAGCTGAAAACCCATCAAAGAAAAATGATCTAATACCAAATTTCACACCAAGAGAGGCAAGTGTCCTTCAACTAGTAGCAGAAGGTCTTATGAATAAAGAAATTGCTAGGCAATTAGAGACATCAATTCGTAATGTTGAAAAATATGTAAGTCGTCTTTTTATTAAAACCGGTACTTCAAGTAGAACGGAATTAGTTCGTTATGCACTTGAAAATCATTTAGTCACATAAAAGTTTTATTATTTAGATAACTTTCCTAAATTCTATTAATTTAGAAAAATAAAATGGAGCCTGATTAAGCTTACTTCTAACAACCTCAAATCCACATTCTCTAGCAGCTGCAATAATTCCATTTTCTCTAAGCGTATATGCTCTAGTAGTTTTACTTGGACCAGGAAATAGTTGGCCTATTCGTTTCAATAAAGCAAGAAAAGGTGTATAAGGCGCAAAGCTAACTATTAGCCTCTCTTCTGTAAGGCTACATAGGTGTTGAACCATTTCCTGAGCTGCCTGTTGTGGATAATGTATAAAAACATCTAAACAAATTACAGTGTGAAAAGACCCTTTCAAATTCTCTAAATCAGAAACATTAAAAGAAAATTTTCTTAAATCAAGTTTAGCTGCTTTAACTCGAGTTTTAGTTTCATTAACCATTGATTCAGAAATATCACTAGCTGAAATGGACCTAACACCTAATGCTGCCAAAGGTAAAGATAAGCTTCCTACTCCGCAACCTGCATCACAAAAACTCATTTTCGCTAAATCTCCTGACTCTTGAATCCAGTTCAATACATCATCTACAGTCTTCTGATGACCAATACGAATATTACGCTGAACATTATTAACTTCTTTGGTTTCACTATAAATTCGATTCCACCTCTCAAATCCCATGCCATTGAAATAGTCTGTCACTTCCTTCTTTTCAGCTTTCTTTTGGTCTTGGATCTGATTAATGGCCATGTAAGAAATAATTTAATCCGTCTGGATCTTAAACAGCTATATCACCAATAGGAGATTCTTAGAGAAAATAATGCATAAACTAAGCAAGCTAGTCATTATTAATATGTAAGCAATGTTAGAAAAGTGACTTTAAGAGACGTTGGGAAAAATCCATTAGTAGGGATTGTGATGGGGAGCGACTCTGACTTACCAACTTTACTTCCTGCTATTAAAGTTTTAGAAAGTTTCAACATCCCATCAGAACTAAGAATACTTTCTGCTCACAGGACTCCCGACAGGATGGTGAAATTCGCTGAAGAAGCAAATTCAAAAGGCTTAAAAGTAATAATTGCGGGTGCTGGAGGAGCGGCGCACCTTCCTGGCATGATCGCTGCAATTACTCCTCTACCGGTAATTGGAGTACCTGTTTTGAGTAAAGCCCTATCAGGAATTGACTCTATGTATTCAATTCTTCAAATGCCTGCAGGTATTCCAGTCGCTACAGTTGCTATTGGTAATGGGCTAAATGCTGGGCTATTAGCCATACAAATCCTTGGCATCTCAGATTTAAATCTTCAAAAGAAACTAATTGAATATAGAAAAAATATGCATAACGAAGTAGTATCCAAAGATGAACTATTAGGAAAGCTAGGTGCTACAAAATATTTGTCTAAGTCTTAACTATTAAGTCAATATTTATTGAAAAAATAAATTAGTTTTTTTGATCTTTAATAATGTCCATATCTATTAATTTATTTATGACAAGCTGAACAGAGTCTTGTAATGTTTCTGACCCTGTATTTACAATTAGTTCTGGAAATTCAGGCTCTTCATATGGACTGGAAATGCCTGTAAAATCTTTTATTTCTCCTTTTCTTGCTTTAGCATAAAGCCCTTTAGTATCACGTTTTTCACAAACTTTTAAATCAGCAGCACAATAAATTTCTATGAAATCTCCTTTCCCTACAAGATCTCTGGCTTTTTCTCTGTCAGCACGAAAAGGAGAAACAAAAGCTGTTAAAACAACTATCCCTGCATCTAAAAACAGTTTGGAGACCTCACCAATACGCCTAATATTTTCTTCTCGATCAAAATCAGAGAAACCTAAGTCTTTACATAAGCCATGTCGAATATTATCTCCATCTAAAACATATGTAGATATACCCGAGTTAAATAGGGCAATATTAACCGCATTAGCTAAGGTGCTTTTCCCTGAGCCAGATAATCCTGTGAACCAAATAATGACACTCTTATGACCTCGTTCAATAGATCTAGATTCTCTATTAACAGAAGCTTGGTGCCAAACAATATTATCAGATTTTGGAAGACCCTCTTCTTTTAAAATATTCATCATTAAATACAAAAACTATGACTTTGAATAGTATTGTCCCTCTTCACGGACACAAACTAAACAATTCTCAACCAGCTCGTTTCACTCTATAACCTTGATCGTTTAAAAAAGTTATGGCTTTCTCAGCATGATCGCCTTGAAGTTCTAGACAATTTTCTTTCACTGTACCTCCAGTGCCACAAATAGATTTTAACTTTTTAAGCAAAGATTTGAGTTCCTTTTTTCCAATAAATAAATCGCTAATTAAAGTAACTGTTTTTCCTGCTTTCCCAGACCTGGTGGTTGAGACACGAATCTGGAACTCTGCTTTATTGTGAATATTTGAGAATGAACTATTTTCTTTTTGTATTAAAGGGGCATCAAATTCACGCCAACTTCCCTTAGCCATTTAATTTAGTTCTTAATCTGTTTACTATCTTCCGTTAAATAAACTTGACTAGCACTATTCCGTCACAACCAAAAGATGAAGATCTTGCAATAAGCTCGCGCCCGTCAAAACTAGGTCGATTTGGAAAATATGGAGGCCAATATGTACCAGAGACACTTATGCCAGCACTTGCGGAACTAGAGAAAGCAGCTGATATTGCCTGGAAAGATTCTCATTTCCAAAAAGAGCTGAATCATTTATTGAGAACTTATGTAGGAAGAGCTACTCCACTTTATGAAGCAACAAGATTAACAAAACATTATGGCAACGCTGAGGGAGGGCCAAGAATATGGCTTAAAAGAGAAGATTTAAATCACACGGGAGCACATAAAATTAACAATGCTCTTGGACAAGCTCTTTTAGCCCTGCGTATGGGAAAGAAAAGAATAATTGCGGAAACAGGAGCTGGCCAGCATGGCGTAGCGACTGCAACTGTGTGCGCTCGTTTTGGCCTCGAATGTGTGATTTACATGGGGGAAGAAGATATGAGGAGACAATCTTTAAACGTATTTCGAATGAGGTTACTAGGGGCCAGAGTTCATCCTGTATCCAGTGGAACTGCAACCCTCAAAGATGCAACCAGTGAAGCGATTCGCGATTGGGTAACAAATGTTGATACCACTCACTACATTTTAGGTTCTGTTGCAGGGCCTCATCCTTACCCGAAGCTAGTGAGAGACTTTCATGCAGTAATTGGAAATGAAACAAAAGAACAATGCCAACAAGAATTTGGCCGACTCCCTGATGTATTAATTGCCTGCGTAGGAGGTGGGTCTAATGCTATGGGCTTGTTTCATCCGTTTATAGAAGAAAAATCAATAAGAATGATTGGAGTTGAAGCAGCGGGAGATGGAGTTGAGACAGGGCGACATGCGGCAACAATCACTGAAGGTCGAATAGGAGTACTTCATGGTGCAATGAGCCTGTTACTACAAAATCAAGATGGCCAAGTACAAGAGGCTCATTCAATTAGTGCAGGGCTTGATTACCCAGGAGTGGGACCTGAACATAGTTATCTCCGTGACATAGGTCGTGCTGAGTATGTAGCAGTAACTGACCAAGAAGCTTTAGCGGCTCTCAAGTTAGTAAGTCAACTGGAAGGAATTATCCCAGCGCTAGAGACAGCACATGCATTTGCGTGGCTAGAGATTCTTTGCCCAACTCTTAAATCAGGCACAGAGATAATTGTTAATTGCTCTGGAAGAGGTGATAAAGATGTTAATACCGTTGCCGAAAAAATAGGTTCAAACTTACAATAATAAGTTTGATATTTTTAGTCATACTTAATATCTAGGGACAGAATTATCAATTTCTAGACTCCAGGCATCAATTCCACCATCAAGATTCCAAACTTCTTGAATTAATCCATTTTGCAAAATCCAATTTCCAAATTGCATACTCCTAAAACCTGAATGACATATTACAACTACGGGCCTATCTATAGGAATAATATTAGATAAATTATCTTTCCAAATAGTAATTTGGCTCAATGGCAAATGACAAACTTTAAAGGTAAAAGGCGCAATTTTTAATTCTTCTTCTTCTCGAACATCAATTAAGAAAGGCATTAAAGAATTATTTGCAAGAGACTCATCGAGCTCTTTGGGAGACATCTGTTGAGGGATTAAGGACATTAAAAATAAATTATGAATCGGATCAAGAGTCCAATTTCAGAAGAAAAAGCGATTTATATAGAAATTTATAGCAAATTATCCTAGAGGTCAGAAAATATTTACTTTAAACAATTGAAAAAAAGAAATTAGAGCAATTGAACTTAATGCTCTTGCTAAAATAGAGTTTAATTATAGATAATTTTAAGTGGATACCGAAGTATCTTTTATAAAGCAGTGAAAGAGGTAACAACCATAGAAAAAATCCAAGAAAAAAATGGGATACCCTTAAGACCAGGCCTAGAAGGAGTTCCAGTAACCCAATCATCAATATGTGATATTGATGGAAATCAAGGCAGTTTGAAATATAGAGGTTACCCAATCACCGAATTAGCTTCCAATAGTAGTTTTTTAGAGACAACCTTCCTGCTGATTTGGGGAGAATTACCTAGCAAGCAAGAGTTAAGTGACTTTGAACGAGAAGTTCAAATGCATAGAAGACTAAGTTTCAGGGTTCGAGACATGTTGAAGTGCTTTCCTGAGTCTGGACATCCAATGGATGCTCTCCAATCTAGTGCAGCTGCTCTTGGGCTTTTCTATTCTCGTAGAGCTATTGATGACCCCAAATATATCTATAACGCTGTAATAAGACTTGTCGCAAAAATACCAACTATGGTTGCAGCTTTTCAATTGATTCGAAAAGGTCAAGACCCAATTCAACCGAGAGATGATCTCCCATATTCTTCGAATTTCTTATATATGCTTACTGAACAAGAGCCAGATCCTCTTTCAGCGAAAGTATTTGATAGATGTCTCATTTTGCATGCAGAACATAGTCTCAATGCAAGCACATTTAGCGCCCGTGTCACAGCAAGTACCTTGACAGATCCATATGCAGTAGTTGCCTCAGCTGTAGGGACACTCGCAGGTCCGCTCCATGGAGGTGCTAACGAAGATGTAATAGCAATGCTTGAAGAAATTGGAACACCTCATAAAGCTGGTGAATACTTGGACAATGCAATCAAAAACAAGCAAAAAATCATGGGTTTTGGTCATCGCGAATACAGAGTCAAAGACCCAAGAGCTTCAATTTTGCAAAATTTTGGGGAAGAATTATTTGCCAGGTTTGGTAAAGATGAGATGTATGAGGTTGCGAAATCGCTTGAAGAAGAAGCTATAGACCGGTTAGGCCCAAAAGGTATATACCCAAATGTTGACTTTTACTCAGGTCTTATTTACAGAAAACTTGGAATACCTCGTGATCTATTTACTCCGGTTTTTGCCATATCAAGAGTCGCAGGATGGCTAGCACATTGGCGCGAACAACTAGGTGCTAATAGAATTTTTCGACCTTCGCAAATATATACCGGTATGAAAACCAGAACATGGACTGCCTTAGAAGAAAGACCAAACAACAAAGATGAGTAAATTGAAGATTAATAAGTAATTTGCAATGGTCACTAGTTTAAAAACATCTTTAGTGGCTTCAGTTAATTCTGGAATCGATATTGAATTGAGCTTCAATGAAGCATTGAAATCTTTTGGAATTTCACCAGAAATTGCTCATATTCTTTGGATACCATTCCCGATGGGTTTAGTGCTTATAGGAGCTGTAATAGGAGTACTGGTAACTGTATGGCTAGAAAGAAAAATTTCCGCAGCGGCTCAGCAACGTATTGGCCCTGAGTATGCAGGCGCATTAGGAATTCTTCAACCCATGGCTGATGGATTGAAACTGCTTGTCAAAGAAGACATTATTCCAGCTAGAGCAGACAGCATCCTTTTCACTCTTGGACCGGTACTGGTATTAGTTCCTGTCATACTCTCTTGGCTCATAGTTCCCTTTGGGCAAAATTTAGTAATTAGCAATGTAGGTATTGGAATCTTTCTTTGGATTGCATTAAGCAGTATTCAACCAATTGGTCTTCTAATGAGCGGATATGCCTCCAATAATAAATATTCACTTCTAGGAGGACTTAGAGCCGCAGCGCAATCAATCAGCTATGAAATACCTCTTGCATTGGCAGTTTTAGCAATAGTTATGATGAGTAATTCTCTCAGTACGGTAGATATTGTTGAACAACAAAATGGACTTGGCTTTTTAAGCTGGAATGTATGGAGACAGCCAGTTGGGTTTGTCATTTTTTGGATTTGTGCTTTAGCTGAATGCGAAAGATTGCCATTTGACCTTCCAGAAGCAGAAGAAGAACTTGTGGCTGGATATCAAACAGAATACGCAGGAATGAAATTTGCTCTTTTTTACTTAGGAAGCTATATAAATCTTGTCCTATCTGCGTTGTTGGTTTCTGTACTGTATCTAGGAGGATGGGGATTTCCTATCCCAATTGAGTGGATAACAAATTTAAGTGGTCAACCAATAGATTCTCCACTTATTCAAATATTCGCTGGTTCATTGGGAATAGTAATGACAGTTCTGAAAGCATACTTACTGGTTTTTTTAGCCATATTACTTAGATGGACTACTCCCAGAGTAAGAATTGATCAATTACTAGATCTTGGCTGGAAATTTCTTCTTCCAATTTCTTTAGTAAATTTATTAGTTACTGCATCACTGAAACTGGCTTTCCCTATGGCTTTTGGTGGCTAAAAGCTATAATTGAAGACTTTTCATTAAGTAGTTTTACTCACACTATCTTGAAAAAAACTCTAAGTTGATTAGGCTTAATTCAAGCTCTTCGGCAATTGCAATTGATCGAATGCTCAATTTTTTTAAAAAAGTTTCTTTATATGCAAAGGATGCGGTAGGTGCTGCAAATTATTTAGCCCAAGGTTTAGCTGTAACTTTTGATCACATGAGAAGACGGCCTGTAACCGTCCAATACCCTTACGAAAAGCTTATTCCTTCAGAAAGATATAGAGGCAGGATTCACTATGAGTTCGACAAATGTATTGCATGTGAAGTTTGCGTAAGAGTATGTCCAATAAACCTTCCAGTAGTGGATTGGGTAATGAATAAAGAAACTAAGAAAAAGGAGCTACGTAATTATTCTATTGACTTTGGTGCATGTATTTTCTGTGGAAACTGTGTTGAATATTGTCCAACTAATTGTCTTTCAATGACAGAAGAATATGAAATGGCTGCTTTTGATCGCCATAGCTTAAATTATGACAATGTTGCATTGGGACGCCTTCCAACAAGTGTTACTACTGATCCTTCTGTAAAACCATTAAGAGAACTCACGTATCTACCAAAAGGCTCAATGGATCCTCACGAAATAAAAAATGAAGACAATAGAGTAGGTCAATTACCTTCTGAAGTTTTGGAATGGATGCAAATTAATAATACAGACGAGAATGTTGCAAATTCTGTAAATAGCTCACCTATAAATATCAAGAAATCAGTCGAATGAATATAGCTAATTCAACAGAGTTAATTTGTTTTTTAATTCTTGGTTTAATTATAATATCTGGTGCAATTGGTGTTGTTTTTTTAACCAATATTGTATATTCAGCATTTTTACTAGGAGGAGTATTTATGGCTGTAGCAGGTTTATACCTTTTATTAAATGCTAGTTTTGTTGCTGCAGCACAAATACTTGTGTATGTGGGTGCAGTTAATGTATTAATCCTTTTTGCCATAATGCTTGTCAACAAAAAAGAGGATCTTAAACCGATTAAAGGATTACAAGTTAGAAAAATCCTTTCAGGTATAGTATGCTCTGGACTACTAACATTATTAATTAGAGTAGATCTAATTACTAATTGGAATACACCTGGGCCAAAAGCAATTGGAGAACTTGCAACAGAAAGAATTGGAGAACATTTATTTACTGACTATCTTTTACCATTTGAATTAGCATCAGTCCTATTGTTAATGGCTATGATTGGTGCAATAGTATTAGCAAGAAGAGATGTATTAATTAGTGATATTGGTACAGGTGAAAATGTAGATCAAAGTCTGATCGAAAAAGTAAAAATACCTCTTTTAGTTGAAAAATCAACCAAATGAAAAACTAAGCATTTTCTAATTAACTAATTATGGAAAATTCATCTGGATTAATACCGTTACAAGCTTATTTAACACTTGCATCAATATTATTTTGTATAGGAGTGTGGGGATTAATTAACAGTAGAAATGCTGTAAGAGTCTTGATGAGTATTGAACTAATGCTGAACTCAGTAAATATCAATCTTATGGCATTTTCATCTTATATAGATGGAGATCTTATTAAAGGCCAAGTTTTCACTGTATTTGTAATTACAGTTGCGGCTGCAGAAGCTGCTGTTGGATTAGCAATTTTATTATCTTTATATAGAAATAGAGTAACAGTTGATATGGAAAGTTTTAACTTACTCAAGTGGTGATTTTTCTAAAAAGATGTTATTAAAAAATGTTTGGATAATATATCGTTCGAACAGTGAAGTAGCCGAGAAAGAAGCTTTAAGATGTTTTAAAAAGCTTGATTCTTTAGGAGTTAATGTTCTTCATCGCATTCTTGGCAATCAAACTTCTTCTATTAAGGATTTATTAAATTCCACCAAGGTTTTGCCTAACTTAGTAATAATTCTTGGTGGTGATGGAACAGTTCTTAGAGCTGCCAGACAACTTGCAATAAAAAATATACCAATTATTAGTTTCAATGTAGGAGGTAATTTGGGTTTTCTAACTCATGAAAAATCCTTACTTAATCATAAAGAGACCTGGCAAAAGATCTTAGATGGTCGCTTTAAATTACAAAAAAGAATGATGCTACATGCAAATCTAGAATTGAACTATAAATCAGTTAATAACTTACAAAAATGTTCTTATTGGGCTTTAAATGATTTTTATCTTAGGTCATATAAAGATGAATTTTCACCGACATGCAGAATAGGTCTAGAAATAGATGGGGAAATAGTAGATGAATACAAAGGTGACGGATTAATTATCTCTACTCCTACAGGTTCGACAGCATATACTCTCGCTACAGGGGGACCAATTGTTAATCCTGAAATAGATGCAATTGTCGTTAGTGCAATATGCCCAATGAGCCTATCTAGTCGTCCTATTGTAATACCTGCTTCATCAAAAATAATTATAAAGACTCTAGGAGACGCAAATGAAAAAGTAAAAATGTGGAAAGATGGAGAAACTGGAGCTATTACAAGACCTGGAGATAAATGTACAATTGAAAAAAGCAAACATAATGTAAGTATGATCGTTTTAGAAGGAAGTCCTACCTATTACAGAACTCTTTCTCAAAAGTTGCATTGGGCTGGCAGTCTAGTAAATAATTTAAAGAATAATTAGTAATGAATATTGAAATCGAAAGGCGTTTTATTGTTAGAAGTGAAGAGTGGAAGAAATTTATAAATTCTTCTCAAGAATTCAAACAAGGTTATTTAGTAAGTAAAAAGGATTCTTGGACAATACGAATACGAATTATTGACGAAAAAGAAGCATTAATAACACTTAAATATCCAAAAGAGAGAATTAGCAGATATGAGTTTGAATATGAAGTTCCAATAGAAGATGGCTATTCAATCTGGAATCTGGCAGAATTTAAAATATCAAAAACTAGATATCAATTGAGACTAAATGATCACACTTGGATAGTAGATAGCTTTAAAGAACAAAACTCACCCTTAGTGCTAGCAGAAATTGAACTAAATACTATTGAAGAAAAGATAGATATTCCGCAATGGTGCTCTTCAGAAATCTCCGATGCCAAGGAATTTAGTAATGCCTCACTTGCAAAATCGCCAATATCTTCATGGCCTATAGAAAAAAGACGCTCAATCCTTTAGATTCTCTTTATAATTACCTGTCTTGTTTGTGGCTATCAAGCGCATCAGGATTTATGAGGTCTAGTCATTGTATGGCCTTTATGATATTGACGGTGTTCTCCGTTTTCTTTGCTCAGACAGAGAGGCCTGTATTGCCTATGCAGAATTATTTAACTTACCTTCAGTTGAATATTCATTGATGTGCTTATCTGAATCCAAGCCTGCAACCATAAGAACTAAACGTTATCGCCAGAGGAGTCAGGCAAAGAGCAACAATTAAAACCATCTCTGCAGATCTTCCCATGATCCATAGCCCAATTAAGAAGAGCTACTCTATTTTTTGAGCCCGTCTTAGTGAACATATTGCTGACATGATTATCTACAGTCCTTTTACTAATCGTGAGTTTTTCAGCAATTTCCTGATTTGTCAGTCCATCTGCGACAAGCTCAATGATCTCCATCTCTCTAGCAGAGAGACCCATATGAGCCGGATTGGAGATTTCTCCTGTAAACATGTACTCCTCTTTCAACTCTTTTGATTCATATTAAGCAAAGTCGAGCATTTAATCACTGATAGTAATTTTCTAATGCAACAAGAAAGATGAAATCACCTCTACAAAAACGCCTTGAATCAGGGAAAACCACTATCACAGCTGAGATCATGCCTCCTAGGGGTACTGATGTTTCAACTGCAATAGAACATGGTAAAAAACTTAAAGAATATGTTCATGCAATAAACGTTACCGATTGCAGTAGGGCAATTGTAAGAATGAGTAGCCTGGCATTATGCAAATTGCTTAAAGATGAAGGAATCGAACCAATTTTGCAAATGTCATGCAGAGATAGAAATCGTATTGGGTTACAGGCAGATTTACTCGGCGCGAATGCACTTGGCATTCAAAACCTACTCTGTCTTACAGGAGATCCAGTAAGGATTGGTGATCAACCTGATGCAAAGCCAGTAAATGAATATGATTCAGTGAGGTTGCTAGAGCAAGTAGCTTCTCTTAACAACGGAATTGACCCAGTCCTAAAAGAATTACCCGACGGTTCGACAAATTTATTTGCAGGCGCTGCTGCAGATCCCAACTGCAAAGGGTTTGATGGACTAAGAAGAAGAATAGAACGAAAGAAAAATGCTGGGGCTTGCTTTTTTCAAACACAAATGGTTATGAACCCAAAGGTTCTTGAACGTTTTTGCAAAGAGATCGCTGAACCCTTAGAAATCAAAGTTTTAGCAGGTGTTTTCTTATTAAAATCAGCAAAAAATGCTGATTTCATTAATCGAGTAGTCCCAGGAGCTTCTATACCTGAATCTATAATTTCAAGACTAGACAAAGCTTCTGATCCATTTATTGAAGGGAAAAAAATAGCCGCAGAGCAAATAAACGATTTTCTTAGTTTGACCCAAGGAGTTCACATAATGGCAGTAAAAGCAGAAAGCTCAATTCCAGAAATTCTTAATCGAGCAAATATCAATTTGAAGCAGACATAAGATCTGTACCTAACAACTCTGCCATAGCCTTTTGTTGGGGTGAAGGTTCTCCTAAGTCTTGCCTTCTCGCATCAGTAATTAACCAATCAAGCGCTGCTTCCTGAAGATCAAAATGATCGCCATTTTTATCAACACAATATCTTCCAAAAACCAACTTCTCTACAAGTTGCACTCCTGCACCGATTCTTGAGTAATCAAAAATAATTGAGTTATCTATCGTTGCGCCTTCACAAATATGACAACTTGGACCAATCATAGAAGGTCCAATAATAGTTGCTCCATCTTCAATACGAGTCATCCCTCCTACATAAACTGGTCCTTCTACCTTTATCTTGTCCCAATTAGCCGCAACATTTAAGCCGGTATAAACTCCTGGAATAGCCTCTTTCCCAGGGATATCAACCTGCCTAACTCGTCCACAAAGAACACTGCGAATTGCTTGCCAATAATCAGGTACTTTCCCAATATCTACCCACTCAAAATCCATGGGCAATGCATAAAAAGGGGCTCCTAAACTTACTAGCTTGGGGAATAAATCTGCTCCAATATCAAATGCTTTAGAAGAAGGAATATGATTAAAAATCTCCGGTTCAAACAAATATATTCCTGTATTAATCATATTTCCAAGAGCTTTATCGATTGAGGGCTTTTCCTGAAAAGCTTTCACTCGATCATCCTCATCAGTGACAACAACTCCATAACTGCTGACTTGCTCTTTTGGAACTCTCTTAGTAATTAAGCTTGCCAAGGCACCCTTTTCTTTATGTCTTTTAACGGCTTCTGAAAGATCAAGATCAATCAAAGCATCACCACAAAGTACAACAAAAGTATCATCAAAAAATTCTTGAAAATCTTGAATCTTTTTTAAGCCTCCTGCTGAGCCAAGAGCATCACCAATGAGCTCACCATCCTCTATTCGGCCTTCAAAGCTATATGCAATCTCAACACCAAACCTTTGTCCATCTCGAAAATAATTTTCTATCTCTTCTGCTAAATGAGAAACATTCACCATAACTTCTTTAAAACCATGCTCTTTTAGCAGTTCCAAAAGAAACTCCATCACAGGTTTCTGAAGGATCGGGATCATCGGTTTAGGAATCACATGAGTGATTGGCTGAACTCGAGTTCCCTTTCCTGCCGCCAGGATCATCGCCTTCATTGGCGTTGTAGGCCTCAGTTAGTTAGGTGAAACTATAATGACACTTCACAGGTCTCTAAGCTGCAGCTGCCGGAGAAGTTTCTGTCACTTCTAAATTATTTAATGGAAGTTGAGCTACCGTCCCTGGTGAGAGTATTCTCTTTAATTTCAATTCAGCAAAAAGAGATCCTTCCTGCTGAAGTTGAATTTTGCCTTGGGAACTCAAAAAAAGTAAAGCCCAAAATACACCGACTCGATCAGTATCTAAATCTCCCGAAGCATGAGTTTTCCATCGATTAACTAATAAATCAAAATCAACCCAATGCAAAGCATCTTCCCAAGTGTTCAAATAAATCGCCAGTGCTGCTGTTGTCTCAGGTAAATTTTCTTTATGAGCAAGAGAGCTAACTTGAGCAATAATTTCTCTTTCACTGAATCTCTTCTGACGCCTTTGCCTTCGATTATTTAATTCATCTGATTCAATTGATTCTGCGATTGATTCAAGTTGCTCAATCAACTCTCCTAACGTTACTGGCCTTCTTAAAGGTGGGAGAGCAGCAGGTCTTCTTAATAAATGTTTCTCTGGCCTTTTTGGTAATTCGAAACTTGGATCTAACCAACCCTGCTGAGCATCATCATCACAGCCAAATTCCTCAAAAGATTCAATAGGGAATGTTTCAGCTTCTAGAACTTCTGCCTTTAAAGAAACTAAAACAGATGCAGCTAAAAAAGCTTCACTACTTTCTGCTAAATCAACTTCAAAACTTCCTCCCCCCATACCCAATTGAGAAGAAACTTTCCTAGGAATTTCTATGCGCTGTCTTAATTGATCTAAAAAACCATCTACGACAGGAATGACATCAACATCCCAAGGATCTATATCTCCTCTTTCAGCAGCATCTCTTAAAAGACGTATGGCAAATCTTGCTCCTGAATCAAGTTCTGGTTTGGCACCACTTACATACAAAGCAATTAAGAAGCTAGGTAAAATTTATCGAGAGAAAGGAGTTAAAGCCACCGAATAATTAGAGTTTAATAATTTAAAAGTAATTTCAAATTCTATTGAACTCTTTTAATCTTGAATTCTGGAGCAGTTATTAATGCTGGATGTGGTTGAGTCTGAATTCTAGGAATCGATGTTGAAGTTTTAACACGCTCTATTGCTCCTAAGTCTCGTTCAACTAAACCATCAATAGAGGCAATATAAGAGTCCGTCATAATTCTTGGATACAAACCTATTCCAATAATGGGAACCAACAAAGAACTAATTATGTAAATCTCTCGAGGCTCAGCATCAACAAGCTTGTTATTAGTTATCAATTCAGAGTTTTCCTTCCCGAAGAAAATTTCCCTAAGCATTGATAACAAGTAAATAGGGGTAAGTATGACTCCAATAGCAGCAAATCCAGCCATAACGACTCTAAATGGCAAGGTATATACCTCGTCAGTAACAAAACCAGCAAAAACCATTAATTCCGAAACGAATCCACTCATTCCAGGCAAAGCCAATGATGCCAATGAGCAAACAGTCCAAAGAGCAAACATTATTTTCATTTTTTGACCAACTCCACCCATTTCGTTCAATTGAAGAGTTCGGGTTCGGTCATATGTAGCTCCAACCAAAAAGAAAAGACTTGCTCCAATTAATCCATGACTAATCATCTGAAGCATTGCGCCGCTAGTTCCCAAAGAACTAAAACTCCCAATACCTATTAAGACAAATCCCATATGACTTATAGAACTGTACGCAATTTTTCTTTTTAGATTTCTCTGAGCAAAAGAAGTCAAAGCAGCGTAAATAATGTTGACTACCCCTAGAACAATTAATAAGGGTGCAAATTGCGCATGAGCCTCTGGCAACAACTGAGCATTAAATCTCAATAGTGCATATCCTCCCATTTTCAACAAAATACCAGCTAAAAGCATATGAACTGGAGCTGTTGCTTCACCATGTGCATCAGGTAACCAAGTATGAAGCGGAACAATGGGAAGCTTCACACCAAAAGCAATCAATAAACCCCCGTAGCAAAGCAACTGAAACCCAGTATCAAAACCTTGTTGAGCAAGATGGGTATATTCAAAATTCGGAGTACCGCCTCCGAAGAAACCCATTCCTAGTGCTGCAAGTAAAATAAATAACGAACTACCAGCTGTATAAATAATGAATTTTGTAGCCGCATATTGACGTTTCTTTCCTCCCCAAATAGCTAAAAGCAAATAAACAGGCAACAATTCAAGTTCCCATGCCAAGAAAAAAAGCAACATATCTTGAACAGCAAAAACTGCTATTTGACCCCCATCCATAGCAAGGATCAAAAAGAAGAATAATTTTGGTTTAAAAGTTACTGGCCATGCTGCCAATACAGCTAAAGCAGTAATAAAGCTGCTTAGCAAAATTAAAGGCATCGAAAGGCCATCAGCTCCTACTGCCCATGTCAATCCAAGATCAGGTAACCAACTAACTCTTTCTGCAAGCTGTAAACCGTCTTGCTTTATGTCATAACCTTTTATATAGGCAGTTACCGTAATCAAAAAAGTAATCAGAGAGATAGCCAATGCAAACCATCTCACTTTTTTCCCATCACCCTCATCAGGAAAAAATGGAACAATAAATGCTCCTACTATTGGGAAAAGAATCGAAAAGCTAAGCCAAGGGAAATCACTCGTCATCAGACCAGGGTCTAAGACAGAATTGGTTAAAAAAATTGCACTAGAAGTAAACTGGGGCACTTATTAGAGTTGGTTCCACTAGTTGGAGTGTAGAAATCCTTTGAGTTCTGACATCATCTAGATAGGGGATGACACACAATTACTTAAGAACTAAAAGGTTGATGGCCCTAAAACTCCAAAGAGAGCAACTAAAGCTATTACACCGCCAAAAACAATGAGCGCATAAAATTGAGCCCTGCCAGTTTCAAAATATTTCAACCCTTCTCCACTACCAAGAGTTAAAAGACCAGTCAGATTAACAACTCCATCAACTACTTTTGCATCTACCTCCAAAACTTCACGTGCCAATTTTCTACTGCCACGAACAAAAATCTTTTCATTAATCTCATCTAGATACCATTTATTTGATAGAAAACGGTTAACCATAGAGAATCTTTTGACTACTAGTTGCTCTAGATCTAATCTTTTGAGGTAATAAGCAAAAACCGCAAGGGTAATTCCTGAAACTGATATAGCTACTGAAGCAACTGCTAATGGTAGGAATTGAGCCCAGCTAAAATGATTAGACATTTCTAATGCATCTATGGGATCCAAGAGAAAAGCAAATGTACTTTTCCAAGGAGTACCTAAGAAACCAATAAATACTGAGGGTATTGCTAAAGCTATTAATGGATAGGTCATAGGCCAAGGAGATTCATGCAATTCACCTTGATGATGTTGTTGCAGGTCATCTTCATGCTCTACCTCTTTACCAGCAGCATTAAGTAATTGTTTTTGAAGAGTTTCATCATTCCCTCTAAATGAACCCTCAAAAGTTAAGAAATAAAGTCTAAACATGTAAAAGGCTGTAAGCCCAGCGGTTATAAATCCAATAAACCAAAGAATTGGGAATGAATTAAAAGCCTCTCCTAAAATTTCATCCTTACTCCAAAAACCTGCCAAAGGAGGAATTCCACTTATAGCAACACAACCTATAAAAAAGGTAGTAGAAGTGATTGGCATTTTTTTTCTAAGCCCCCCCATTAATCGCATGTCTTGAGCAAGTATGGGCTCATGACCAACAACCTCTTCCATAGCGTGAATAACCGAACCTGACCCCAAAAAAAGCATGGCTTTAAAAAAAGCATGAGTTACCAAGTGGAACATCCCAGCGATTGGCGCACCGCATCCCATAGCAAGCATCATGTAGCCAAGTTGAGAAACCGTACTGTAAGCAAGGCCTTTCTTAAGATCCATTTGAGTCAATGCAATCGATGCACCTAACAAACATGTAATAGTGCCTACAATCGCTATAAAAAGTCCAATAATGGGGAATTGACTGTATAGAGGCTCAAGTCTTGCAACAAGAAATACGCCTGCAGCGACCATTGTTGCAGCATGAATCAAAGCAGATATAGGAGTAGGGCCTTCCATAGCATCTGGAAGCCAAACATGAAGGGGAAACTGAGCCGACTTAGCCATCGGTCCCATAAAGACCAAAAGACAAATTGTCACTGCTGCCCAAACTGGAACACTACCAGCTTCTATGGCATCAGAAAGACCAGTAGCTATTCCTTGAAAATCAAAACTGCCTGTAGCCCAAAACAGTCCAAGTATTCCTAATAAAAGACCAAAATCTCCAACTCTATTTACGACAAAAGCTTTTTGAGCTGCATGAGCAGCTCCTTCTCGTTGATACCAAAAACCAACTAACAAATATGAGCACATTCCTACCAATTCCCAAAAAACATATATCTCAAGAAGGTTTGGACTAACTATTAACCCCAACATTGAGCTACTAAATAAGGACAAATAAGTAAAAAAACGAACATATCCCTCATCATGTGCCATATAGCCATGTGAATAAATCATTACCAATAATGCAATAGTCGTTACTAAAGCCAGCATTACCGATCCAAGTGGATCAATAACAAAGCCCATTGGTAAAACAAAATCTCCAGCGCTTGCCCAAACAAACAAATGTTCAACAGAAGGTCCTCCAGCCATTTGTTCAGCAAGAACGAAATAACTCATTACAGCCGAAGCACCTACCAATGAAATCAAAGAGGTTGCAACTATTTTTCTTAACTTGTTTATTTCTTTGTTGAAGCTTATTAATCCCATCCCAGAAATTATTCCACCGATTAAAGGTAGAACTGGAATAAGCCAAGCTAATTCTGCGGCCGATGGCATTCTGATGCTTATTTTTTCTGAAGTCTAAGCACTTCATCTATAGAGTTCATTGAAATAAATTCAGAAAGGTTGAACTGCCCAAAGAAATAAAGCGATGAGACCACCAAATAACGCCAATCGCGATGCATATCCCTAGCTGAGAAGGCCTTAAAAACTCTTGAATGACTAATGTCTGACGACCGTCCAAGACTGCTAAGAATGGAATTACCGAAGTGTTTTTCTTCAATTCCTCAAATTCCTCTCCGAATTTGGCTTTTAATCTTCTATCTCCATGCCATATAGCAAAAAGATGATGCGCTATTAAGCCAATACAAGTAACGACCATAAAACTACTGCCAATCCACAGAACATGAGCTAAGCACCACAAAATTTGCCCAATCGCTTGTGGGTGTCTACTTATTCTTATAATTCCTTGCCCATATAATCTGACTTTGGGTTTAATTACTGCAGGTATTTCTAGAAGATTGTAAGTAGCTGGATATAAGAACAAAAAACTGATTGCAGTCAATATCCAAACAATCGGAATAACCCCAGTTATTCCATGGACGTTCCATAATCTAATTCCGTCATATCGATGAGCTAAGAAGTATCCAATCAAAATAGTTGCAGAGGGGATACTGGCTAAAGCAAATATCAGTCGCCAAGCTCTAGGACCAATTAATTTTTCTGCCTTCCCTCTAAGAGCAGCCCCACCACTGTGGACAATTGCAAAAACAATTATTAATCCCAACATCACAAAACTTGTGTGATGAATGTCACCAAGGAACATGTTTAAAAGAGCTTCGAAATCATTTTTAAATTCTGTTGTCTAGACATTGAACACGTAAAGTTTTTAATTTAAATGCTGTCTATTAGACGGCGATTATGTCTGAACTTCCCTTTACGCTAGATCAACTTCGTATTTTGAAAGCAATAGTTAATGAGGGAAGCTTCAAAAAAGCTGCCGATAGCCTATATGTGACTCAGCCGGCTGTAAGTCTGCAAATTCAAAATCTAGAAAAACAATTAGATATTACTATCTTTGATAGAGGAGGGAGAAAAGCTCAATTAACAGAAGCTGGAAAACTACTAATAATTTATTGCGAGAAAATACTTATTCAGTGCCAAGAGACTTGTAAAGCAATTGAAGACCTGAATAACTTGCAAGGTGGATCATTAGTTGTAGGAGCCAGCCAAACAACAGGAACTTACCTAATGCCAAGAATGATAGGTCTTTTTAGAAATCAATATCCTCTAGTAGCAGTCCAATTGCAAATTCATAGCACTAGAAGAACTGGCTGGAGCGTAGCTAATGGTCAAATTGATTTAGCAATCATTGGAGGTCAGTTACCTAATGAATTAAACGAAGTTCTTAATGTCACTCCATACGCAAATGATGAGCTTGCCTTAGTACTTCCTATTGATCATGATTTAGCTCAATCTGAGCAACTTGTAAAAGAAGATTTATACCAATTATCTTTTGTTACTTTAGATAACCAAGCTACTACAAGAAAAGTAGTAGATAAACTCCTTATAAATTCAGGGTTAGATATTCAAAGATTAAAAATAGAAATGGAACTCAATTCATTTGAAGCAATAAAAAATGCAGTTCAATCTGGATTAGGAGCAGCATTTCTTCCTGTCGTTTCAATTGAAAGAGAACTTTCTGCTGGCACTATTCACAAACAAAAAGTTACTGATCTCGAAGTTAAAAGAGAGCTCAAATTAATTACTAATCCTAGTCGATACAGCTCAAGAGCCGCGAATGCATTTGTAGAAAATATTCTACCCATTTTTGCTAGTGAAGAATCACCTCTCAAAAAATTCTAAATTTCTAGAAAATAAATATATCTAATTAGAAGCGTTTCGCCTCTTCAGTTACACCAACAGCATCATCTCCTTCTCCTTTAATAAGAAACTTATTATCTTCAAAATCAGCTTGATAAACGCATTTCACAATAGGTTTATCTCTAAGAGAACCAATATAAGCAAAAGTATTCATGCGCTGCTTACATTCTCTTACATCCTGACTTGAAATCGCACCCTGTTGTTGCAACACAGTCCAATTTTCTCTTCTAATAACGCATCCTGGCTGGAGAGCCGGTTGCGTAACAAAACTAGTTGATGGATTAAGCGTGGTAAAAATCTCAATATCTTGAACAAAAGCACTAGCTCCATAACTTTTACATATTTCAGGATCTGGAACAGCCAAATCAAGTTGATTTTGGCTTGCAATATTGCCAGTAGAACCTCCTGTATTAGTACTAACTAAAGTCCCTAGGCCTATTCCTAAAACGAGAACCCCTGCAAGTATTGAAATAGTCGCTGTATTCAATTTAATTGCACCACCAGTTGAAGCTTGGGAAGGCTGGCGTGAATCACGCCCATCTAAATAATCTCCATAGGATTCTCTTGATGAATATCGCCTCGATCCACCATCTCGCCGTCCTCTACCTGCCCCACCTTTCCCTGATGAAGGTAAGCGATTATATGGATAGCGGCTCATAATAAATCAGGAGTCCTAGGAAGTCCCATTGAATAATTAAGGACCCTTGAGTCTGGGTTATAGCTTATTTCTCCTACTTGAAGCAATTGTCTAATTGCTCCTTCCAACTCAGAACCAATTTTCCTCAGGGCATAATCACTGAGTTCTTTGCCAGTCTGGTTTTCCACTAATTCACGAAATTTAGAATTGATCTTATCGATGGCTGTCTCTGTCCATATAAATTCATTATCTGGATCAAGATCCATTGTCAGATGATCCTCATCTGAGACTAAATCATGATTCTCAACTCTCGCTGTAAATAGGCGAACATGACGTGTAGTGCTTTTTAAGAGGGTATCTGACATGCTTTTTTTTTTTTGGAAACGAGAACGATAAATAAAAGATCTTATTATCAATTAAATTTTAAATCAGATCTCTTCTTATAGTTGAATTTAGGTATTTAAAAATTATGCGTGTTGCTATTGCGGGAGCAGGACTAGCCGGATTGTCATGTGCAAAATACTTAGCCGATGCTGGACATACTCCCATCGTTTATGAAGCAAGAGATGTTTTAGGTGGAAAAGTCGCAGCGTGGAAAGATGAAGAAGGAGACTGGTATGAAACGGGTTTGCACATATTTTTTGGAGCCTATCCAAATATGTTGCAGTTATTTCGAGAACTAAAAATTGAAGATCGACTTCAATGGAAAAGTCATTCAATGATATTCAATCAACCTGAAGAACCCGGTACATATAGTCGTTTCGATTTCCCTGACTTGCCAGCTCCCATTAATGGAGTAGCAGCAATATTAAGTAATAATGACATGCTTTCATGGCCAGAAAAAATATCTTTTGGTTTAGGTCTTTTGCCAGCAATGATAAGAGGGCAGCAATACGTGGAAGAAAGTGATAATTACTCCTGGACAGAATGGTTGAAAAAACAAAATATTCCGGAAAGAGTTAATGATGAAGTATTTATTGCTATGAGTAAAGCATTGAATTTCATTGGGCCTGATGAAATTTCCTCAACTGTTTTACTCACAGCATTAAATAGATTTCTTCAAGAAAAAAATGGTTCTAAAATGGCATTCCTTGATGGCGCACCACCTGAAAGACTTTGCCAACCAATCGTTGATTACGTGAATAGTCTTGGTGGAGAAGTAGTTCTTAATAGTCCTCTCAAAAAAATCAATCTTCAGGAAGATGGCACTGTTGCAAATTTTGAAATTGGGGGAATTAAAGGGAAAGAGTTAGAAAGCATCGAAGCTGATGCCTTCGTTAGTGCAATGCCAGTAGATATTTTTAAACTGCTTATTCCAGAAAAATGGAAATCAATCGATTTATTCTCAAAACTAGATGGACTTAAAGGAGTTCCAGTAATAAATATTCATTTGTGGTTTGATCGCAAGCTTACTGATATTGATCACTTGCTCTTTAGCCGATCTCCTTTGCTAAGTGTTTATGCAGATATGAGTATCACTTGTAAAGAATATGAAGATCCCAATAGATCAATGCTTGAACTTGTTTTTGCGCCTGCGAAAGAATGGATAGGCAGAAAAGATGAGGAAATTATTGAAGCAACTATGAATGAGTTAAAAAAACTTTTCCCTATGCATTTTGAAGGAGAAGATAAAGCAATATTGAGAAAATATAAAGTTGTAAAGACCCCTCTTTCGGTTTACAAATCTGTACCTGGTTGCCAAAAATTAAGACCTAGTCAGGCAACTCCTATCAAAAATTTCTTTCTGACAGGAGATTACACAATGCAACGCTATTTAGCATCAATGGAGGGAGCAGTGTTAAGTGGAAAACTTTGTGCGGAAGCGATATCCAACCGCGACAAATGATGAAGGCCTCAGCAGAATTAATCTCTGCTAAAGCTTTTTATTATTGATAAAAGCTTTTTGAACTAAAGAAAAACAATTCTCATTACTATCTCCTTGGCAAACCTACACTTCGACTTAACAGAAGCTTATGAGTCCTGCAGAAAGGAAACCGCTCACTGGGCGAAAACCTTTTATCTAGGAACGATGCTTTTGCCTCCTCGAAAAAGAAAAGCGATTTGGGCTATTTATGTTTGGTGTAGAAGAACTGATGAGCTAATGGATAGCCCTGAAGCTCAATCTTTACCATTAGATGAACTGTCTGGACGATTAGACAAATGGGAAATTAAAACTAAAAAAGTTTTCGAAGGAACAGTTGCTGATGAACTTGATGCTGTAATGGCAGATACGCTGCAATGTTTCCCACAATCAATACAGCCTTATTTGGATATGATTGAAGGGCAAAGAATGGATTTAAGCTATAAAAGATATGAAACTTTTAAAGACTTAGAACTTTATTGCTACAGAGTTGCAGGAACTGTAGGTCTAATGACGCAAGGAGTAATTGGAATTGATCCAGCTTATATTTCCAAAAATGAGCAATCACATCCTGACACTTCTCAAGCTGCAATTGCTTTAGGGATTGCTAATCAACTAACAAATATTCTGAGAGATGTTGGTGAAGATAGGGCTAGAGGAAGAATTTATCTACCACTTGAAGATCTAAAACGTTTTGGTTATTCAGAAGACGATCTAATGGCTGGGAAAATTAATGATGAATGGAAAAATTTAATGGCTTTTCAACTCAAAAGAGCCAGAGAGTGGTTCGCTAAATCAGAAGAAGGTATTCGTTGGCTATCAGTAGATGCTAGGTGGCCTATTTGGACATCATTAAGACTCTATCGAGGAATACTAGATTCAATAGAAAAGCTTGATTACGATGTTTTTAATAATCGTGCTTATGTAAATACAATCACCAAGGCAATTAACCTTCCGATCTCTTATTTAATTTCAGTTGGAAATGAACGTTTTAAATTAAAATATATTGCTAAAAATTAATTATTTGAAAGTCTATTAGCCTATCGATTAAGCAGGGGTCTTCTGATTTGCTAGTAATTCCTTCAACTTAGAAAGTTCGCCTGCCCATCTGGGGTCTGGGGCCTCCTTGTTGGGGGCATCACTATGAACCACTTTCTTAACTTCTTTTCTATTAGCTTGTGAATTTCCACCTGCTGAATTGTTATTCCTACGACCTCCATTATTAGATTCTTTTCTTTCTGAACGTTCTACCCGCAAATTACTGCCATTAAATTCATATCCATTCAATTTTTCAATCACTTCATTAGCTACCTTTACATCACTAGTGCTTGCGAAACCAAAACCTCTGCATGCTTTTGTTTCCCGATCAAAAACTGCTTTGAAGCGAATTCCTTCACTTACAGAAGCAAGAAGCTCTTCAAGCTCTTTGATTTTGAAATTTTGCGGCAAGTTACCGATGTAAAGGCGAACGCTCATGGAAAAGAAGGTAAATAAGAGAGAAAAAGCATCATTAGGCAGGAACCTAATTCCAAGTGTGTGTAGTTAATCACAAAAAGGGTTGCTTTTGTTGCCACAAGTAATGAGCCAATTGAACAGCTTCTTCTCGAGTATGCAAACGATCAAATGCTTTTTCTATAGATAAGCATTCAAGAATCTCACCTAATAGAGGTCCTTGGTTTACTCCTAAGATTTCTTGAAGTTCAAATCCATCCAATGGAGATGAAGGATGAAAAAGTGGGTCATCAGGGTCTCTCCATCTTTTTAACCAAATTATTTGATCTTCTTTGGATAAATCAATAATCAAGGCTGGTAAATACTTCTCAAGCTCAATATGTAATTTATAACGATCATATTCTGTAATATTTGCAAATGCTATTTCTTTATTATTATTCTGCCATTTTCGTAAAATCTTACAAGTCTGTATATCTTTTTTACTGAAACATAATCTATTCAATCCAGTATCACTTAGCAAATAAACCAATCGATATAAAGGCAAAGCTAATGCCATTTCACTCAAATAAAAGCTTTTCGCATGCTCAGAAGGATGAAATTCAGGTATAAAAACTTTACTTTTATCCTGCCAAGGGCTCAAGAGACCTATTTGATCAATCTGTGGAATTACAGAATCAGCCCAATTGCCTTTTACAAGTTTTTGAATCTCATTTTTAATCCTTTCAGGCGCAACTTCCGGCAAAAGATTTGAATGTCTTTGTAAAATTGACTCTGTTAGAAAATCTAAAGATAAATTAAACTCACTCATTAACCTGAAACCTCGCAATATTCTCAAGGGATCCTCTATTAAGTTTTCTTCATTAATTGCAACAACCAGTTTATTTTTTAAGTCCATGATCCCATTAAATGGATCAACTATCTGGGGTTCTGAGCCCAGGGTTAGAGCTATTGCATTAATGGTGTAATCACGCCTAGATAGATCTTCCAATAAATTATCTCCTACTTGTCTGGCAACATCGATAGTCCAATCATTTAAAACCAATCTTGCAATATCTCTTTTCTCATCTAAAACAACACATTTTCCCTCTAACTTCTCAGCTAATTTCCTGACAAGATGAATTGCATCAGAGTGAACTATAAAATCTAAATCAGGCTTAAGATTCAATTTATTCAATAAAGCATCACGAACAGCTCCTCCCACTAAGGCACAATCACTTGGAAGTTCCTTACAATCAAAAGGCCAACTTGATAGATTTAATCTTTCAACTAACACTCGAGTTAGTAGACTTAGATCATCCTCATTCATTGCAAAATCCAATCCAGTCAAAGAAATGTGTATCTGCGTAGACTGTCAATGGGTAGATAGATGCAAGACTTACCATGCCGTAGAAAGGCAACATGGAGCACAGCATTTAACCTCCAATCCAGATTTTCAGGGAAACAATCCGCGTATTCATATAATTGTGAGGAATTTACCAAATAAAGACATTGAAACAGAATGGGACGTAAGAGGTTGTGGCAGTTTTGCAAAAGATAAAGGGAAATGGCTGAGATTACGTCCTGGAGAGGAGCTTCCTACCTGAATTGACTAAAAAAAATTTCCTCTTGGCTCTTCATAGTTCGTCTGCAATTCTTGGAGTGTCAATGATTGATTTAAGAGATCCTTCTAAAGAGATTCAAACTTCAACCTTTGATATAGGAAGAAAGCTTTCAAATGACATTTTTAGTTGTATTGAAGAAATATTACCCCGCAAACATTGGAATCAAATCCAACGATTATCAGTTGCTACTGGGCCAGGGAGCTTCACAGGAACTCGCATCTCAATAACACTTTGCAGAACAATTGCACAACAAATGCAATGCCATTTAGATGGTATTAGCAGTTTTGCATTAATGGCCAGAAGGTTACATCAAGAAGAATTGAAAGATAATTCAATTAAGCCTTTTTGGATTACAAGCATTCTCAAGCGAAGAGGAATAATTGGTGGCCTTTATCAAATTAAGAAAGAATCAGATTTACCTTATTGCGATCAAATAATAGAGATTCAGTCTCCTAAACTTCTCCAGAATAAAGAAAATAAATACAATGAATTAAAAGCGAATTATGATATTAAACTGGATACAATAGAGCTATTAAAAATCTGTCATTCAGCCAATAAAATTAAGAAAGAAAGTCCATGGCAAAAAGTTTTACCAATTTACCCTTGCTCTCCAGTTGATGAAAATAGAAAATAACGTTTCTATTTTCATCAACTTCATTTATGCGGTAAAAGACCCTGATCTATTAAAGAATTAATAGTTTCCTTTAAATGATTTGTTGTTTGCTCTAATTCAAGTTTTGATCTTTTAACTGGAGGAGGAATAGGTTTTCCAATTCTTAAATGAATAGGTATAAAACGTGGCCACCTATTACCTTTCCCCAGAGCTCGATGACTATTAATAATAGCAACGGGCAAAAGATAGGCTCCACTTCTTGAAGCTAATAATGCTGCACCTGCCATAGGGGTATTTACACGCCCATTTTCTTGCCTTGTTCCATCAAGAAAAACACCGATTGCTCGTCCTTTCTTCAGAATGTTTGTAGCAGTTTT
Source organism: Prochlorococcus sp. MIT 1223 (assembly GCF_034092465.1). Classification (NCBI taxonomy): domain Bacteria; kingdom Bacillati; phylum Cyanobacteriota; class Cyanophyceae; order Synechococcales; family Prochlorococcaceae; genus Prochlorococcus; species Prochlorococcus sp. MIT 1223. Next base: position 1,023,993 of record NZ_CP139303.1, read on the forward strand.
AATTGCTTCACGATCACTACTGCCTCGACTGACAGGATATGCTCCACAAGATCGAATAATTTGAGAAAGAAGCGGAATTGCAAATAATTCTTTTTTAGCCATAAATGAGACTGGCCGCCCTAAGGCATGTCCCAGAATTGGCGGGTCTAAATCAGAACCATGATTTGCAACCACTACAAGTGGTCCTAATTTAGGGACATTGAAATTACCAAAAGTTCTTCCTCTAAAAAACAACCTGAAAAGTGGAAAGACAAAGCAATAGCTGACTATTGAATAAAAAAAACTTTGTTTATCTTTAGGCCATTGGTTATTGAGTGATGTTGAGTTTTTAATTATTTCTGTCAAAATTCAAATTCCCAAGTCACTAGATGAACCTATTTGATTTATTCCTACTCCTTTAATTGAGCGTTTAGCAAGACCAGACAAAACATTGCCAGGACCAATTTCTACCATGGTCGAAATACCTTCATTAACAAAAATCTCCATTGTTTCTCTCCAACGAACACCTGTAATCATTTGTTTTTTAAGTTTCTGCTTAAGAAGTGATCCACGTCTAGAAGGCATGGGATCTGAATTACTAAGAATGGGAAAATTCGCATCACGGAAGTTCACTTTATCCAATTCTTGATCAAAAAATTGTGATGCCTTCTGCATCAAAGGTGAGTGAAAGGCACCAGAAACTTGTAATGGTATAACTCTCTTACATTTAAGTTGACTAGAAACTATCTTTACTCCTTCGGGTGTGCCAGAAAGAACTACTTGGGAAGAACTATTATCATTTGCTATAACAACTCCCTCAGTAGAGAGAACTAGATCATCAAGTTGATTTCTATCAAATCCCAAAACAGCAGTCATAGCTCCATCTTCTGATGCAGCCATTAGTTCAGATCTTGTTTTAAGTAAATTCAAAGCAATTTCAACATCAAAAACATTTGCTGCATACAAGGCAACAATCTCGCCAAGACTATGTCCTGCAAGGAATGAAGCCTCACGACCTTGCCTTTTGAGTTCATCTACCAATAAAGATTCAACGACAAATAACGCAGGTTGAGTATTTCTAGTGTCATTCAGATCATTTAAGGGACTAATTCCTTCTTTCTCTTCTAAACAAATTTTCAAGAGATCTCTACCAAGAAGATCTGAAGCTAATTCAAACCTTTCTTTAGCACCAGGAAGGTTAATTACACCTTCGGCCATTCCTAATTTCTGCGATCCTTGGCCAGGGAATACCCATGCAATTGTCATAAAACCTCAAATTAATAGTTTAAAGACTAGTTCGGACCAATCCATCTCAAAAGAGCTGCTCCCCAGCTTAATCCAGCGCCAAATCCACTCGTCGCAATTAAATCACCAGATTTAACTCGACCATCTCTGACAGCCTCATCAAGCATCAAAGGAATGGTTGCAGCAGAAGTATTTCCGTAATTAGCTAAATTACTTAAAACTTTTTTATTGGGTATTTTAAAACGATCTGCCACAGAATCAAGAATGCGTTGATTCGCTTGATGTAAAAGCAACCAGTCCAACTGAGACGGTTTGATGCTATTCGAAATCAGAAGTTCATCTAAAACCAAAGGAACTTCGCGAACTGCAAACTTATAAACTTCTTGTCCATTCATTTGAATTGGAGAAAAACCTCCTTTTTGATACATTTTTCCAGGCACTAAAGTTTGAAACACATCAAGATTAGGAACATTTAGACAATCACCTCTGGAACCATCAGATTTCAATCTGAAATCAATGAATCCATCTAATCCATTAGGCTTCGCCTCCATAGCCAGGGCTCCAGCACCATCTCCAAAAAGGATGCAGCTTCCTCTATCGTCCCAATCAACCCATCTACTAAGTTGATCTGCACCTATTACTAATGCTCTCTTCACCGAACCATTTAACAGATATTGAGAAGCTGTAACCAAAGCAAATAGAAATCCACTACATGCAGCAGTTAAATCAAATGAAACGGCAGAAGTAGCTGACAAATTAGCTTGGATTTTTGGAGCAGAACCAAATAAATCATCAGGAGTAGAAGTAGCAAGTATGACTAAATCAATACTCTCTGGCTCCCAATCAGCCATTTGCAACGCTTGCCGAGCTGCTGTTGTGCTTAATTCTGTAAGTGATTCGTTTTTACCTAGTACTCGTCGCTGAGAAATACCAGTCCGACTTTTTATCCAAGAATCATTAGTCTCTACACGCAGACCAAGTTCATCGTTTGAGATGACTTGGGTTGGTTTAGCGCTCCCAGTGCCTACGAAATTGACACCAAAATTGTTTTTAGGTGCTCGTGTCAAAGTTGAAAAAGATTCAATATTTTATTAGTCAATCACACCCTCGTCACTTGCAGTTCGTAAATTCTAGTTACTTAAGGCTAAAGGCTGCTGAAGTTTGGCCAAATCCTCCATTACTCCATGGCTTGCTGCGGAGTGAGCAAGCCTAAGCGCGCTAACAACTGATAGGGATTTACTACTTCCATGACCAATAACGCAAATTCCATTTACACCTAACAAAAGAGCACCTCCGTGTTCAGCATGATCAAGGCGCTTTTTAATTCGTTTTAAATTACTTCTTAGAAATGCTGACCCAACCTTACCTCTTCTTCCTCTAGGCAATTCAGCTCTTAAAACATCCAACAAAACGCTTCCTACTGACTCCAAAAATTTTAAAAGCACATTACCTGTAAATCCATCACACACAACAACATCGAATTTCCCAGAAAGTACATCTCTTCCCTCACAATTACCCTTAAAGTAAAAACTATTGTCTTGATCCAACAGCTCAAAAGCACTTAAACAAAGATCATTACCTTTACAAGACTCTTCCCCAATATTTAACAACCCAATTCTTGGCTTTTCCACTTGCAAAACATCTCGTGAATATATATTCCCAAGTAAAGCAAATTGGTGAAGATATGCAGGTTTGCAATCCATATTTGCGCCAACATCTAGAACTAAAACTGGTTGAGCAGGATCTTTCGTAGGGAATAATGCACCTATAGCAGGCCTATCAATTCCCTTTAATCGACCTAAGCGAAAAATGGCAGCAGCCATTAAAGCTCCGGAATTACCAGCAGAATAAACTGCTAAAGCTTGACCCTTCTTAACTAGGTCCATTGCAACATTTATGCTTGCATGTTTTTTCTTTCTTACAGCAGTAGCCTCCTCATTCATTTCTATAGATTCACCTGAAGGGACTAAGTCAATATGACCTTCAGAAATTGCTTGCTCAAGTAATTCTTCTAATCCAAATTCTTTAGCTGCAGCATTAATTTTCTCAAGTTGACCTACAAATTTTATTTTCAAAGGAAGTCTGGAAATGGCCTCTATACAGCCTTCTAATATTGGTCCAGGGGCATAATCTCCACCCATCCCATCTACTGCTATCCACAAACGTTCAGAATCTTTAATAGCAGGCTTTTCAACCCCCGCTTCTCCACCTTGCAACCTTCTTAGTGGATCAAAGACTAGTGGCTGAAGAGTATTTTTAGCGATCGAACTAGCATTGGTTACGACAGAGCCAGCATTAGATACCACTGATCCAGCAACTGATCCAGCAACTGATCCAGCAGCGGAAGCGGAAGTTGTGGCTGTATCAACAAGAGTTGTAACGGCTGCATTCCTCCTATACCAAATAACTAATCTTCTTATTGCTCTAGAGCGATTTACTTTTCCTCGAGAATCATTATTTTCCACGAATCTTTAATTCCCATCAAGCGTTAGTGAATCAACAATTCGCTGAAATAAATATCCAGTTCCTCTCGCCGTAAGAATTAACTCAGGATTTGCGGGATCAGCCTCTAGTTTTGAACGAAGTCTGGAAATATGAACATCTACAACTCGAGTGTCAACGTGCCTTTCAGGAGTATATCCCCAAACCTCTTTCAATATTTCGCCCCGACTAAAAGGCTCTCCTGAGCGACTTACTAACAGCTCAAGCAAACTGAACTCCATGCCGGTCAGGCGAATTCGTTCATCTGCTTTAAATACTTGTCTCTTATTCGTATCAATTCTTAAATCGGTTACCGCTATAACACCAGAATTAGGCAATCCAGCAATGTGTTCCTTTTCAACTCTTCGAAGAACACATCTAATTCTGGCTTCTAACTCTTTTGGGCTAAAAGGCTTAACCACATAATCATCAGCCCCCAATTCAAGTCCAGTAATCCTATCTGCGACATCACCCAATGCAGTCAACATAACTATTGGAACATCTGACTCTTTACGAAGTTCCTGACAAAGTCCATATCCATCTAACTTAGGCATCATTACATCGACAACAACTAAATCTGGCTCACAATTCCTAAAAAGCTCTAGAGCTTCTTTACCATCGCATGCAGTTAAAACTTGATACCCGATCATGGATAAACGGGTTTCCAATATCCTCCTGATACTGGCTTCGTCGTCAGCAACGAGAATGGTTTCTTTAGATGGACTGATTGCCGTCATTTTAAAAAAGACTGCGGCGGCGACAAAAGTCGAACCCTATGAAACTTTCAAGTTCCATAAAGACCATAGGTATTCAACTACAGCAAACTTCCTTTACACAACTTCGTGAACAGATCTGTTTCTATTTTTGTCTGTCAAAGCTGTGGAGCTGAAACCAGACAATTCTTTGGAAGATGCTCCAATTGTGGAGAATGGAACTCAATTGTCGAGGAAATCAGAAGTAAATCATCAGCTAGTTCTAGAAAAAAAAGAACTCAAATTGATCAAAAATCTTCTTCACATCGATCTGAAATAATTTCCTTAGAAAAAGAGCAATCTTTTAAAAGAATCTCAACTGGATATCAAGAGTTTGACAGAGTTCTTGGAGGTGGCATTGTTCCAGGCTCACTGATTCTGGTAGGAGGAGACCCTGGGATTGGGAAAAGTACTCTTTTATTGAAAAGTGCCACAAATATGGCATTAAGTAATCGTATTTTGTATATCACCGCAGAAGAATCAGCTCATCAAGTACGAATTAGATGGAAAAGAATCAATCACGGTGAATCAAAGCTTCATTTACTTTCTGAAACAGATCTAGAAGAAATAATTGAAGAGCTTTATCAGTTCAATCCTGAAGTTGTAATAATTGACAGTATTCAGGCTTTAAATAATGAAAATTTAACTAGCGCTCCTGGTTCTGTAGCTCAAGTCAGAGAATGTTCAGCATGTTTACAAAAAGTCGCTAAAAAGAGAAATATAGCTTTATTAATTGTTGGTCATGTTACCAAAGAAGGTGCATTAGCAGGGCCAAAAGTACTAGAACACCTTGTAGATGCTGTCCTTACATTTGAAGGAGACCGACTTGGAAGTCATAGATTACTAAGAGCGATAAAAAATCGATATGGCGCCACCAATGAGTTGGGAGTATTTGAAATGCAAGGAGATGGTCTTCTTGAAGTCCAAAACCCTAGTGAGTTATTTCTAAGTAATGAATCTGCTTCTGGGATAGCAACAATTGTTGCTTGTGAAGGTTCAAGATCAATCGCAGTAGATCTTCAGGCTCTAATTAATCCAAGTACTTATGCAACTCCAAAAAGAACTGCAACAGGAGTTGAAACAAACAGATTACATCAAATATTGGCCGTTTTAGAAAAACATATAGGGCTGACACTTTCTCGTCATGACTGTTATTTAGCAGTCGCTGGAGGATTAGCCGTTGATGAACCAGCAGCTGATTTAGGAATAGCTATGGCAATAGTGTCAAGTTTCAAAAATATAGAGATACCTAAAAAAACCATTCTGATTGGAGAGATAGGACTCGGAGGACAATTAAGACCTGTAAAACAAATTTCACAAAGAATTCAAGAAGCAATTCGCCTTGGTTTTGAGATTGCTGTAGTACCCGAGGGGATATCTTCTAATGAATTAAAAAGCATAAAGACAAAAGATATTCAGCTGATCAAAGTTTCAACTATTCAAGATTCTTTATTCGAGGTCTTAGGCCTAAAATCTAATTAAATGAAAAAATAAGTACCAGGAAAATATTTAGGTCACAAGATAATGTCAATATTTCTTCCACCTGTAGTTTTCAGCCAATTTTCTATATCTAAATAGCCACCTGGATAAAGCCTAACTGCCTTGCTCCAAACATCTGCTGCTCTATCAAACCAAATATCACTTTCATCTTTATTACCTGCCTGTTGAGCTATCCGGCCACGTTTCTCATAAATTAAACCCATATTTTTCAAACAAGAAGGTTGCTTAGGATTCTCAACTAAAGCCTTCATATAAGTTTCTAATGCCAAGTCTTCATCACCATTACTCATATAGATAATCGCCATGTTTTTGAGGGTTTCACTCCTGTCTATGGCATTATCCTCGAGTTTCAAGCTTTCCTCATAATTTTCAAGGGCTTCGGAATAGTCACCATCATTTTGTGCAGATAGTCCATCTCGATAGTAGATATATGCTTGCTTCTCTTTAGAAGCAATAGGCATCATCTTGACAATCGTTTCTGCAAGTACTGTGAAAGCCTTGTCAATAAAATTGTCTTTGTTTTGACTGCGAGGCACAACAAGCTCTATTCACTGACTTCGTATACCATCCTGCCTTGATTTGGTGGATTTGGGTGATAATCCTTAAATAAATTGTTTGTATTGAGCAATTGACACTATTAATTAGTTATTAGCTTTAACGTATAGATACAACTATTTCGATCCTTGAATCGCCAAGACGTTACTTCAAAAAAGGACTCTGTCTTACTTGATATAGAGGGAATGAAGTGTGGTGGATGTGTTCGTACTGTTGAACAACTTCTCTGCGATCAACCAAATGTTCTTAAAGCAAGTGTAAATTTAGTGACAGGAACTGCATGGATAGACCTTAGTTCTTCGGAAAAGAAAATTGACAATATTCTCTCGGCTCTTGCAGATCATGGATTCCCATCAAAAGAAAGAAACGAAACAAATTTAAGTAGCAGAACTGCCTCAAGCGTTGCTGCAAACCAATCATGGTGGAACCAATGGAAGCAACTAATGATTGCTCTTGGTCTACTTTTTCTTTCAATTCTAGGACATTTGGCCGAGGGAGGGAATATTGACCTGCCTGTAATTGGAACATTACCTTTCCACGCATGTCTTGCAACGTTTGCGTTATTTGGTCCAGGATTACAAATACTCAAAAAAGGTCTTCAATCTGGTTTGAAGTTGAATCCAACAATGGACAGTCTTGTTGGACTTGGAGTAAGTAGTGCCTATATAGCTAGTCTTGTTGCTTTGATTTGGCCTCAGGTTTCATGGCCATGTTTCTTTAATGAACCCGTAATGCTCCTTGGATTTGTACTGGTAGGGAGATTTTTAGAAGAACGTGCACGTTTTAGAACAAACAAAGCACTCACTGAATTGGCTCAGTTACAACCTGAAACCGCACGGATTTTCATAAATCAAAACGAAATACGTGAGGTTAGAGTTGGCGCTTTGAAACCAGCGGAACATATCCAATTACTAGCAGGTGATCGTGTACCTGTTGATGGAGTAGTCATAGAAGGTAATTCAGCTGTTGATGTTTCTAGCCTGACTGGAGAATCTTTGCCTTTAAATGCTTCTCCTGGCACTGAACTATCTTCTGGAAGTCTCAATTTAGAAGCTACTCTCATTTTCAAAGTAACAAGGATTGGTTCAGATTCAGCTTTAGCTAGAATTGTCGGATTAGTAGAGGAAGCACAAGCCAGGAAAGCTCCTATACAAGGTTTAGCAGATCGAGTGGCAGGGAAGTTTTGTTATGGTGTTATCTTTCTTTCGATTTCTACGTTTATTTTTTGGTGGCAAATAGGTGTAAAACTGTGGCCTGAAGTTTTAAATGCATCAGGGCAAGGCATGATGCATCATCATGGTGTACATGCTGCGTTAGGAAGCCAAGCTCAAACCCCTTTAGGCCTTGCATTACAACTGTCTATAGCCGTTCTAGTTGTTGCCTGTCCATGTGCATTAGGTTTAGCTACCCCAACAGTAATAACTGTTGCAGCTGGAATTGCAGCAAAACGGGGATGGCTCTTCAGAGGTGGCGATATTATTGAACGTGCAGCTTCCATAAAGCAAATTATCTTTGATAAAACGGGTACACTGACCATTGGAAGACCATTAGTAATCGAATGCTTATTGAGTAATGATGAAGAGAGAATGTTACAACTAGCTGCAAGCCTAGAGCAAAATAGTCGTCATCCAATTGCTCATGCAATCTTACAAAAAAATCAGCAACAACAATTACCTCTATTAAATGCTTCTGTAACTAAAACATTTCCTGGGGAAGGAATCGCGGGAGAACTTGATGGAATTGATGGAACTATACGTATAGGGAAACCTGAATGGATTCGAAGTAAAGGAATTAAATTACAGAAAGGTGTAGAAAGAGTCCTAGACGATTCAAGTACAAAAGGCTATTCAATTGTTGCAGTTGCACTCAATACGGATCTACTTGGATTAATAAGTATTGACGATCAAGTTAGACATGACGCTAATACATCATTACAAAGATTACGCAAACAAGGGCTCAAGTTAAATATGCTTAGTGGAGACAGGCGTAAAGCAGTTGAACGCTTAGGAGAAAAATTAGGTTTTGAGATTGATGAACTTGGATGGGGGCTATTACCTGATCAAAAGCTACAGAGAATTAAAGAGCTTCAAATACATATGCCCATTGCAATGGTTGGAGATGGCATTAATGATGCTCCAGCACTTGCTGCCTCAGATCTAGGAATAGCAGTTGGTACAGGTACACAAGTTGCAAAAGATTCAGCGGACCTTGTACTACTAGGTGATCGACTAGAAGCACTACCAGAAGCACTTTTATTAGCCAAAGGGACAATGTATAAAATTCAACAGAATCTTTTTTGGGCATTTGGTTACAACATGATTGCTTTACCTCTTGCAGCAGGCGTTCTGCTACCACAATTCGGATTATTACTATCACCTCCGTTAGCAGCATTTTTAATGGCATTAAGCTCAATCACTGTTGTCCTAAATGCCCTCTCATTGAAAGGAAAATGAAAGGTCGCCTGATTGTTCTTGAAGGAATTGATGGCTGTGGGAAAAGTACCCAAATCGACCATCTCACTCAATGGTTACCCACGAGTGGAGTAATGCCTAAAGCCTCAAAATTACATGTCACACGAGAACCTGGTGGTACTGCACTCGGTACCTCGCTAAGACAAATATTGCTTGGCTCTACAAAAGAAAATTCTCCAGAACCACTGACAGAACTTCTCTTATATGCCGCAGATCGCGCTCAACATATTTCTCAAATCATATTGCCTGCACTGCAACAAGGTGATTGGGTTCTAAGTGATCGATTTAGTGCCTCAACAACTGCCTATCAAGGCTATGGGAGAAATATTGATATGGAACTAATTAGGAAACTTGAAGAGATAGCTACGCAAGGTATTTCGCCAGATCTAACTATCTGGCTAGATATCGAAATAGAAAAAAGCTTCGAGAGAAGAGTTCAAAAGTCGAAGGATCGAATTGAAGCAGAAGGAAAAAATTTTCTAGAAAAAGTAGCATTTGGTTTCGGCGTACTCGCAACAGAACGTAATTGGTTAAGAGTCTCTGCAGATAATGAATGCAATTTAGTAAGTACTCAAATTGAAAAATCTATAAAAAAATATTTCGAAAATTTATAAAATCAATAAAAATGTTAATTAGCAATAGAAATGAAGTATTCGAAGAAATTATTGGTCAAGTATCTGCAATTAATTTGTTAGATGCTGCAATTCAAAAACAAAGAGTAGCACCTTCATATCTTTTCAAAGGTCCGGAAGGTGTTGGACGAAAATTAACTGCAATAAGGTTTTTAGAAGGTTTAATAAAAAATGCCGAACAGCCAAAATCTGATATAAGAAAACGTTTAGAAACACATAATCATCCTGATCTTCTATTGATAGAGCCAACTTATATGCATCAAGGTAATCTCATTACACAAACGAATGCTGCGATTGAAAACCTTAACTTTCGTACCTTGCCACAAGTTCGTCTAGAGCAAATTAAAATTGTAAAAAGATTTTTAGGGAAAAAGCCAGTTGAGACAAAACGAGGAATGGTAATTATTGAAGATGTACATAATATGAATGAATCGGCTGCAAATGCATTATTAAAAACTCTTGAAGAGCCTAATCAAGGAATATTCATATTAATTTCATCACGGCCTGAATCTCTTCTCAGTACAATTCGATCGCGTTGCCAGGAAATTACTTTTAATCGTTTAAATAAAAAGGAAGTAAATGAAGTATTAGACAGAAAAATGAATAATACAATTGATATTTCAAATATTGTCCAGCAAAAAGAATTTGTAAATCTTGCAAATGGTTCGCCTGGATTAATGTTAAAGAATTTAGAGATTTGGGAAACAATTCCCGATGAATTATGGACAGATCTAAAGAGTTTACCTAACAATAACCCTATAGAAGCATTGTCTTTAGCAAAAAAATTAACAGAGAAACTAGATTCTAATGAACAAATTTGGCTAATTGGATGGTTACAGCAATATCTATGGAATAAAACAACTGATTCTAAGATTATTAGACAACTAGAAACACTCCGTAAGCAAATAAAGGCCTTTGTAAGTCCAAGACTCGCCTGGGAAGTTACATTATTGAAATTACAGGAAGATCTTTAAGCTATAGCTGGATGTTCTTTGGGAACATGGATTCCTTTCTCTTTCCTGTAGCTAGCAATTAAATCCGAAAATTCTTTCACTTGTCCATCCTTTGGAAGCTCTAAGCAATACCCTGCTCCATAAACTGTTTTTATAAATTTAGGCTTTCTTGGATCAGGTTCAAGCTTCGTTCTCAAATGTCTTACATGAACCCGAATAGTCTCAATATCATCATCTGGTTCATAACCCCAAACCTCCTTCAAAATTAATGAAGGAGCAACTGTTTGTCCATGCCTTTGAAGTAAACAATGAAGCAATTCAAATTCAAGATGGGTTAATCGAACTGGCAAGTCAAACCAAATAGCCTCAAATCTCTCAGGTACTAGGGTTAAAGGTCCATAATTCAATATTTCTTGCTGGCTAACCGCTCCTACAGGGGCTCTATTTGTTCTTCTTAAAAGTGCTTTAATTCTTACCTGTAACTCTTCAAGATCAAATGGCTTCGTAATGTAATCATCTGCACCAGAATTAAAACCAGTTACCTTATCTTTTGTTCCAGCTAAAGCAGTAATCATAAGTATTGGAATATTTGCAGTTCTTTCATCTCGCCTCAATCGTTGGCAAAGAGTAAGTCCATCAACTTTAGGTAGCATAAGATCAAGAAGTATTAGATCAGGCTCATACTGAAGAGCAAGAGCTTGTCCTTTAATTCCATCTTCAGCTTTTTGGACATCGAATCCAGTATGAGTTAAATGTCCTGCAACCAGCTCACGCATATCCTGGTCATCTTCTATTAGCAAAATACAAGGCTTCATGTAACCAGACTTTGAGTAAGTAAATAAACAGCAAAATGCTGTTTAAAAATAGTGCTTACGATTCTCTCAACATTTTGTTTTTTATGCAGAATTAATAAAAAGAGGATAAAAGCACTAAAAATACGCAAACCTCTTAGCTTCACAGGTGTTTCTCCATTTTACAATGTCAAAACAGCTTGTGTGTCTTTAGAAAGTCTTTCGATTTACGAAGCATTCTGTTAAGGATTTCATAAAAACCTTACATTCAATTAATTCAATTTTTACAAATAGATAAACCTGAGAAGAAGCTGAAGACCGTTTTCTTACTCAGTTTTCACTGACTAAGAAAACGGTAAAATCATACAAGAAATGGAAATTTACAAGAAAAAAGATCTGAAAAATGACATCACTCATAGGTAAAAGCGATCGCATATTTGTTGCAGGCCATAAAGGCATGGCAGGAAGCTCAATTATACGAGCACTAGAGAAAGAACATTACACAAATCTTCTAACTGCATCCAGACAAGATCTGGACCTTAGTGATATCAATAATGTTCACAATTGGTTTAAGAATAATCGACCAGAAGTAGTAGTAATTGCAGCAGCAAAGGTTGGAGGAATTAAAGCCAATGAAAGTTTTCCAGTTCAATTTCTATTAGAGAATATGAAAATACAAAATAATGTAATAGAAACAGCCTGGAATGAAGGAGTGAAAAGATTATTGTTTTTAGGAAGTAGTTGTATATATCCAAAATATGCTCAACAACCAATAAAAGAAGAAGACTTATTAACAGGAAGTTTAGAACCAACAAACGAATGGTATGCAATTGCCAAGATTAGCGGGATCAAGCTTTGTATGGCATTAAAACAACAATATGATTTTGATGCTATTAGCCTTATGCCAACTAATCTTTATGGTCCTGGAGATAATTATCACTCTATAAATAGTCATGTTTTACCAGCTTTTATAAGAAGATTTGATGAAGCTATTAATAATAAAGAAGAAAGCGTCACTTGCTGGGGGAGTGGTTCACCAATGCGAGAATTCCTTCATGTCGACGACCTCGGAGAAGCATGTGTTTTCGCCTTGGAGAATTGGAGACCAAATAAAAACGACATCCAACATTTAAATGTTGGCACTGGAGTTGATATAACAATAAAAGAACTTGCTGAAGAAATTGCCGAAATAGCAGGTTTTAGTGGAGAAATAATCTGGGATTCAAGCAAACCTGATGGGACTCCAAAGAAACAATTAGATATAAGTCGCTTATCTCAAATGGGATGGAAATCTAAAATAAAATTAAGAGAAGGGCTGAAGAAAACCATATATTCATTTAGAAATCAAAAAGACAACATAAGATTATAATCAAAGCATAAGTAATTATTTTCAAAATAGATAATGAATACTGATATATCTACTTCAACTAACAATCAAGAAATAAAAAAGTTAATCAAAAATTATCCTGATTTTCCTAAAAAAGGAATTATTTATAAGGACATTTTGCCAGTTTTAATGAATCCTGAAGCATTCAAAAGCTTAATTGAGAGAATGGCTAGCACAAATATTTGCAAAGAGTCTGATGCAATTATTGGTATTGATGCAAGAGGTTTTTTATTTGCTTCTGGAATAGCATTAAAACTAGATAAGCCTATAATTGTAGCAAGAAAACCTGGTAAACTTCCTGGACAATTATACACAAAGGCTTATAAGCTTGAATATGGGAAAAGCTCATTATCAATCCAAAAAGATGCATTAATAAACTTCAAAAGACTTGCAATTATTGATGATTTACTTGCGACAGGAGGGACTGTAGAAAGTGTATCTGACATTTTATCTTCTGAGAAAAAACAGATTACTGGTTTATGTGTTGTGATTGAATTATCACATCTTAAAGGGCGAGAAAAATTACCTTTTAAAGTATCTTCTCAAATAAAATATTAATTTTAATCATAAAATTTATGGAATTTCTTAAGATAAATTAAATCGAAAAATTATTGATAAGTTTTTCTAAAAGTAAATAGTTAGAAATCAACTATCGTGAATCTGCACTTTTGCTTTTTTTTGTCTCTTTTTAAAATTAGAGCGATCATAAGCACAAATATTGCCATTTCTGGTTGCAGTTAGCTGAGCCTTATGAAGGCGATCAGCTTTGTTTTGTCTTTCACGAATGAGCGATAGGTTGTTCATGACATTAAAGTCAAATGGCAATCCCGTTCCCTATTGCCATGTAATGCATCCCAACCACTGAAGGGAAGGAACGAACGTGACTAAATTGTAGCGGTTGCTACCAAAATTTATCGTGAGTAAGAACACCTGTTTTTATTATCGCGAAATTTTTAGCAGAAAATTAAAAGTGATGATCTGTCCAAAATCAAGAAGATATGAAAAATCCTTATTGAATAAAATCTTATTTATAAAAATAAACACTAGAAAAATTCAAGAATCTACTGAATCTTAGTAACAGAAATAAAAACTCCCCGGGCGGGATTCGAACCTGCGACCAATCGATTAACAGTCGACCGCTCTACCGCTGAGCTACCGAGGAATAAACAAAGTGAACTTAACCTTAATTACTAGCCTATTGCAAGTGGATTCAATTGATCAAAAAGATCTTGACCTGATGACCATGGACCAATTCGCCCCTCTTCCATTATGGCCGCTTGAAAGCAATGCAAAAGCTCATCTAGTCGATGTGTTATCCATAAAGCAGTAATGGGGTCTTCAGAGCGCCTACAAAGCCTTGAAACGATTTCCAAAACAGATCGTTGACTTATTGGATCTAATAAAGCAGTTGGCTCATCAAGAAGAAGCAAGTTCGACTCACTAACTAGAGCACCTGCTAAAGCAAGTCGCTGTTTTTGTCCGCCGCTAAGTGTATGAATAGGACGAGTTTCCATTCCACTCATACCCACACAATCAAGAGCTTCATTTATTTTTAAACTTATTTGTTTTTCGGTTAATCCTCGAGGGATATTCAACAATAAATCACTTTGGCATGTTGGCAAAAGCAAATGATGGTCTGGATTTTGGAACATCAAAAAAGGTTTTAGTTTACAAATAAACTCGCCGCTATTCTGCTTTAGCATCCCATTTAACAATCTGAACAAAGTACTCTTTCCACTGCCATTCTTCCCAACGATCATCCATAATCCAGGCTTAGAAATAGAAAAGCTACATTCATTAAGAACTTGTTTTCCGTCTGGCCAGCTAAAAGAAATCTTGTCCAAATAGATATTGGAAGAATTAATTAAAGTGGTTGTTGGAATCTTTTTGACAGTCACTCATTCATCCTCGAAAGAAAATCCAGGCCTCTTAGTTCCAGCAACTAAAGCAGTTTTTTCATAAATTTGTACTGCCATAATTTCACTGCATAAAACAGCAATCTTTTTTTCTTCAACTTGATCACAAGTCAATTCCAACAAAGATGGCTGCCCCTTTGCCATAGACTCTCGAACGTGGTTATAAAGAGATTGAGCATTTTTTAGCTCTTTACGTTGAACCGACATTGGGAATGGGCTCAACTTGAGTGTCAATTCAATAATGTACACAGTTTCTTTTGCATAATTACTCCATTCTTACAACTCTATTTCCTTAGACAGCTATACGGTCAACTTCTCAAAATCATCGATGCCTATTGCTCCTGACATAACTGCTCTAGTTGGGCAGACTCCTTTGGTTCGAATGAATCGTTTGCCAAAAAAATATTCCTGCCATGCCGAGTTACTTGCGAAATTAGAAAGTTTTAACCCAACTGCATCTGTAAAAGATCGCATTGCTGGAGCAATGGTTCAATCTGCTGAAGAAGATGGCATTATTCAACCAGGGGAAACTGTATTAATAGAACCCACTAGTGGAAATACAGGAATAGCTCTGGCAATGGTTGCTGCAGCTAAAGGCTATCGATTAATTTTGACTATGCCGGATACCATGAGTACAGAGAGAAGGTCAATCCTGAGAGCGTATGGCGCAGAGCTACAACTAACTCCTGGCAATGAAGGAATTCAAGGTGCCATTAAATTAGCTACTGAATTAGTTAGTACTATTCCCAAAGCGTATCTTCTTCAACAATTTGACAATCAGTCCAACCCAGACATACATGAAAAAACTACTGCTCAAGAAATATGGAGTGATTGCGAAGGGAAATTAGATGGTCTTATATGTGGAGTTGGAACTGGAGGAACGATTACTGGTTGTGCAAGAGTTTTAAAACAAAGAATTCCTGAAATTCAAATCTATGCAGTTGAACCGGCACAAAGTCCGGTCCTTTCAGGAGGCAAAGCCGGTGCTCATAATATTCAAGGAATTGGGGCTGGATTTGTGCCTAATGTTCTTGATACTAACTTAATAAATGAAGTTATTAAAATTGAAGACTCCGAAGCCATGGAAGTTGGAAGACTCCTTGCTAGAGAAGAAGGTCTTTTAAGTGGAATAAGTAGTGGAGCAGCTGTAGCTGCCGCCTTAAAAATTGGATCAAGGCCTGAAATGATTCATAAAAGAATAGTGGTTGTCTTACCTAGCTTTGGAGAGAGATATCTTTCAACAGCGATGTTTAATTCAATTTCATCGATGCAGGCTCGCAAAGATGGATATCTCTAGTATTTAATTTATTCAAAATATGCAAATAGATCCTTACAAAGTTCTCGGAGTAAATGAAGACTCAAGCTTTTCAGAGATCAAATTAGCTTATAGGCTATTAGTTAAAAAACACCATCCAGATGCGGGCGGGAATGAAACAAGAATTATAGAGCTCAATGCAGCTTGGGAAATTTTAAGAAGCTCTGAAAGAAGAGATGCTTTTAATGTTAATTATAAAAACAAAAATTCTTTATTTAAGAAAAGAAAAGCAAGAGAAGAAAGAAATATTCAAGCAAGTGATTTTGTTAAGTCAGTACATCAAAAAGTAGCTGATGAAGAAAGCGAGGTAATGCTATGGATACAAAATATATTTAAGCCTATAGATCAAATAATCGGTCAAATAATCAATTCATTTCCAAAGAAAATAAAAGAGCTTTCAGCAGATCCATATGATGATGTATTAATGGAATCTTTCTGTGAATACTTAAGTAAAAGTCAAAATAAAATAAAAAAAGTTTTAAATATATATCAAACCAAATCTACTCCTAAGCCTGCTAAAGAATTAGCTCTAAGTCTTTACCATTGCTTCTCACAAGTAGAAGACGCTTTAAATGAACTAGAGCTTTATACAAATGGTTATGTTGATAATTACCTGCATGATGGCAATGAAATGATTCGAAAAGCCAAAAAACAAAGACTAGTTCTTAAAGAAAATCTAAAAGTGATTCTAGGTTCTTAAGTTTATTCTGAACTCACCCATTCTTCTAATTGATCACTTCTTAGCCATACATCTGGAACTGGCCTCCGCCATCTAACTTGGCAATATTCATTTTTAACTAAAAGTAATTCTCCTGGTCCTTCAAATATATATTCAGGTAAAGAGGTATCACTGGCCAAAGCTTCCAAACTATTTTCATAAGCTTGGCGATTAACTTTTATCAAATCCCCTTTACGAAATTTTTTTTGAATTTTTGGAGAAACTTCAGGCTCAGTCATCAAAATACTATCTATGTGTCTAAGATTAGATCATTTTTTTCATTTCATAGTGGTTCACAAAGCAAAGAAAAATTATCTAGCCTTAAATTGAGGTAATTTCTAACTTATTTCATGCGCCTTCTTCTTGTTGGCTGCTCGGGTTTTATCGGTCGTGAATTAATTCCTCATTTATTAAAATCAGGTTATCTTCTCACGGTCATAAGCCGCAAAGCACCTAAAAAATACCCCAAAAGCATTGACACAACAAAATTAAATCATCTCCAACTTGATCCAGCTGAGCTTATAAATTGGGAACAAGACAAACTGCTATGCGCTCTTAAAGAAGCTAACGGAGTAATTAATTTAGCTGGGGAACCAATTGCCAATAAACGCTGGACAGAAGAGCAATGTAAAAAAATAGAACAAAGTCGACTGATAACAACAAAAGGTTTGGTTAATGCAATGTCCCAAATAAACAAACCTCCTGAGATTCTTATAAATGCTTCAGCTATAGGGTTTTATGGAACTAGTCAAAATAAAATTTTTACAGAAAAAAGTTCTCAGGGAGATGATTTTCTTGCAAGCCTTTGCTCAAAATGGGAACAAATCTCTAGAGGATGTCCACAACAAACAAGACTAGTTCTAATTCGTATTGGAATAGTTCTTGGAAGAGATGGGGGCGCGCTAGGAAAAATGCTTCCTATTTTTCGAGCAGGCTTCGGTGGACCTATAGGGAATGGCAATCAATGGATGAGCTGGATACATAGAAAAGATTTATGTCAAATTATAGAAAAATCTCTAAGAAATAAAAAATGGGAAGGAGTAATTAATGCTGTATCCCCAAACCCTGCACAAATGTCACTCTTCTCGCAAACTTTGGGAGAAGTTTTAGGTAGACCATCATTACTACCATTACCAGCTCCATTATTAAAACTGCTTTTAGGAGATGGCGCAAAAGTTGTTTTAGAAGGTCAAAAAGTAATCCCTGAAAGACTTATGAAAATGAATTTTGAATATAAATACCCTGAACTTAAGCAAGCTTTGGAAAATCTGACTGAATGACAATCAATGATGTAATTAACAAGAAAGCCACTTTTTAATTTTTATTAAAGCATCCCAATCAGGTTTCCTAGTTAAGCCATCTTCAATTGAAATTTTTAATTCTTTTTCCAATTCAGGCATTACCAATAAAGCTCTTTTAACTAATTCAATATGATCTCTAACACCCTTTGACTGAGTTTCAAGAAGGGCCAAGCTTAAATTAATTCTTGCTTGAGGATCTTGTGCGTTTAATTTAACGGCAATACGTGCTGACCTCAAACCATTTTCGTGTTGATTGCACAATAACTGAAGCCAAGATAAACAAGTCCAACCTGCAGAATTATTTGGGAAGGTATTTACTATCTCCTCAAAATCATTTATTAATTCTTTAGCTTCAACCCCATCTTTATAACGATTCATAGCTTTTTCAAAAAGACTTTCTTCAGAGAGTTGCATAAGAAAAATAAAGTTTTAGTTGATTTTTAATTGAGTTTCTATGTCATGCATTTATACAGAAAAAGAACTACCACATCCACAAGTTTGACTTGCATTAGGATTTGTAAAATTAAACCCTCCTCCAATTAATGCTGTACTAAAATCCAATTGCATTCCGTAAATATATAAGAGGCTTTTAGGATCACAAATCACCCTGAATTTCCCACCACCTGGAGAAGAATAATGATATATTTCATCCTTTTCTTCAATCTCAGATGATGTTACAAAATCCATCGTGTAACTCATCCCACTACATCCTCCAGATCTAACGCCAACTCTTAAAAGTTTATTTTCTCCTTGCTCTTTGCATAAACGAGCTAATTGTTCCATTGCCGGACCAGTGATAAGAATCCCCTTACCATCCTTAGCTGAATGAGTAGCAACAGAGTTCTCAGGACTAGACATAGTCATTTTGCTTTAGCATAAAAATACTCTATGAAATAAATCTAGATTTTGTAGTAAACAAAATTCTATCTCTTAATTTTATAGAGTTATTAGATGAGTTGTTTCACGAAACCATTGAAGATTGCAATAGTAGGTTCTGGTCTAGCAGGTCTCACTGCAGCAGTAGATCTAGTTGATGCTGGACATCAGGTTGATCTTTATGAATCAAAACCCTTTGTGGGAGGGAAAGTAGGGAGCTGGGAAGATTCAGAAGGAAACCATATTGAAATGGGCTTGCATGTCTTCTTTTTCAATTATGCAAATCTTTTTGCACTCATGCACAAAGTTGGTGCCATTGAAAACCTACTTCCAAAGGATCACACACATTTATTTGTTAATACTGGGGGAGATGTCAGATCTCTAGACTTTAGATTTGCACTTGGGGCTCCTTTTAACGGCCTAAAAGCGTTTTTCACAACGCCTCAGCTCAACTGGGTAGATAAGATTCGAAACGCTCTCGCATTAGGTACAAGCCCAATAGTAAGAGGTCTGGTTGATTATGAAGGTGCAATGAAAACAATTAGGGAACTAGATTCTATAAGCTTTGAAAAATGGTTTCTCAGTCATGGTGGCAGTAAAAATAGTATTGAAAAAATGTGGAACCCCATTGCCTATGCATTGGGTTTTATAGATTGCGAAGCAATATCAGCTCGATGCATGCTTACCATATTTATGATGTTTGCTTCTAAAACAGAAGCTTCAAAATTAAACCTTCTAAAAGGCTCTCCTCATAAGTGGCTTACTAAACCAATATTAAAATATATAGAATCAAAAGGAGGCAAACTTCATCTAAATCATAGTGTTAAAAAAATTCTTTTTGAAAAGAATACGAATCACACAGAAATTACTGGTTTAACTCTAAATACAAGTGAAGGCTCTGTAGTTATCAAAGCCGATAAATATTTGGCTGCATGTGATGTTCCAGGTATTAAAAGATTAATCCCAAGTGAATGGAAGTGTTACCCTGAGTTTGCCTCAATCTATAAATTAGATGCCGTTCCAGTTGCTACTGTTCAACTTCGATACGATGGCTGGGTAACTGAACTTAAAGATAAATCAGCACAGCAAAATCTTCAAACTCCTTCTGGATTAAACAATTTGTTATATACAGCAGATGCAGATTTCAGTTGTTTTGCAGATTTAGCTTTAGCTAGTCCAGAAGATTATTTCAAGAAAGGCATGGGTTCTTTACTCCAATGTGTTCTGACTCCAGGTGATCCATGGATAACTGAAGATGTGGCTAAGATTATTCAACATACTGACTCTCAAGTTAGAAAACTTTTTCCTTCTTCAAAAGAATTAAAGTTAATCTGGAGTAACGTAGTCAAAGTTTCACATTCACTATATAGAGAGTCACCAGGTATGGATATATTTAGACCTTCACAAAAAACACCAATAAATAATTTTTTTCTGGCTGGTAGTTATACACAACAAGATTATATTGACTCGATGGAAGGTGCAACAATGAGTGGACATCTAGCAGCCTCAGCAATACTTAATAGAGAAATAAAATTACAAAAAAATTCTCAGGTGTCCTAAAATGGGTAAATGGCTTGAACATACAGTAACTAGTAATATTAATGCTCCTGTTACAGAAGTATGGAAAGTATGGAGTGATCTTGACTCAATGCCTCTTTGGATGACTTGGATTGAATCAGTTAAAACAGTTGATCAAGAAACTAATACGCTTCCTGACCTAACCGAATGGACACTAGCTGCTAATGGGTTTCGTTTTAAATGGCAAGCGCAAATAAGTGAGCGAATAGAAGCACAAAAATTAAAATGGGAATCAGTAGGTGGACTTCCAACAAAAGGTTGTGTTCGATTCTACGAGGAAGGAGAAAAAACAATTGTTAGATTAACTATCTCGTATGAGCTACCAAAAATATTGGCAAGAATAATGGAAGAAAATATTTTAGGGAAGATGGTTACAAATGAACTGCAAATAAATCTAGATAGATTTAAAAGTTTGGTCGAGCAAAGAGTAAATAACACATGAATTAGTAGACTTAATTATTTAACATTTAGAAAATCTTTATGCAAGCTTTGATCAAGCCATTCATATCATGTGGAATTGCTTCTATATCTACTCTTTTAAAATATTTTTGACAACTTTTGGTTGTTTGAGGTCCAATTGATAGAAGTTTTATTTCTCCTAACTTGAATTCTAATTCTTCACCAAAATATCTTTTTAATAATGTATAACAATGAGAAACAATTTTACTACTTGTAAAAGTAATTGCATCTATTTTATTTTCATTGAAAGCATCAATAGTTATTTGAGGAATAGTCTTTGGACAACTAGTTTCATAAGCAGCGACTTCAACGACATGGGAACCAGAAGAAGCAAAAGCTTCTGCCAACACAGTCCTACCTCCGCTTTGAACTCTTGGAATAAGCATTTTCAATCCAGCACCAGATACAGGGAAGTGAGTTATCAAGCTATCGGCATTAAAATCTGGTGGAACAAAATCAATTGCAATATCTAATTGCTTTAAAAAATCAGAAGTTTTACGACCTACAGCTGCAATTTTTAAATGTTTTTTTTTATCTTTAAGAGACATATTCTTAAGAGCTAGTCTTTGTTCAACTGCATTTACTCCATTAACACTAGAAAAAATTATCCAATGAAAAGTATCAAGTTCATCAAGTGCTCCATCTAAATGTCCAAATTCATCAGGGGGTCCAATAATAAGAGCAGGGAGTTCAAAAACATTAGCGCCAAAGCTTTCAAAAAGTTTTTTAGAAGAGCCTAATTGATTTGCAGATCTAGTAAGAAGAATTGATCTTCCTGATAAAGGTAAATAATTTGCCATACTTTATATTATATAAAGCATAGGTTTTGTAGAGCAAGATATATTTATTTAAAAAATCGTTTGCTATAAATCTTGATTTAATTCACTAGAAGAATCATCTTTATTCTTACGTTTTCTCTGTAATTCATCTAAAAGACCTAAAACAGAAGTACCTTTTTCAATTCCTTTATCTAACTTAAAAACTATCTCAGGAGCCCTTCTCATCTTTAGCCTTCTGGCTAATTCTCCTTTTAGAAAACCTGATGAATTCTCTAATCCTGCAAAAACATCCTCTTTTAAGCTATCAGCCCCAAAAAGACTTACAAATATTCTACAATGCTGCAAATCATTAGAGACTTGTACTCCTGTAATAGTGACAATACTTGTTGCAATCTTTGGATCAATTAAACCCTGCATTATTAGCTGACTGACTTCTTTTCTAATGAGCGAAGAAAACTTTTCAACACGTCTTGAATTGGCCATTTTTTAATCTTAGTAAATGGGAAAAATCATTGCTCTTAAAAGAAAAATAAGTGTAATCATTCCACTAATCAATGCTCCAATTAATGCAATGGCTGTAATTGGATTACTACTTCTCCTAATTAAAGGCTCTAGAGCAGCAGTAAATACTCCAAGAATAATTGTTATTAAATATTTAGGATAACGCGAAACATTAGAAAAAAACTCTCCCATTTTGATCTGCACCTCTTAACTTTAATAGCTACTCTTCCTATTCCATAAGGAAGATCTCGATGCTGGAACTCAATCAATTTCGCCATTCACCATTCTGCCTTAAGGTCAGAATGGTTTTAGAGGCAAAGAATCTCAGTTACAGATTAGTTGAGATCACTCCAGGGATAGGGCAAGTATCAATCTTTAGGTTATCTGGTCAAAGGCAATTACCTCTTTTAATTGATGGAAGCGATGTAATACATGATTCCAGTGCAATAATTCGACATCTTAACGAAATAAGTCCTGAACCAAATCTTATTCCGAAGGACTCAAATCAAGCATCCATAGCATTCCTAATTGAAGATTGGGCAGATACAACGATGGCTAAAGGTTGCAAAAAGGCACTGATTAAAGCTGCAGCAAATGATTCTCAACTACGCATGGCTTTACTGCCAGAAGAAGTTCCTTCGTCCTATCGCAAAATTATTGGAGAGTTACCAAATAGTATTTTGAATAAATTTTCAGAATTTGCGACTACCGATATCAATTCAGAACTACTTGCAAGTCTGGAGCAATTAACAAATTTAATTAAATCAAAAAAGTGGATTGTAGGGAATAAAATTAGCTTTGCAGATATAGCTGTTGCCGCACAATTATCTCTTTTAAAATTTCCAAAGTCTGCGGGCAAAGAATTAGCTGGCAAAGGTTGTCCAGAGTTCATGGACCATCCAAAATTAACTGATCTTTTTGATTGGCGAGATCAACTAGAGACTTCTTTGATGGAAGTTGCTCAGTAGCAGATATAAACAATAATTTAAAATGGTTAGAATTAATGGATTTTAATTTTAAAGACTCTCCAGGAGCTTTATAGGTTCCCTGCCATTGCTCTCCACAAATAGAAGAACTATTAATATTTTCAAGCAAAATTCCTTGATCCCTACATTTTGAATATCGGCCTAAAGTTTCAACTTGATTAATCCTAGAAATCGATAAGGAGTGAAAAATCTGTAATGCAAGTTCATCAGAAATAAACAAACCATTTGAAAGGGATGATTGACTTCTTCCAATGACTTTTGTTTCTAAGGATTCATCGTCTTGAAATAAAGCTAACTGCCTATTAGGGGAATCTGGATCATCTATAACGTCAATTAAAGTACTGCCAAAGATTTCTTGACCTAAAGATTTAGTATTAAAGGCCCTATCTGCAACCACTTTGCCATTTGAATCATGCCTAAATTTTGCCTTATGAATTACAAATTTTTTTTTAGGATCACTTAAATCAAAGTTAATGATTTGCCAATCTCCTAAAAAATACTCAGGATAAATCAAATCTTCATCATCTTGCGGCCTCCTGAATGGCCCTGGCAGAGCCCACAAAGGCCAGGACAATTGCCTTTCAGCCAAGTCGTCATCAAACGAGTTATATAACCCTATGTCCCCGCATAATGCCTGATCAGGGATCAAAATAAGAATACAAAAAAAAATTACGAGTTTTTTTACCACGATGTCAGATCCTTTAATCAGAGAGATTGATAATTTTGTAGTCCTGGAACCAGGCAAAAATGAACAATTTTTAAATACAGAAGAAACATTGATATGGATATCAAATTGGTTAAAAAACCTTGATGAATTACCTGAAGACTTAAAACCAAAAAATTCTATAGAAAATGCTGCAAAGCATCTATTAGATACTGCATGTGATTTAGAAGTTAAACCAGGTTTTACTATTCAATGGTTCGCTGTCCGTCTTGATTCTCCGAATAATTAAGTATAGATATTAGATTCTTGGCAATCAAGTTGGACAGTTCTTTTGGAGACTCCTCTTGTACAGAAATATGTAAATCAGCCTCATTATATTGAGGTATTCTATCTTGATTCAATTTCTCAAAAGCACGAGAGGTATCATCATTTGCAATCAAAGGGCG
Source organism: Prochlorococcus sp. MIT 1223 (assembly GCF_034092465.1). Classification (NCBI taxonomy): domain Bacteria; kingdom Bacillati; phylum Cyanobacteriota; class Cyanophyceae; order Synechococcales; family Prochlorococcaceae; genus Prochlorococcus; species Prochlorococcus sp. MIT 1223. Next base: position 1,048,278 of record NZ_CP139303.1, read on the forward strand.
TTTTTCTAATTCATTCTTTTTCTTCAACCTTTCCAATAAGCGCTTAGGGCCTGGATCAAGCCACACTACAATTCCTTGATGCAAGATCCCCCAATTCTCTGAACGAGTAACGATGCCTCCACCAGTTGCAATAACTAGAGAATATAATTTGCCAATTTCTTTAAGAACTTGAGTTTCAATTTCTCGAAAAGCACATTCTCCATCTTCTTCGAAAATTTGAGTAATAGATTTCTTTACAGCTTTCTCTATAACTAAATCTGTATCAACAAACCTATATCCAAGTTTCTGGGCTATATGGGGACCAGTTTCTGACTTGCCAGAACCCATCATCCCAATCAAATAAAGATTGCGACCTCCCAAAATTTGTTTTAATGAAGTGGAGCTCACATGATTCCTCTCAAAAACAGAACAAAAAATGAGCTTATTAACATGGCATTCAATCTGAGAATGCATGACTGATACAACATCTAAAAAACCTCATGGTGAAGGTCGCAACTGTGTCATAACTCGTCGTGCTTGTTTTAGTGCAAGCCATCGATATTGGCTACCTGAATTTTCCGATAAAGAAAACTCAGAGATTTTTGGACCTTGTTCGATAGCGCCAGGTCATGGACACAATTACGAATTAATCGTATCCATGGAGGGCGCACTAGATCAATTCGGCATGGTTCTTAATCTATCGGATGTTAAACATGCCATCAAAAATGAAGTCACAAAACAACTTGACTTTCGATTTCTAAATCACGTGTGGCCTGAATTCGATATTTCCAAACCTGAAGGTTGTCTTCCCACCACAGAGTCACTAGTTCGAATAATCTGGAAAAGGTTGAAACCACATTTACCAATCATTTCCCTCCGTCTATATGAAAACCCTGCTCTTTGGGCTGATTATTTAGGAAATTCCATGGATGCTTTTTTAACTGTTCGCACTCACTTCGCTGCTGCACATCGATTAGCAAGGGAAGACCTTCCTCAAGAAGAAAATGAAAAGATCTTTGGTAAATGTGCTCGACCAAACGGTCACGGTCACAATTATTTGGTGGATATAACCGTTCGAGGAGAAATTCATCCTAGGACTGGAATGATTTGTGATTTATCAGCTCTGCAAAAAATTATTGAGGATTTAATTGTCGAACCATTTGATCACACTTTTTTAAATAAAGATATCCCTCATTTCGCTATCACTGTTCCTACCGCTGAGAACATAGCACTTCATATATCTGATAAATTAAAAGCACCAATTAATCAACTTGGAGCAAGTTTACATAAAGTCAAGCTTCAAGAAAGTCCTAATAACGCAGCTGAAGTTTATGCAGAATCTCCTATTTTAGAAAATGTAACGAGAACTCTTGAAACTTCAATTAGTAATTAAGTTAATTGAAAAAAATTATTGCTAGAGTTGTATTGGCTACAAGTATCGATGGTAAAATAGCCTTACCAAATGGTGCAAAAATTGATATTGGAGATGAAGGAGATAGAAAAGTTTTAGAGAATTCATTAGCATGGGCTGATGCCACTTTGATGGGAGGAGAAACACTTAGAGCGCATAAAAGTACATGTCTAATCCATAGAAAAGAACTAATAGATAAACGCAAATCTGAAGGAAGATCTGAGCAACCTATATGTATAGTTGTTAGCAATAAAAAAAATTATTCATTAGATTGGCATTTTTTTAAACAGCCAATTGAAAGGTGGCTCATTAGATCAAAAGTAAATTTTGAAACTAGTAATAATTATTGTAAAGGTTATAGTAGAACAATAGAATTTGAATCTAATTGGTCAAAGACACTAGAGGAAATTTACACTTTTAATATCAGAAAGTTAGTAGTGCTAGGGGGTTCAAAGATAGTTGGCTCTATGCTTTTAGAAGATCAAATAAGTGAATTGCAAATCACTTTAACTCCAAAGCTTATAGGTGGAAGTTTTTCTTGGATACCAAGTAGTTTAAATAATCTTTCTATGGACTTACAAAAAAAGAATTCATGGATTCTGAAAGAAGCTAAAAAGCTTGAAGACAATGAATTATTATTACACTACCATAGGAATTATGATAATTTTTAATTCTACTAAATTTAATTTTACAATCTATTTAACAATTATAATATGTAAAGTATAAATAATTAGTTTCTAATGATATGGCAAAGCTGATATACAAATGGAATGCATCTATTTCAGAAATAGATGAAAAAGATTGGGATTATCTCTTAGGTGAAAATAGTAATCCATTTTACTCCTGGAAATGGCTATATGCTTTAGAAAATTCTAAAAGTATAGTAGCTACTTCTGGATGGCAACCTTTATATTTATCAGTTTGGCGTGAATTTCAGAAGAATCCTGTAGCAATAGCACCTCTATTCCTCAAAGGACATAGCTATGGAGAGTTTATATTTGACAACCAGTTTGAAGAATTAGCTAATCAATTAGGCAAGAGGTATTATCCAAAATTAATAGGAATGAGTCCAGTAAGTCCTGTAGAAGGATACCGTTTCTTATTTTCTAACAAAGAGGATAAGCTATATCTAACTAGAGAAATTATTAATCAAATTGACTCGTTCTGTGTAGATAATAATATCCTCAGTTGTAATTTTCTATACGTAGATCCAAGTTGGCAAGTGCTTGCTGAAAAAGCAAATTGTGCAACTTGGCTAAACAAAACAAGTATATGGGAGGCAAATGAAAATAAAAATTTCTCAGATTATCTTTTAAAGTTTAATTCCAATCAAAGAAAGAATATAAAAAAAGAAAGGAATTCGATTAAAAAAGCAAATATAAATGTCTCAGTAAAATATGCAGAAGATATTAATCTTCAAGATATGCAAATGATGCATGATTTTTATGAAAGTCATTGTAGTAGATGGGGGATTTGGGGCAGCAAATATCTCTCAAGAGCGTTTTTTGAGCAACTTGCATTAGAAAAATATCGCAATGAAATTGTTTTATTTAGTGCAAATAAATCTGATGAAATAAAACCTATTGCAATGTCTTTATGTATAACTAATGGTGAAAAACTATGGGGTAGATATTGGGGGAGCAAGCTAGATATTGACTTTTTGCATTTTGAACTATGCTACTACTCGCCAATTGAGTGGGCATTCACTAAAGGCATCAAGAGTTTTGACCCAGGTGCTGGAGGAAGTCAAAAAAAAAGACGAGGTTTTATTGCAAAACCAAGTGCTAGTCTTCATAGATGGTATGAACCAAATATGGATAAATTAATCAGAGCATGGCTATGCAAATCAAATAAATTAATGCTTGAAGAAATTAAAGCAACTAATAATGAAGTACCCTTTAAAAAAGACAATGGAAAATTGTCTTTAATGACATAATTCTATTGTATAGTTATTTTAAAAGTTTATGAAAGAAATCGAAGATAGAAATTCTCAAGATAAAGAACTTATAAATCCAAAAGGGATTTTAAACTACAAGAACAAAGGATCACAAAGTGTTTTTAGATTATTTGGCATAGAATTAACAGCTCCATCGGGCTTAAAGAACCCAGGTACAGTATATATCTCATTTATTCTTGTAAATTTAATTATATTTCTTGTTTTAAGGAGCTTCGTCACAGGCTAATCATTTTCATTCCAATCTCTTAACTTTAATTTTGATCCGCAATAAATACAATTTTCATTCTTTTTAAATAATGGTGGACGTTTTTCAATAGAAAACCAATTAATACATAAATCACAATAAGCTAAAAACTTAACTATCATAATTTAAGAAGCAATAGGAAATTGAATATTTCTAAGCTCCTTTTTCATTCTCTTTCGAAGAATTTTATGTTCAGCGTAAATAGATGATTGACTTATTGGTCTTGAAACTTTTACATAATTGGCATTTCTAGATTTATCTTTTACAAAAGGGATGCTCGCTATAGAGATTTCCTGCAATGATCTTATAGAGGGGAATAACATGGCTTCACCAAAGCTAGTATTTAAATATTTCCTATCCAAATTCTTCCGCAATAAATAAAAATTTCAAGTCCTACTATTCATATTTATTAATTGCATCATTTGCAATTGCGTTAAGCTTTACTCTCTTTAAGCTTTCAGCTATAAGTTATCCAGACAGAAGATCAAATACCTTTTATGAGTATATAGAAAAATTGAATATGATTTTCAAAGAAATATTTCTTAAAAAGATAAGGGTATATCAAAATCGATATATGCTCTTAGGGACAGATTTATTGGATGCGCTTCTAATTTTTAGGTTAAAAAATGAACTATCAAATCATTGAAACCCAAATCAAAAAGAAGATTAAAGAACTTGATGAAAAGCTCTCAAAAAGACTTATCGAGCTTGATCCTAAAGGATATTTTATTGTCAAGATTGACCAGTCTGAACATGAGATTTTAGTAGAGCACTACAGCAATGATATCGATAGCTTAGGAAGAGCAATTAACCCTGATACAGGGAAGCCTATTGGATGTAAAGATGATTTACAACGCGTTCCCACTACTACATATAGAGGAAGCAGCGCAAAAGAAGTTGGAATAAAAATAACCGAAGGAAGCAATGAATATCCTATAAGTAGACTTGACCATGCTCTGTACTTAGGGAGAGAACTACAACGGGCAGAGGAATGTCTAAGACATAACAAAGACTACAAACAAGACTAATTAGACAAGTCTCTGGAGAATTGCCCCCAATTACTGTAATCTTTGTTTTATCATTTACTTAAAAAGTACGGAGCTTAATTGAATGGGTGTAATTTTTTATCTCGTCTTAGTTGCCGCTGGGCTTGGAACAGCTTTTCTTATTAATAAAGCTTTAAAAGCAATAAAGCTAATTTGATTATAGAAATAAGTAAAACAACGAATCTTGGGATTCCAAAAGGCGATATTAGAAAGACTTTCTAGACTTATCCTACAAGCATAAAAAATCTTCTAATAATGGGCACAACACGCCTTAAAACTCGTAGACGCTCCGAGCAAGGTTTCAAATGGAGCAGAATAGCAATAGCTATTCTCTCAACTGTTGGTGTAATTGATACAGGTACAATTACTTTAAATAAGTGGGGATTTATAGGGACACTTTCATGCCCTGGTGGAATTGAAGGTTGCAATAAAGTTTTAAATAGTGCTTGGGGAACATTATTAACTATAAATGAAACTTCAATTCCATTATCTTTAGCTGGATTTAGTGGATATCTTTTAATGCTAGTAATGGCATTAATCACATTTACTCCTTGGCTTAAAGATAAGAGAAGTGATCTTTCAAAAAGAACATGGTGGCTGATATTTCTTATCTCATGTTCTATGTCTATTTTCAGTATAGTCCTAATAGGAATAATGGTTTTTAAAATTCAAGGTTTTTGTTTGTTTTGTATAATTTCTGGAATAATTTCAATATCTATTTTAGTTCTATCTTTTATTGGTGGAGGCTGGGAAGATACTAGTGAATTAATCTTCAGAGGAATAATTCTTTCTCTTATAGTATTTTTAGGTAGCTTAATATGGGCCTCATCGGTTAGTCCTAATAACAAAAATATTTCACCAAATAACTATAACCTTCCTCCCATTGTTCAAAGAGAGAGTAATGATTCAGCTATAGAATTAGCCAAACATCTAAAAGATGAAGGTGCAAAAATGTATTTTGCTTATTGGTGTAAATACTGTGCATTACAAAAAGAATTATTTGGGAAAGAAGCAGTATCCGAACTTTTACTAGTAGAATGTGCTGAAGATGGAGTAAATAATCAAAGTGCATTATGTAAAGAAAAAGGTATAACTTCATACCCTTCATGGGAAATTAATGGAGAAATTACATCAGGAGCACAATCTTTAGAGGAGTTAGCGAAGATAAGTAATTACAAAGGATCGAAGGAATTTAAATAAAAATAATTTAAATATTTACAGGTCTAGTTGATATGTTGTAGCCAAGTTTCTGTCTGGAATGACATCTCCAATGAGGCATAGTGGAAGGAGTATCACTTCTATAATGTCCTCCTCTACTCTCTCTGCGAAAATAACATGCTTCCAGCATTAAAAGGCTTGTTATTTGTCGGTGATATAAATCTAATAATAGATTTATATCTCGCCGTTGATCTTCATCTAATTCATAGTGCATATCATACTTGTGATTCAAAATAAACTCTAGAAGGGGTTCCCTTTTAATCAGATCAAAGTCCTTACGAATAGAAGATATTGCATTTTTAATACCCTGAGGAGAGCGGTCAACACCTGCAACTCGCCAGAGTAAATTGCGGAGTTTCTCGATTTCAAAAATTAAATCTTTGGAGTTAAAAGTACTATTTTTTCTAAAATCTATTTTATCTATTTTTATAATTCTATTTTTATTGAACCTTTCTCGGAAGCCAGCTAATTCACAAGAAGAAAATTGCATTGCAAATACAAGACATTCCATTAAGGAATTACTAGCCAATCTATTTGCACCATGTAACCCAGTACACGCGACTTCACCAACAGCATATAAACCTGGCATATCAGTTTCTGCAGACAAATTTGTAGATATGCCTCCCATCCAATAATGAGCAGCTGGCGCAATAGGAATAATCTGACTAAAAGGATCTAAACCAAAATCTCTACATCTTTGCAGGATTGTGGGAAAGCGATTTGTAGCTTTTACCCTACCTATAGTTCTTAAATCTAAGCCGAGATGGTTAACTCCTTGACTGCGCATTGCTTGAAAAAGTGCTCTACTTACCTGATCTCGTGGTGCAAGATCCTTCCCCAATAGTTTTGATACAGGACTTTGGCCATATTTATCAGTCAAAAGTGCGCCTTCTCCTCTTAGAGCCTCTGAAAGCAAAAAGCATGGTGCACCATCAAGCTTCAAAGCTGTGGGATGAAACTGAACAAATTCGAGATCTTTTATTGCTGCTCCTGCATTCCATGCCAAAGCAATGCCTTCTCCACATGCTTGTGCTGGGTTAGTTGTATTAGCAAATAAATGGCCTCCTCCCCCTGTCGCAATAACTACAGCTCTAGAAGGGATCCACTTAAGAATTGAGCCATCTAAAACCTGCACTCCTAAACACATATTATTTTCAACCCAAAGTTGCGTAACTCGAATGCCTCGCAAATGAGAAATATTTTCTCTTTGTTCAACTTGATCTTGTAAAACTTCAACTAAAGCTCTTCCAGTGCGATCTTGAACATGTAAAACACGCCTATGACTATGTGCTGCTTCTAAGGTCGTAGACAAGACACCATTTTCGTTATCAAATTCCATTCCTAAACTCATTAAGCGATCGACACATTGAGGAGCATTTTGAACAAACATTCTTACTGCATCAGCATCACAAAGTCCCGCCCCTGCATTAAAAGTGTCCTCTGCATGACTGTCATCACTATCATTAATACGAGTAACCGCGGCTATACCACCCTGAGCCCATCTACTTGACGAACGTTTACTAGTATTCCGATTTAATAACAACACATTAAATTTATTAGATAACTCAATTGATGTCATTAGGCCTGCTGCACCAGCGCCAATCACAACTACATCCCAAGAACTTTCAGGAATAGAACCAAGGTTATTAGCTAAATTCATAAACTAAAGGATAAATTATTCAAATCAAACCACTTAATTGAGGCTGAATAAGAGTTGTTATCAAAAACAATCCATCAACCCAAAGGGTAGTTACAAGAGCCGAACTAGATACTATCCATGTTTTTTCAAAATCTGAACCTAGCATCGACCTTTTATCCATTAAATATGCAATATACAAAATCAAAGCTGATGCAAGTAATAATAAAATTATTTTGTCGAAATGCAGCAAATCATGAGCAGTTTGTCCTAATAATTTAGATGCATTCTTGAAGTTTGCATTCACAACATTTGGCCATGATTTCATTACTCCAGTACAAACAATCATGAAATCAGTAATTGCAGTTCCAAGTAACGAAGCCAGATAAAAACCAGAACCCATTCTCCAGCGAGTATTTAATCCAACTAAAGCGATTGGCAAAGCAATCGCTTCCACTGGAAGATGCCAAACAGGATATGCCCGTAGCCATCCCCAAAACAGACAACCTCCAAACCAGCTACCACTAACACCAATTAGAAGTGAACCAACATTGATAAAGCGATCTGCAAAAAATTCTATTAAAAGCAATCCTGTGATTAATAAAACAAAAGTAAATAAAAGTGCAGATAATGGAAAGATATGAACCCATGGAGCCTGAATAAAGACAGGTAAAATCACACAAGTACTTGCCCAGAACCTTAAAGTACTGGGCTTTGATAAATATGACTCCGAGTTAACCGAAGTCTTTTTAGATAGCGATTGGTTAACCAGAAGTGACTTTTTCCAAGGACGCGAAGCCTAAAGACAAAGCAATTAGCCCTTCTTCTAGAGAAGGGTCTTTACCATGATTTTAGATTCCAACGTTAAAGACCATAGCTCCACACAGGTTATCCATAGAGAAATTCACTTATTTGCAGTATTTATCTATTGAAAATCAAACTATCTTCTAAGTTTTTGTTCATAATATTAAAGTTAGATGAAGCCTTATAGCTTTTTGCTTGAGCTCACAATCTAACTGTCAAACAACTATTGCTTCTGTGTGGAAAGAACTCACCAATGACAGTCACTCCACTTCACTGAAAACGCATGCAAGCCAAAGTAATCTAAAACCTGCATTAGTTGAATCAGTAGAACCAGGATCTATAGGGGAAGATCTTGGCATTCAGCCAGGAGACAAAATATTGCGAATCAATGGGATTCGGCCCCGTGATCTAATTGACTACAACTTTTTGGTGAGTGAAGAAGAAATCAAAATAGAAGTTATTGATAAAAACGAAAAATTGCATCAAGTAGAGTTTGAAAAAGATGCGGATGATGGTTTAGGAATTATTTTTAAGGAAGCTTTATTTGATGGATTAAAGCAATGCAATAATAATTGTCCATTTTGCTTTATTGATCAACAACCTCCAGGTAAACGATCAAGTCTTTATTTAAAAGATGATGATTATCGTTTGAGTTTTTTATATGGTTCTTATTTAACTCTAACCAATCTTTCCAAAGAAGATTGGCAAAGAATAGAGTCACAAAATCTTTCGCCACTCTTTGTGTCTGTACACGCAACAGACCCTTCACTAAGAACAAAGCTTTTAAAGAACCAAAAAGCAGCTCTAATAATGGAACAGCTAAATTGGTTTTCCAAAAGAAATCTACAAATACATGCTCAAGTAGTTGTCTGCCCAGGAATTAATGATGGAAAGTTCTTAGATAAAACATTGTCAGATCTTTTTCAATTCGCTAAAGGTGATTGGCCAGCAATTTTATCAATAGCAGTAGTACCAGTCGGGCTCACTCGTTTTAGGCCTGATAATGATGGCTTAACTCCTGTCACTCAGGAATGTGCAGAAAAAACTATATTTCAAGTAGAGAGTTTGCAAAAAGAGTTTAAAAATGAAATTGGTTCCCGCTTTGCATGGCTTTCCGATGAATGGTATTTAATTGCCAATAAAAAACTACCTATTCGAAAAGATTATGAAGACCTGCCTCAGGAAGAAAACGGTGTAGGAAGTATTCGATCTTTTTTAGAAAAATTAGATTGTGCTACTTCAAGTCTGCCAAGGAAAATACCACATAAAAGAAGTATAAGTTGGGTAGTCGGAAAAATGGTTAAAAATGCTTTCTATGAAGCCGAGAAAAAACTTAACTCTATTGAAAATCTAAGTGTAAATTTATATGGTTTGCCAAGCCCATATTGGGGGCAAGAGCAAGTTGTAACTGGACTATTGACTGGAAAAGATATTTTAGAAGGTCTTTCCTCTAAAAATCTTGGTGATCAACTTTTAGTGCCTTCTGTAATGCTAAAAGAAGATAAACCTGTATTTTTAGATGATATGACTATAGAAGAGGTTAGCCAATCACTTAGAGTACCTATCAATATAGTTCACAGTGCTGAAGATATCGTTAATGCGGCACTTGGAACAGAACTATTAACTAGAAAGTAAAAATGAGAACTTCAACTAAAATAGAACGATTCAGTCAATTATTTCTAGGATTTAGTATTGCATTGATAACACTTAATAATGCAAGTTCATTTGCCTTAGGGGCAAAGGCTGAAAGTAAAAATAATATTTTAAAAATTAATAATAATGACCTAGAAATAAAGAAAATTTTAAATATCGAATTAAAAGAATTAGAAAGTCTAGTTATAGAAAATAATCTAGAATTAAAAAATGAAAGATTAAGAGTGGAACAAAGTAAGTTATTACTCCGCAGCTCAATTTCAGAAAAATATCCAACGCTGAGCTTAACCTCTAATGGATTACCTAAATATCTAAGTGGAAATACATATAATCAACCAAATAGTTCTATTAATACTAAAAGCAGTCAATTAAGCTCTTCAATATCCGCAGAATTAAAGTGGGATGTCATTAATCCTTTAAAAGAATCAAAAATTAAAATTGCCAGAGAAAAATTTGAAAAAGCAAAGCTATCTTATAGAATTAAGTTACGTGATATAACGCTAAGATCCTATAAAAGTTACTACTTACTGCAACAAGCATTGGAAGAAGTAAAAGTTGCTAAAAAATCAATAGAATACTCTAAACTAGCGCTGAATGAAGCAAAGATTAGACTTGAAGCAGGTATTGGCACCAAGCTAGAAGTCTTAGAATCTAAAACTCAACTTTCAAGAGATAAAAAACTACTATCAGATAAAATAGGTAATAAAAAAATAAAGCAAAGGGAGTTGACAAGTATTTTAAATCTTCCAGAACACGTACAAGCTTCAATAGGCTCTAAGCCAGAAATCTTTGGCTATTGGAACACACCTATTAATCAAAGTGTTATTGCAGCATTTGGTTACAATAAAGAACTAGAGGTTGCTCTGATTGATATCTCAATTAATAAAAAAGATGCATTAAGGGCTGCTGCGGAGAAAAAGCCAGTTTTAAGTTTTTATAATACGTTAAGTACAACTTATAAGAAAGGTGAAGCACTCGTATCCTCTCCAAGTATGGATAATACTTCTAACAATTTAAATAATACAGTTGGTCTATCAGCAACTTGGAAGCTAATAGACGGTGGAAAGTCAAGATCCAACTATTTATATAATAAGAATAAAGAGAAAGAATCAAATAATAAATATAAATTAAAATTATCTGATATCCAAAAAGATGTAGAGAAAAGCTTTTATGAACTTGAAGCTGAAGAGAAAAATATAATAACAACTAAACAAGAAGTTCAAACAGCTCAAGAATCTCTAAGGCTAGCAAATCTTAGATTTAAATCAGGGATAACAACCCAACGCGAAGTAATTAATCACCAAAGAGATTTAACAGATGCAAAAGTGAATCATATAAAATCACTTACTAATTACAATATTCATTTAGCAGAACTAAGAAGGAAAACAGGCATAGATTCATTGCAATCATGTTTTGAAATTAATACAATTGAAAAAAAAGTAAAAAATGACATAGATGAGTTTATAATTAGATCAAATAATTTAAAAGCACTTTGCAAATGATATTTTCTATTTATTAGGATGATGAATAAAACAACAACAAACTCACTTTCTCAACAAGAAGTTTATGCAGTAAATAAATTAATCGATGAAGTATCTAAGAGACAATTAAATGATTTTGGAGAAATTAATTCTGATATAAAAAATGATGGCACATTAATAACTGAATGTGATAGATGGAGTGATCAAAAAATAGTAGAAGGAATTGGAAATATCACTAATAAATCCGAAGGTGTTTTAAGTGAAGAAGGGTCGAAGATAGTTCCTGAATCAAATGCATTTTGGGTAGTAGATCCTTTAGATGGTACAACTAATTTTGCAGCTGGAATTCCTTATTGGGCAATTTCAATTGCAAGATTTGTTAATGGTAAACCTGAGACTGCTTTTTTAGATATTCCAGCTCTTAATAAAAGAATTCTTGCTATCGCAGGCAAAGGAGTTTGGTTAAATGATAAAAAAATTTCCAGGAAAAATCTATCTTTAATTAATAATAATTGCATTTCACTTTGCAGTCGATCTATAAAAATCTTACAACTTCAACCTACTAAATCTTTTCCTGGGAAAATAAGATTGCTTGGAGTTTCAAGTTTGAATATGACAAGTGTTGCTCTAGGTCAAACAATTGGAGCATTAGAAGCTACTCCAAAAATTTGGGACTTGGCCGCAGCATGGCTAATACTTTTAGAATTGAATTGTTCGATTATTTGGTTAAACGAAAATCCTGATTCAATCAAAGCAGGACAAAATTTAGGAGAGAAGAATTTCCCTTTATTAACAGCATCATCTGAAAAAACAATTAATAAACTCCTTCCTTGGGCAAAAGTCCTAATGGAAAACTAAATTATTCCAACCAAGATGACATTTCCAATTAATATTAAGTGAATACTAATTTCATTCCCAACAGTGGCCAATAGATTGATACGTCACGGGAAATGGTTAGTTAGCAGCTTATGGGGTGCATATGAAAGATGGAATCGTTGTGATTGTGTAGACCTTAGTGCTGCTTTTGCTTATTACACCCTTCAATCATTTTTTCCAATTTTATTAATCTCCCTATCTGTTGCTTCTTGGTTTTTAGGGAAGCAGCAAGGTCTAAATGAACAAATCATAGTCTTGGCTGCTCAGGTTTTACCCCCTTCAGTAGTTGGTTTAGTAGATACAACATTAGTGAAACTAGTGAACCAAGGTTTTGGAGCAGGATTGCTAGGTGCAATGTTTCTTATGGTGACAGCAGGCAATGCTTATTTAACTCTTCAACGTGGGGCTGATCGACTTTGGGACGATGTCCTACCTAGGAAAGAAGGGACTCCTCTTAGAATTCAAGCATTTAGATTTATTAGAAACAGGGTTGAAGCTTTTTTACTTGTTTTTCTTATTGGGTTATTAATGGTTGTAGATCAAATCAGTGCAAATATAAGGATGATACCTGGCGCTGTCTTAGAGGATCTCAAGAGAACAAGCCCATGGATTGGTGAAGCATTAATTAGATTACCTGTTCTACAAGTTGGTCAGTTTATTCTTCCGCTCATTGGATTTTCTATAACTGCACTGCTTTTACAAGCACTCCTACCTAGCAGAAGAGTCCCATTAAAACCTCTAATACCAGGTGCTTTATTAATAGGAACTTTATTAACTACTCTGAATCTTGCAGTTAGTCGAAGTATCCTTTCACTTGGTTCCAGATTTCAAGCTTATGGATTCATTGGAGGTGTACTAGTTTTAACCCTTTGGGTGTGGATGGTTGGAGTAATAATTTATTATGGACAATGTTGGAGTGTAGTTATTGCGAGCAAAAAATTAAATAAGCGCGGAGAACCGCACCCCCTGAATATTTAATTTGAATAAAAAAGATCATAATATTTCCAATCATTATCTAATTCAATGAACAAGCCTTCAGCTTTAATCTGGCTGGCTATTGTTCTTTTCTTGCTTTTACCTTCAGCGGCAGGAAAATTCTTCCTGGATTTGGCTGGAAGCTTAATTCTCATCTTCTTATTAGTACCAGTTGTATTAGGGGGTGTTGGATGGGTTGGATGGAAATTATTACAATCAAAGCTGACAAAATGTAATTCATGCGGTACAACTTTTTTAAATTCTGCATCTGAGTGTCCAATTTGCGGAATAAAGTCAGATAGAGAAATAAATAATCCCTATAACATCCCAGCAAGTAATGCAACCATTGATATTAAAGCGGAAGATACTAAGTAATATTTTCCAGATTTAATTCTTCAACTTCCTGCTCTAATAAGTTTAATAATTTCTGACAATGTTCTAAATAAGTATTAGCTTGAATATAATATTCATGCATTTTATCAATAGGTATCTTCTCATTTTGTAAGTGATTCAAGATTATATCAAGTTCTTTCAAAGAGTCCTCATAACTCATTTCTAAAATTTTATCATTAATGTTATTAGCATTTTGATTTTTACTATTATTTTTTGATCTTAATTTTGGTGACTTTTTACTATTCATTTATCAATAAATCTACTATTCTTTATAATAGATACTTTTTACTTTAGAGTCCATATTGCCATCATCAAACTGGATATTAATTAAATCATCTTCTTTAACAGCAGAAACACTTGTCAATAATTGACCTTGTTTATTACGTACAATACAAAATCCTTTTTTCAGCCAATGGTCTGGTGAAAGTGCATTTAAAAGATGTTTCTTCTGAATTAATTCATTTTGATGCTTTCTCAGCAAAGTATCTGGAGAATAAGATGTCAATAAATCAATTTTATCCCGTAATATATTTCTTTGATCCTTTATAAACCATAAAAAATAATCAGAGATTCGCTGTTTTTTCTGAAAACAATCTGATAGTGCTATCTCTCTACTAGGTAACAAGTCAACTATTGCGGCAGTTGGTGTAGCAGCTCGATGATCTGATACAAGATCAGCAACCGTAAGATCATCTTCATGCCCTATTCCTGTAATTACAGGAATAGGGCATGAAGCAATTTCTCTACAAATTTTCTCATTGTCAAAAATCATAAGGTCTTCACGACTTCCACCACCTCTTGCAAGGACAAGAGCATCTAATTTTAATTCTTTGGAAGAACTAGAAAGGCACTGAAGAGCAGCTAAAATTTTTGCCGCCCCTTCTCCTTGCACAGGGATAGGTACAATAAAAAGCTTAGTCATCGGCCATCTTTCTTTTGCAGTTCTAAGCATGTCAGCTAGAGCTGAGCTAGGAACACTCGTTAGAATGGCGATGGAATTTGGATAACGAGGTAAATCTTTCTTTCTCTTTTCGTCAAGTAAACCTTCCTGATCTAATAACTTACTAACTATTTCAAATTTCCTTAAAACTGTTGAGATACTAGGCTTTAAATCAATGACATTTATTGTTAAACGGGCCTGAGCTTTCCAAAAATTCAATTTTCCAATAACTAAAACCCCATCTTCTTGTTGGGGTTGAAAAGAAAGTCTTGAAACTTGTGAAGACCAAACGACTGCATCAATAGTTGCTTCGCCATCAGTTAGCGACATCCACAGATGTCCCTTTTTGAATTGGCATTTTGAAACAGTAGCTTTAAGGAGAAATCTTGGAGCAAAACCTCTATTAAGTAAAGACCCTATGGCCTCATTAAGCTCTTTAACAGAATAAGCAGGTAAGGAATCTATCTCTAATTACCTATTAATTGAATAATAGAGGGAAAAACGTTTTGTTCATCCAAGGCCTATTTGCGTAAGAATTCCCCTGCCTGTGAGAAGTTCTGTGCTTAAACCAATCAAAATACCCATCATGGCAAGACGACCATTCCAGATCTCTGCATAATTCACAAAACCAAAACGAGGTTGTAGGTTGTCAGGCATTTAGGCCCTCATATATAAAAATTATTCTAACGAAAAAAACTTTCTAAGCAGCTTTTTAAAAATTCAAAGAATTTAATTTGTATAGATCTCAGTACATATAGATTTACTAGCGAACATGCTTAGCGCCATCTACAGGATGATAATCCTCTCCTGTCAACTCCTCATAGATAATTGCTGGCAAACCAGTCTCAAACATTGTTTGCAAAGCCTCTTTGAGAAAAGGATTCCATCCCCCTGTACTCACATCCCCATGACGAACCGTCCAGTCCCAGGTTCCCTGTAAATCCCTAGGCATCCTCCCCTCTCGATCTCTTCTGGCAACTAAATCAAGTGATTCAACCAAGCCAACTAGAATAGGTTTTTTGCCATAGGCAGGGGTAAGGCTTAATTCAATCCTTACCGGATCTTCCTTTAGAAGTCTTAATCTGAACCTTGGCGGCAATTTTACAGTTTTGAGAACTGCAGCAACTATGCGTGTTCTTTGTTCCACAATTTATTTCTCCAATGAGCCATATATAGCCTGATTCTCGAATATTTCCACAAAAACCTATTAAGTCGGAGTACCTGATGACTTTGGCGGATCACCATCCCTAGAGAAACGAACAGTCAGCAAATCTTCATCAGTGATCTTCCCATCTTGATTCAAAATCTCGGGATGAATAGTAACCTGTCCGGTTCGATCCTCTTCAGAGTGAGAAATATTTTGCATATTTTTTGTTCCAGCCTTAGGAGTGTAAACACCTCTAAACATTACGCGAGCAGCTTGAATGAGCAGTACGCAAACCGCTAAGCCATATAAGTAAGGAAGAAAATTGTTCAACATGATTCTGTTTTACAAGCTATAAACAGAAATAAGTCAATGGATTTAAATTATCGCAAATTTCTAGTTCTTTTGTGCAACCATATTTTTTACAGAAGTAAAAATGTTCGCCTAAAAAGCCTAATGTTGTCTAATCATTATTTTGTTTACAAAAAATATTGGTTTAAACAACCAAATCAAAATGACTTCATTGAATTTATAAGGAAAATGAAAAAATTATGAGTAAAAAATCTTTAAATTCAAGTAAACCTATTGAGAAAATTTTTGCAGCATGCCTTTTAACTTTAACAGCAGTAACAGGTATATCGTCTCTATTACCTGGAGAAATCAGAGCAAATGAAAGAGATTCAAAGCTTACAGAAATATCTCCCAAAAGCTTTGTAGCTAAAGCCGTAGCAAAAACTGGTGACGCAGTAGTCACTATTGAAACTCAAAGAAGAGTTTATACATATAGAAATAATGGTATGTCTCGGGGCTTACTCATCGATCCATATTTTGAAAGATTTTTCAATTTCCCTGGGCCTACAATTCCCAAGTCAAGAATTGAAAGCGCACAAGGAAGTGGGGTTATTTTTGGCCCTGAAGGTCTGGTTTTGACAAATGCTCATGTTGTCGAGAAATCCGACAAATTAATTGTTGGGCTCTCAGATGGAAGAAGAGTAACAGGGAAAGTAATAGGTCAAGACTCTCTAACTGATCTTGCCGTAATTCTCCTCCAAGGAACTGGGCCTTGGCCAACTGCCAATTTAGGCAATTCTGACAAAATAAGAGTGGGAGACTGGGCTATAGCTGTTGGTAATCCATTTGGGCTAGAAAATACTGTCACATTAGGAATTATTAGTAACTTAAATAGAAATGTCACGCAACTAGGAATTTCAGATAAAAGAATAAACCTAATTCAAACAGATGCAGCCATTAATCCTGGCAATTCTGGAGGTCCATTATTAAATGCCGAAGGTGATGTCATTGGTATCAATACATTAGTCCGGTCAGGTCCTGGTGCTGGCTTAGGTTTTGCTATTCCCATTAATAAAGCAAAGAATATTGCCAATCAATTAATTAAGAATGGAAATGCTAGTCATCCAATTATCGGAGTAAGTTTATCCAACTTGCCTCTTGTAGATAAGGATGGTAATGAATCCCAAAAGAAAGGAGCCTTAATTCGTTACTTAATTCCGGGAGGTCCAGGTGAGACAGGAGGTTTGAAGATCAATGATTTCATACTCAAAGTTGGAGGTGACTTAATAAAAAGTCCATCAGACGTGGTAAATAAAATTAACGATCATGGTGTAAATAAGCCATTAAAATTCGAAATCAAACGAGGACAAGAGACTTTAATCTTATTTATAAGTCCAATAGATATTAATCAACTAAATATGAGATAATTAAACTATTTATTCACTTTACTTTTTATCAATTAATTTAGCTTTTCTATTATTTTTATTTTTTCTTTGCTTATCTTTATTAGCTAATCTCTTTGCTTCCTTCTTAGCAATTGCTAACTGTTCTTGTTTTAAAGCTTTCTCTTGCAATTTCTTTTCTTTAAAGTAATTATAATCTCCTTTATAAATAAATAATTGGCCATCTCTTAATTCAACTATTCTATTAGCTACTCTAGAAATAAAATACCTATCATGTGAAACTATTAAAGCAGTTCCTGTATAGTTCCTTATCGCATTTTCAAGCATTTCTTTAGATGGAATATCAAGATGGTTAGTAGGCTCATCTAAAATTAACAGGTTTATAGATTTAACTAATAATAGAGCCAATGCGAGCCTAGCCTTTTCACCTCCACTAATTTTAGAAACTTCCTTAAATACAGAATCATTGCTTAAACCAAAACTACCTAATAAAGAACGAACCTTAGTCTGAGACCAATCTGGAACTACTTCAAAAAGTGTATTTAGAACAGTTTTTGATAAGTCAAGTGCTTCTGCCTGATTTTGTTCAAAATATCCCGGAATAATATTATGTGTACCTAATGAAACTCTTCCTTCATCAGGTTTTTCAAAGCCCATTATTAATCTTAATAAAGTTGATTTACCTGAGCCATTCTCTCCAATAAATGCAATATGTTCTCCTGGTGATACTTCTAAATTAGCTCCTAAAAAAAGAATTTTATCTTCGTAACTATGTGTAAGATCATCTATAATGACAACCTCTTTACCTGCTCTTGGTGCTTGGGAAAAATTAAAATTTGGACCATTAATTTCTTCTAAAGGTGATTCTATCTTTTCAATTTTTTCAATCAACTTCTCTCTACTTTTAGCCTGTGTACTTCTAGTTGCACTGGCTCTAAATCTGTCAACATAAGCTTGTTGAGAAGCGAGCTCTTTTTGTTGCCTAAGGAAAGCAGATCGATTGGATTCATATTCAATTTTCCTTTGTTCTAAATAAGATGAATAATTTCCAAGATATGTTCGTGAAACTCCTCTTTCTGTATTAATAATTTGGGTGCAAATCCTATCTAAAAATTCTCTATCATGGCTAATAATAACCATTGCTGATCTCTGCTTATTTAAATAATCTTCTAACCATTGAATTGTCTCAATGTCCAAATGATTAGTAGGTTCATCTAAAAGAAGTAAATCAGGATCTTGTAAGAGTATTTTTCCTAAAGCGATTCTCATCTGCCAACCACCTGAAAAATCTCCTACATTTCTATCTGCATCTGCAGCATTGAAACCAATAGTTGGCAAAAGTTTCTCTATCTTCGCCTCCAGTTCATACCCATTTAAACCTTCAAATCGACTTTGTAAGGTTCCTAATTTCTTAATCAATAAATCTAGGTAATCAGAATCATTTTGGGCTCTATGAGATTCCAATTCTTTTTCAAGATCAGATTTGTCATTTAATACTCGCGAAGCGTCATCAAATGCCTGAAACAGTTCTTCGCGAACAGTTCTTCTAATATCAACATCAAACTCTTGTTTTAAATAAGAAATACGAGGTTCCCCTTGAAGAACAACCTTTCCAGAACTAGGTTCTTCTAAGCCACAAATTATTTTTAATTGAGTAGATTTGCCAGCACCATTTACTCCAACCAGACCTATTCGATCTCCTGGCTTAATTTCCCATGTGATGTCTTTTAGGACTTCACCAGTGGGATAAGTTTTACTAATGCGCTCAAGTCGCAGCACTAATTAAAAGCCTCATGATTACATCATCTTTTGTGACTAAAGAGAAAATGGAAATTTTGCCGATTTCTCGTTTAAGACCATGATAAAACTAGAACAAATCACTGCTCTAGTTTTAGCAGCAGGATTGGCAATACCAAGTTATTGGTTTTTTTGGACGCTTGCTGGTGGTGGTGGCTATGACCGTAGAGAAACTAAAGAATTACCTCAACTTCCAAAAAAAAGCATTCCCTCTAAATTAGTTATAAGCCACCCCGAGCCTTAATAATCCATTGTTTTGTGTCTGGATCTTCCAAGGTTGCTAAATAATCGGTTACTTCTTTTGGCGTCACAGGAAGTCCAAGACTATCCCCTATATCACAAATAGCTTGTAAAGCACCTTGCGGATCTTGTAGGGCCTGGCGAAATAAAATTTGGGTATAGCCGTGATCAGCTTCAATACGCTTGTAAAGCTGAGAAGCATTTCCACTCATCAAAAAAAAATCAACTAAAGAAACGATATTCCCCTAAGCGACTTTACGCTCGATTTTTGTATCGTAAAACTTTTCAGAACTAGTTTCTTTCAATCCTGAAGCTGATGCGTCTTCCATACTGCGTGCATCCATACAAAGAACTTTGCGCAATTGTGCAAAATTAGATGCTAATGAAATCCTTCCATCTTTAGTCGCTCCATATTCAGCTCTTTGAAGAACATGATGAAGATGAGTAAGTAAGTATGAACTAATTACTGCAGAAATTAAGACATCACTATTTTCGGAATTATGTAGGTTTTTCTTTAGACGCGTAGAAGAAGAAACAACATTTTCAGTTGAAAATTGGTCTTTAGTAAAAGAAGCCTTTGGGAGAATTGGTTTTTTCATAGTTCATTCCTTGAATTAACTAATGGAGTAAGAAAACAAATCAACCGGGGAAGCAGTCCAGTTAAAAGAACTTGTACTGATTTCACATATTGGTCGAGAAGGCCAATATCCAAACAATCATACTGCTGGATACTATCCTTGTGTATAAGTGTACACTATGTGTTACCCGTTACTTCCAGTGGGTCATGGCTACCCGGCAAAATTCATCAAGCGGGAATCCAAAATCCCCAAGGGTCCAAGTTGTATTGCCTGAAGATTTGTGCAACCAACTTTCCGCATTAGCAAAGCGCGAGTCTCGAACTGTTAGCAATATGGCTAAAGTTCTTATTCAGGAAGGAGTTCAAAGACTTGAAAGCAAATCAATAACACCTTCCTTGGAAACTAAAGCAATGACAAATAAAGATAAATTTATCTCAGCCTTAGAAGCACAAGAACCAAGACGATTACGAGGAGCTCCTAAAAGACTAAGGTTCCTCCGTCCTTGATGCTGTTATTCCTGAGGTAATTTTTGCAGATCTTCCATTAATCCCATTACAACAAGAACATGATCTTCTTGAAGTACGTACTTAGCAGGTGGATTAACTGTAAGACGCTTTGCTGGTCCTGCCGCTAAAACATTCACTAAATAATTCTTGCGCAGATTAAGTTCTCTTAAAGATCGACCTACAAAAGCCTCTGGCACCTTAATTTCATCAATCCCTGTTTGATCATCTAATTCCAAACGCTCAATCATATTTGGGCGTATTAATTCAAGTCCTAAGCGTTCGCCTTGCATTCGTGATGGAAAAACAACTCTGTCAGCACCAACTCTTTTTAACATTTTTTCATGCAAATCACTGGTAGCTCGAGCAATAACCTGAGTTACTCGACTACCATCAGTATCTTTAGCAATCAGAGTTGTCGTAATACTTGCCTCTATTGGCTCGCTAATGCCAACTACAACTGTTCCCATCTCTAATACGCCTGCTTCACGCATAGACTCTTCATCTGTAGAGTCAACAACTCTTGCTTCAATTGATGGTTCGAGTTGTCGCAACTCTTCAATTGCCTTGGAGGAAAAATCAACCGCAAGAACATCAGCACCATTACGTAGCAATTCTCGGCAAACTGCTGTACCAAAGCGACCTACTCCTACTACAGCGAAGCCAAGATCATCGCCTAATCTTTTACGAGACCACTGCCACCATTCATTCATAATCTTCCCTCACAAACAAAAAAGTTAAACATAAAGATCTTCATGCGGATAACCAACACGAGTTTGATGTTTTAACCTACCTGAATTAATCACTTGCCATATTGAACTTAACAACAAAAGGATACCTAACCTACCTACAAACATACCTACCACCAATACAAATTGCCCAAAATGTCCTAATTGCTTTGTAACTCCCAAATCAAAACCTACCGTTGCAAAGGCTGAAACACAAGTAAAGAGCATTTCAAGAAAAGAAAAAGATGCGCTATTTCCATGTCCGCTTGTCATGCTTAACAACAAGGCCATGACTAAGACAAATAGCAAAGATGCAACTGTTATACCAACAGCCTTCAAGACTACTTTATCTGAAATTTGACGATTTCTTATTACAACGTCATTCTGGCCTCTAAGAGTAGTTCTAGTTGCAGCCATAAGAGCTGCGATTGTAGTGGTTTTAATGCCACCTCCAGTACCCCCAGGGCTAGCGCCTATGAACATCAAAGTCATCAAGAGTAAAAGACCAGAATCAGAAATAGTTTCGATAGAGATTGGGATATTTGTAAAACCAGCCGTTCTGGCACTAACAGACTCAAAAAGAGAACTTACAAAACGCTCTTGGAAGTCAATTCCTGAAAAAAAGTTTCCATTGACAATTGACTCAGTCAGCATTAACCCTAATGTTCCTATGGCAATAAGTATGAAAGATGTACGAATAACTAATCGAGTATGAAGACTTAAATTCCTTATCTTTAGAGATTTACGATTACTCCAAATATCACTTGTTACTCTCCATCCCAATCCACCTAAAATAATCAACATGATAATGACAGTATTCACAACTCCATTAGTGCGATAATCTTGCAAACTATTTGACCAAAGACCAAATCCGGCATTGTTATAAGCAGAAATACTATGAAATAGTGATGCCCAAAATCGCTCAGCTGAGTTATTTATATCAGTAAAACCAAAGTAATAAAGAATAATTGCGCCGATGATAATCAGAGTTGCTGCTGTTAAGGCAATACCACGAAATGTACGCCCTACTCCACCTACTCCAAACTCATCAAGGGTTTTCCCTCGATCGAGTCGACATCTAAGTTCTGTTCCAGTAACGACAAATCCTTGGAGAAAAGTTGTAATAGCCATCAAGCCAAGACCACCTATCAAAAGCATTGTCGCAAGAATTATTTGACCAACAATTGTCAAGTCTCTTCCAATATCAATAATAGATAAGCCTGTAACTGTTACAGCAGAGGTCGCAGTAAAGAAAGCCTCCCATAAACCAACATCAGAAGAGGAACAAATCGGAGTTGCTAGAATAAATGTACCAAAAGCAATTATCAAGAATCCTGTTATTACAGTGAATTGAGGAACTGTTAGTTTCTTATAATGGTCAGGCCGCATATTTACTTTATTAGTTAATATCACTTTTTTAATCAAAAAATAAAAACTTGATAATCTAATTAGTATATATCAAATTTAAAATATAAGTGTACATAAAAGATTATTTATTTAAGATCCTCCGTATTGCCAAAGAATTAAAGCTGGAATAATTAAGGTCATTAAAACTGTTAATCCTGCACCATATCTAGTCACATCAAGAAAGCGATAACGACCTGGTCCAAATACCATCATATTAGTTTGATAACCCATAGGAGTTAAAAATGATTGACTGGCTCCAAATAAGACAGCTATCAACAGAGCCAACTCTGGAAGGTTTAATCCTGGTGCTAACTGAACAGCAACAGGTGCTAAAAATGCAACTGAAGCTGCATTACTAATAACTTGAGTAAAAATAGTTGTTGAAAGAACAATCACTAGTAACGCAAAGTATGTAGGCAAGTCTTCTAGCCAATACTCTAATGCGTTAGCAAATATATCAGCTAATCCTGTGTCATTCATTGCAACGCTAAAACTTGATAATGATCCCAACAAAAGAATTACGTCTAATCTAATTGATCTCTGGACTTCTACAGGCCTAATACATCCTCCTACTACCATAGCTATTACTGCAATAAGAACAGAAGAGACAAGAGGTATGGAGGAGATAGTTGGCACAATTAACATTGCAATTGCGATTGCAATTGCAATTGGTTTTCTACGAACAGTTGGTAAATCATTTTCGAACTGATCAAGGACAAGTAAATCATTACTTGCTTGTAATCCTCTGATTGAATCAAGAGGTGCCTGCAACAACAAAACATCACCTTCCCTAAGAATAGCTTGACCAATTCTTTCTTGAACTGTTTGTTGCCCTCTTCTTAAAGCTAAAACTGTTGCATTATGTCTCTGACGAAATCGAAGCTCACTTAAACTAGCTCCTGCAAGAGTAGACCCTGAGGGAAGAAGTACCTCTACAGTTTTTTGACCGGCTAAGAAATTAGGATCTGAAAATTTCGTCTTTTGCTTGTCAACACTCCTAGCAAGTTGCACTGTATGTTCTTGCTGAAGACGTAATAAGTCTGCTCTAGCAACTCGAAGTAATAATCGATCTCCTGGCTCAATAGTTTTATCTGCTAAAGGCGGTAAGAATCTTTCTCTATGTCGTTGCAATTCCAATACATCAACATCGAAACGACGTTGTAATCGACTGTTTCTTACTGACTGTCCAACAAGGTCAGAATCATCCGGAATCGTAACCTCCGTAAAATATCCAGTTTGATCAGTACTTCCACTAAATTCATTATTAATCGATCCTCGGTCAGGTAGAAGTATTTGTGGGGCCAATAATAAATAGACTGTTCCAATTAGCCAAATAGGAATTCCAATAGAGGTAAAGGTAAATAAATCAAATGAACCATAACCAAGTTGAGCGCTAATATCACTAACTAAAAGATTGACAGAACTACCAAGTAAAGTCAGTGTTCCACCCAAAACAGTTGCAAAAGACAAGGGAAGCAATACTCGTGAGGGCGACAACTTACGTCTAATACACCAAGCTTCTATAACGGGCAAAAGAGAAGCTACAACTGGTGTATTAGGAACTATGCCGGAAATAGGTGCTACAACAAATCCTAAAAGTGCAATTAATCTTCTGGGAGAGCGAATATTTTCAGAAGCAATAAGTTCTCTTAAACGATCAAGTGCTCCACTCTTAAACAAAGCAGCTGAAACCGCAAATAAACCCATTAAAGTAATTAAAGCAGGACTCCCAAAGCCAGCTAATGCCTTTTGAGGTGGTAAAACACCTGTAGCCATTAACAATGCAACACTTAAAAGTCCTGTCAACTCAGGAGCTAATAAGCCTGAAATAAAAAGCACCACTGCTAAAATCAAAACTGATAGAGTTATGACAGCTTGAGGATTTTGATAAATAGCAATTAGTTCATTCATACTTAATTCATTGCATCGATTAAGAATGAGTTCTTCTTCAAACTAAATGACAAAATATAAGGAGTCATTAAATTAATGCAGAAACAATTATTCATTTGCATTGATGTGTGTTATTCAATAACCAAGCCAAGGCAAATCTAATACCTAAAGAAAGATTTTGTACTTTCGTAAGATAAGCCATACGGCGAATCTGAAAAGCTAATGGTCCTGTTAATGTCAAACCAAATCCGGTAATAGATGCATTTCCCCTTCCTAAACTAAGCATTTCACCAAAATCATCATATTTAAAAACCTGAGGACTTACCCCAGTGCGATAAGCGATTACATTATTTGCTGCAACTATCGCTTGTTGCATTGCCAATTGAGCGGTTCCCGGATGAGGGCTTAGTTCATTAAAAGACACATCACCTATTGCAAGTAGGTTTTTTTGCCCAACAACATGCAAAGTAGATTCAATAATTATTTTTCCCTCTTTCAAAATTGGCTTTGGAATAATCTGAGGAAGTCTTGGTTTAGAACCAGCAGTCCAAATTACTCCTTGATGATGCATGTAAAAATCATGAGAAACTTGATCATTTATTGTTCTTAATTTAACTTTATCAGAGCTTATCTCGATAACTTCAGTCAACAAATGTACCTTGATATGGCGATTATTTAATGCGACCTCTGATTTCTCTCGATTAAACAACTTACCTTGAGGCAAGATCTTTCGACCACGCTCAATTAAATGGATCTGAGTTTCATTATCTAATACATCAGAAAGCTTACATGCTAATTCTACGCCTGAAGGTCCAGCGCCAACTATGAAAAGAGAGTTATTAGTTTCAGATGATTGCTTTAAAATAAATATCAAATTTCTTAATTTCTTTACATCCGATAAATCATGAAACATTAAGGCATGCTCAGTGAGGCCTTTAAGAGAGAGCTGATTAGGCTTAGAACCAACAGAAAGTACAATTTGAGAATAATTTATTTTCAATCCTGTATTAGTAATAACGTATTTTTCAAGATTATTAATACTTTCTACACTCTCTTGAATCCACACTATACCTGTCGCACTAAGCAATGAGCTGTAGGAAGGAGCAATCTCCCAAGACTTTATCTCTTCACTCAATAATTCATATAACAGGGGTGAGAAAATAAAGCGATCTCTTGGCTCTATCAAAATAATCTTAGGCTTAGGGTGACTTCGACTTAGTGCCAAAGATGTTGTTAAGCCACCAAAACCTCCTCCTACTAAAACAACTGGATCAGAATTAGGATCATTTATGTCCATAGTTACAACCCGCGGGGGTATCAATGAGACACTAAACAAACTTGCAAAATAAGCGTCAATTCGATGATAAAAACATGACCAAACCAAACCAACAAAATTCAATAAATCAACAATTGCCTAAAGACTATTATCAAGAATCAGTTGATAATTTTTCTCTTGAGAAGGCGCGAAGCGAGTTAGAAAATCTTAAGGCCGAAGAAAGAATCCAATGGGGTCAAAAAAAGTTTGGCGAGAGATTTGTTCTGACGACAAGTTTTGGTATTCAATCTGCAGTTTTACTAAATATGGTCCGCCAACTCAAAAGTAATAATTTGCCGACCATAATTTGGGTAGACACAGGATACTTACCATCAGAAACCTACCTCTATGCAAAGCAACTTATTGAACAGCTTCAGCTTGATATAAGTGTAGTACAAAGTTCTATCTCATCAGCGCGGATGGAAGCGTTATATGGACGACTATGGGAAACAAAATCTCTCAAAGACTTAGAAAAATATCACCTCATTAGAAAAGTAGAGCCTTTAGAGCAAGCTTTTAATGATCTAAAAGTTACTTGCTGGGCAAGCGGGGTGAGAGGCAATCAAACAAAACACAGAAAGTCAATGAATCCTATAGATCTCATCAGAGGGCGTTTATCCATAAGACCTTTACTGAGCTGGACGACAAAAGATATTTTTTATTACATGAAAGAAAATAATTTACCTCAACATCCGCTTTTTGAAAAAGGATACTCAACTGTGGGGGACTGGCACTCGAGCAAACCTGATACTCTTGGCGAAGAAGGGAGAGTCACAAGATTTGGCGGCATGAAAGAAGAGTGTGGAATACATGTTTCAGAGTCAAGTGATCAATGAAAGAGAAACTAGATAAAGAGAGAGTTAACAAAAAAACCTATCTTTTAATTGGGAATAGTCGCCTACATTGGGCTTTCCAAAATCAAAACCAATGGGATTTCCTAGACACATCAATAAAGCAAGGGTTTACCGAATATATAAATACAAGTTTATTAGCATGGGCTGAAGTAGGAAAAAGGCCTAAGAATATTTACTTAGATCCTAAAAAGAAACTCAATATTGAAGAAATACCTCTTTTAAACGTACCAAGTTGGTTAGGTATTGATAGAGCATTGGCTGGCTGGGGAGCATTTAAAAAAGCGAAAGAATTATCAATTATTCATACAAATGGACTACTAATTGCTGATGCAGGAACAGTACTTAGTATTACAAGAATTAGTAAGAAAGGCGAGTTTATTGGCGGTCAATTAATAGCTGGATTAAATCTTCAACTAAAAGCCATGGCGCAATGCACTAATAATTTATCTTATCCTTCAAGAAAAGATTTGAATGGAGAAACTTTTCCTAAGGCTACAGAAGATGCAATGTTAAGAGGTAGTTTTCAATCATTAATAGGTGCCATTCAAGAAGCCAAAAAAGATACTAGTGCACCTCTTTTTATCTGCGGGGGGGATAGCTTAGATATTTTTAATAAACTAAAAATATCGTATGATGATATTTATCATTGCCCTAATCTTGTTCTAGAGGGAATGATAAATGTGAAGCATAATGAATTAACTTAATCCTAAGTCCAATAGTATCTGATGAGCCATTTTTTCTGCTTTAACTTTCAAATAAATCAACTCGATTCTCCCATCAGGAGAAATCACAAAAGTATGTCTCATCATTCCCATATACTCTCTCCCCATGAATTTCTTTAGTCCATAACTTCCAAAAGAACTTGCTACTGGACAAGGCTCTGAATCAGTAAGGAGTATAAAAGGGAGTTGATATTTATCAATGAACTTTATATGAGAACTAGAGGGATCTTTACTGATGCCAAACACCTTTATCCCCTTGGATTCAAAAATACTCCAAGAGTCTCTGAAGCTACAAGCCTCTTTTGTACATCCAGGAGTATCATCCTTAGGATAAAAATAAAGAATGACCCTCTCTCCTTTAAGTGATGACAATTTCACTAAATTCCCATCTTGATCAGGGAGAGTGAAATCAGGTGCAAGATCCCCGACTTTTAAGGACATTATCTTGGAAAATAATAAACCTACATCCAAGTTACTAGGAGTTCGTTATTACCTCTACTCAACTTCCGAAAAAATAACGTTCTTATAAGAATATTTTCATAAGATCACTGTTGAAGAAAAACAAAATGACCAAATACGATTATCTATAAAAGATTTACTTTAAAAAATTTTTAAATTTCTAAGAATACATCTTAAAAGTGAACTAATCTAGTAATTGCCCTCATAGATACCAATTATTTTATAATGAGATACCTTCTGTTTTAAATCTTTTCCTCTTACCGATTTTATTAGGTTAATCAATTGCACTGAAATCTCTTCATCAAATTCATTAAGAATTGATTTAAAGTAATCACTATCTTGAGAAAGCCATCTTTTCTCAATTGAGTTTGTCATTTTAAAAATTAAAGTTTCATCCCAAGTGTCAACTTTAATTTTCCATCTTAATTGTCGTAATAGCTCGAAAAAAAACTGTGATTTATTTTTTTTCTTCAATAAAGTCATTTCTAAGGAAACAACTTCTTGCAGAATCTTATTATCTATATTCTTTATGCAACTCTCATTTATACTCTCTAAAATTGATCCCAATGGACCACAGGAAGGCTGACTTACTAATAATCTTAATTTTGTTTTAGGTGCAGAGATTGATGAAATCTTATTCCAGAATTGACTATATTTTATATCAGAAAGATCTTCATTTTTTATTCTTCCTCCTATTAATTCAAACTTTAAATTCACAGGAATATCACTTGATAAAAGGTTCTCTATAGTAATCAAAGTGGGACGTAACAGCGGATCCAATATATCTAATTGGGCTAAAACCTTAAGTTTTTCTTCTGACGAAGTGCTTATAAATACTCCGCCTTCTTTAACTGAACTCAGTGAATTAAGAGACCAAAACAAAGGACTCTGTCCCACAATTAATACTCTGTCATTAGTCTTGAGATTCGCATCAATCCATAATTTTTGAAGTAATTTCTGAAGTCTCTCGCCCTCTTGCATCAGCTGACGCTCTATCCAGCCTTCAAATACAGGTTCATTTTGACTAGAAGATAGAAATAATTTATGAGATTCAAGAGACTCTTCAGCTGCAGCAAATTGTGCTGCTCTTCTCTCAAGCATCTTATTTCTTCTATCACCTTCCCATCCATGCTTGGATGGCCTCCAAAAAACTTCACCTTGCAGTGAGTCAGGCAAATACTGCTGTGCAACCCAGTTTTCAGCAAATGCATGTGGGTAACGATAACCAATTCCATCCCCAAATGCCTCTTGATCTCGATTAGGATCTCGCAGATGAGTTGGTATCTTCTGAGCCTCAACCTGCCTGATCGATTTAACTGCCTCAAAAAAACC